>JBBSHN010000141.1:0-5607 GCA_038252945.1 Propionibacteriales bacterium | reverse complement strand
GTCTTGTAGTCCACGATGCGCAGGTCGCCCGTGGAGGCGATGTCGACCCGATCGATGTAGCCGTGCAAGTGCAGGCCAGAGGGCAGCTCGGTGACGACGTGCAGCTCACGCTCAGCGGGCTCGAGGCACTGGGGATTTTCGAGCGTGAAATAGCGGCGCAGCAGTGCGCGACACTGGTCAAGCCAGGTGATGAGGTCTGCTGCGTCGGGGCCGAACATCTCAGCGAGGGCGGGCTCGTCTTCGACGAGCTGATGCCAGGCTGGGGCAAGCAGGGAGTCTGCTCGCGCCGTTGTGCGATGAGCCGCCGGGAGGTCGAAGAGGTTTTCCAGAACCTTGTGCACAACCGAGCCTCGCACCGCGTCAACGCTCGGCGCCTCCGGCAGCTTGTCGATCACACGGAAGCGGTAAAGCAGCGGACAGGTCATGAAGTCGGCGGCGCGGCTCGGTGACAGCGAGTTGAACCGGGTCAGCTCGCCTGATTCCGTGGCTGACGGTGCACGGCTTGTCGCCGGCGCGATCGATGTTTGCAACTCCACCGAGGTGGTCATGACAAGGAGGCTAGGTCACCGCGCCGACAAAGTTCGCTAGCGTGGGTGCGTGAGCCGCCTCGACGAGTCGCGTCAGGAGCGCCCGCGCCTACAAGGCGGCGGCATCCGGGTCGGCAACATCGCGGGCATCGACATCCTCGTGGCGAACTCGTGGTTTCTCATCGTTGGTCTCATCGCCTTGGTCATGACACCGCAGATTCAGCAGGTCGCCCCGATGCTCGGAGCCTGGGCATATCTCGCCGGGCTGGCCTTCGCCATTCTGTTGTACGCATCCGTGCTTCTGCACGAGATGTCCCATGCCCTGGCCGCTCGGGCGTTTCAGATGCCCGTGCGATCGATTTACCTGCACTTCCTCGGCGGAGCCACCGAGATCGAGGGAGACGCGGAGACGCCCTGGCGGGAGTTCGTGATCGCCGTCGTCGGACCGCTGACCTCCTTGGTGGTTGGCGCGCTTTCGTGGGCGGTTGTCGACGTGCTGCCTCCGGGAGTGCTCAAGCTGACGATCGCTGCGCTCGGCTACACAAATCTTGTGGTGGGAGTCCTCAATCTGGTGCCGGGCCTGCCGTTGGACGGCGGACGAGTCCTCCAGTCGGTCGTCTGGGCCCTCACCTCCCGCCGACTTCTCGGTGTGGCAGTTGCCGCGTGGGGAGGTCGGCTCGCAGCGGTAGCGGCAGTGCTATATCCCGCAGCGATGCCGCTATGGGGCCGCACACCAGACATCGTCGACTACCTGTTCGCATTCATGGTGGGGGCGTTTTTGTGGACCGGCGCTTCTCAGGCACTCGCGGTGTCGCGAATGCGGGAGAAGTTGCCGGCCCTGTCCGCTCGGCGGCTGGCGCGCTCGACTATCGGCGTACCCGCGGACCTTCCGGTCGCAGAGGCGGTCCGTCGCGCTCAGGAAGCCCGCGCAGGATCGTTGCTAGTCGTCACACCTGATGGGCATCCCGTCGGGATGGTCAATGAGGATGCCGTGGCATCAACTCCGGTGGACCGACGTCCGTGGTTAGCCTCCGGCGACCTCGCGCGGCGGATCGACGCGGGCGTCACGTTGTCGGCTGACCTGACCGGCGAGGAGTTGCTGCGGGCCATGAGCAGCTCTCCCTCGCCGGAATACCTGCTCACCGAGTCCGACGGCTCGGTGTACGGCGTGCTCGTAACCAAGGACGTCGACGCGGCTTTCGCAGCAGCTTGAGCGATCCACCGGAGTACCACGACCCCGCCTGGTCGGGCGTGCGACGCGGTCCGTTACGTGCGGGCGAGCGGGTGCGGTTGACCGACCCCAAGGGTCGCAACTTCAGCGTGCACCTAGCTGCGGGCACGACCTATCACACCCACAAGGGTGCGATCGAGCATGACGCCATCATCGGGCAGCCCGACGGTACGGTCGCCACCTCCAGCGGAGGGGTCGACTATCTGGTGGTGCGGCCGCTGCTTGCCGAGTTCTCGGTCGCGATGCCAAGAGGTGCCGCCGTCGTCTACCCCAAAGACGCAGCGCAGATCGTCATGATGGGCGACATCTTCCCGGGAGCTCGGGTCGTCGAAGCCGGTGCGGGATCAGGGGCGCTGACGTGTGCGCTGCTGCGGGCAGTTGGCCCCGACGGGCGCCTGACGTCTTACGAGCGGCGGGCTGACTTCGCCGAAATTGCCGATCGCAACGTGAAAGCCTTCTTCGGGGAACGGCATCCCGCCTGGGAGTTGAACATCAGCGACGTGGCGACCGACCTGGCCGAGAGGCAGGTGGATCGGATCGTCTTGGATCTGCTCGCGCCGTGGGACTGCGTCATCGCCTCCGCTGAGGCTCTGGCGCCGGGCGGAGTGCTGTGTGCGTACGTCGCAACGACGACGCAGCTGAGCCGTTTCGTGGAGACGGTCCGGGCACATGGCAGTTTCACCGAGCCCGCGGCGTGGGAGTCCCTGATCCGCGGTTGGCACGTCGCGGGCCTCGCCGTACGGCCCGAGCACCGGATGTCGGGTCACACCGGCTTTCTCGTCACTGCGCGCCGGCTTGCCCCGGGAGTTCGGGCACCTCGCCAGTCACGAAGGCCGGCGCCCGGCGCCTACGGCCCTGACTACACCGGTCCGCGACCGCAGCGGATGACGCCCACCGAAGATCCTGGTGTTTCCACCGGCGGGCCGAATCGCACCGATACCGACACGTAACCTGAACATCGCTTCAACGGCCGCGCCGTGGGTAGGGTCGAGGTACTTGGTCATCGGTGTGGAGGTGGTACCCAGTGGCCGCAAGGGATGGCCGGTTGTCGGCAGACGACTTGCGCAGGCAGGTGGAGTTCCTCGAGGCCGAGGTCTTAGACCTGCGTCGCCGCCTCTCCGACGCGCCGTCGGCAGCTCGGTATCTTGAGCAGCGGCTCGGTGAGACGCAGGCCTCGATCGCGGCTCTCACCTCTCAAAACGAGCGCTTGGCCGCGACGCTGCGCGAGGCTCGCGACCAGATCCTCACCCTGAAGGAGGAGGTTGACCGGCTCGCCCAGCCGCCCACGGGGTTCGGCACGTTTCTTGCTGCCAACGAGGACTCCACGGTTGACGTCTTCACCGGTGGCCGCAAGCTGCGGGTCAATGTGAGCCCCTCTGTGGAGGTTGATGAGCTTGCGCGTGGCCAAGAGGTGATGCTGAACGAGGCGCTCAACGTTGTTGAAGCCTTGAGCTTCGAAGAGGTCGGCGAGGTCGTGATGATCAAGGAGATGCTCGCTGGCGGCCAGCGTGCCTTGGTGATCGCCAACGCCGACGAGGAGCGCGTCGTCCGGATCGCCGAGAGCATGCGGAGCCAGCCGTTGCGCGCCGGTGACTCGGTACTCCTCGACGGCCGCTCCAACTACATCTACGAACGCATCCCGAAAATCGAGGTCGAGGAGCTCATCCTCGAAGAGGTCCCCGACATCGACTACGCCGACATCGGCGGGTTGATGCGGCAGATCGACCAGATCCGTGACGCGATCGAGCTGCCTTACCTGCATCCTGACCTGTTCCTCGAGCACAAGCTCAAGCCACCCAAGGGTGTGCTGCTGTACGGCCCGCCCGGCTGCGGGAAGACTCTCATCGCCAAGGCGGTCGCCAACTCATTGGCCAAGCAGGTCGCGGCCAAAACTGGCGAGGAGGGCAAGTCATTTTTCTTGAACATCAAGGGCCCCGAGCTGCTCAACAAGTACGTCGGTGAGACCGAGCGGCACATCCGGCTGGTCTTTCAGAGGGCTCGCGAGAAGGCGGGGGAGGGCACCCCGGTCATCGTGTTTTTCGACGAGATGGATTCGTTGTTCCGCACCCGCGGTTCAGGTGTGTCGTCGGACGTGGAGAACACGATCGTGCCGCAGCTGCTGAGCGAGATCGACGGCGTCGAGGGCTTGGAAAACGTCATTGTCATCGGCGCCTCCAACCGCGAGGACATGATCGACCCGGCGATTCTCCGCCCGGGCCGCCTCGACGTGAAGATCAAGATCGAGCGGCCCGACGCAGAGTCCGCGCGCGACATCTTCACCAAGTACCTCATCGCCGATCTTCCGTTGCACAGCGACGACGTGTCGGAGTTCAACGGCAACCGTGAGGCGTGCGTCGCAGGAATGATCCAGCGCACTGTCGAGCGGATGTACACCGAGTTGGAGGAGAACCGGTTCCTCGAAGTCACCTACGCCAACGGCGACAAAGAGGTGTTGTACTTCAAGGACTTCAACTCCGGAGCGATGATTCAAAACATCGTCGATCGCGCCAAGAAGATGGCGATCAAGGACCTGTTAGACAACGCCCAGCGTGGCATCCGGGTGCAGCACATGCTGCAGGCGTGCGTTGACGAGTTCAAGGAGAACGAGGACTTGCCCAACACCACAAACCCCGACGACTGGGCGCGCATTTCCGGCAAGAAGGGCGAGCGGATCGTGTTCATCCGCACGCTCATCTCCGGCAAGGAGGGCACCGAGCCCGGCCGGTCCATCGACACCGTCGCCAACACCGGCCAATACCTCTGACCCCTCTTCGCCGACACGCCACGAAAGGCCCGCGTCTGCCGGCGTGTCGGCGTGGAGGAGGGGCGGGGAGTCCGCTCCACGTAGGCTCGTGCGTATGACGGTCCGGCGCATCATGGGCACCGAGACCGAGTTCGGAATCTCGGTGCTCGGCACTCCCGGAGCCAATCCGATGCTGGCGTCGTCGCAGGTCGTGAACGCCTATGCGAGTACGGCGGCAAGGTCGCGCCGGGCGCGCTGGGATTTCGAGGAGGAGAACCCGCTGCGTGATGCCCGTGGCTTCGACCTCAGCCGCGCGGCAGCCGACCCTAGCCAGCTGACCGACGAAGACGTCGGTTTGGCTAATGTCATTCTCACCAACGGCGCTCGGCTGTACGTCGATCACGCTCATCCGGAGTACTCCACTCCGGAATGCACAAATCCACGCGATGTCGTGATTTGGGACAAAGCCGGCGAGCGGATCATCGTGGCGGCGGCGGAGGCAGTGCGAATTCCGGGGCAGAACCCGGTCGTCCTGTACAAGAACAACACGGACAACAAGGGAGCGTCGTACGGCGCTCACGAGAACTATCTGATGAAGCGGTCCACACCGTTTCCTGACATCGTTCGCCACATCACGCCATTCTTTGTCAGCCGACAGATCGTCGCAGGAGCCGGCCGGGTCGGGATTGGCCAAGACGGTTCGACCGGCGGATTTCAGATCAGTCAACGTGCCGACTTCTTCGAGGTGGAAGTGGGGCTGGAGACCACGCTGAAGCGGCCGATCGTCAACACCCGCGACGAGCCACACGCCGATCCGGAGAAGTACCGGCGGCTGCACGTCATCATCGGCGACGCCAACCTGGCCGAGCTGTCGACGTACCTCAAAGTGGGAACGACGTCGCTGGTGCTCGCGATGATCGAGGACCGAGTAATGGGGGAAGAGCTCGCGGTCGACAATCCGGTCGCCGAGCTGCACAAGGTCTCGCACGATCCCACCCTCACCCACCTGGTGCGGCTGCGCGACGGCCGCTCCATGACCGCGCTTGACATGCAGGAGCACTTCCTCGACAAGGCATGCAGCTACATGGAAGAACGTGGGCTCGACG
>JBBSHN010000140.1:0-5652 GCA_038252945.1 Propionibacteriales bacterium | reverse complement strand
GTAGGACGCCGGACTTTGGATCCGTGAACCGAGGTTCGAATCCTCGAGGGCCAGCCAGATCCGGGGCGACGTACCCAAGTGGCTAAGGGGGAGGTCTGCAAAACCTCTATTCACCGGTTCGAATCCGGTCGTCGCCTCCACCACCTCCGCACGATACGCCTGGCCGGACCGCACTAGCGGCCGGTCTGGTCAGCAGAACGGTCAGCAGAACGGGAGAAATCCGGGTCCGCGGCCATAGCGGGTGGCTGTGAGGACGCACCTCGGGTGATGGTTGCGTCGACGCGATCAACCGCCTCTCTGACGGCTTCGATGACGATATGGGTGTAGGTATCTGTCATTCGGCTGGTGGTGTGACCGAGAAGCGCCATCGCGACAGCAGGCTGGACCCCGAGCGCGGCAAGTGTCGAGGCTGTCGAGTGTCTCAGGCCATGCATCGGCACCTTCGGAAGCCCCAGCCGCTCCTCGGCCTTGTATAGCTCGGCCAGCACGTGCCAGGCATACAAGGGCCACCCGGTCCGTGTCGTGAAGATCAGGCCGTGAAACGGGAACTGCCCGCCTGCGCCCACTCGCTCTACGAGTTGCCGGCGACGATGTTCTCTAAGTGCAGCAATAGTGCTCGCGCTGAGCGGTATGGCGCGTCGTGATCTGTCCGTCTTCGGTGGAGCCAGAGCCCAGCCCGTCGGACTCTCGTCCGGCTTCGGGTCTTGGCGCCGGACGCGGACTAGGGTATGTCGGACCCGCAGGACGCCCGTGTCGAGGTCGACATCGTCCCAGGCGAGCCCGAGCAACTCTGCCTCCCGCATCCCGCTCATTACTGCCAGCCGCCAGAGTGCACCGAGCCGGTCGTCCTGCGTTCCCTCGATCAAGATGCGCGCCTCTGCAGCCGACAGGAACGAAGGTTCCCGGTATGGGATGCGCGGCGACGTCGTCAACTCTGCGGCGTTGTACGGGAGCATCCGCGACTTGACTGCCCAACCGAGAGCTGCCCGCAGGACTGCGCGCACATGCGCGACGGTTTGCGGGTGACGGGAGATGCCGTTCAGCATCGCCTGCACTTGTAGCGGCGTGAGGTCCCCGAGAGGAGTGCGGCCCAGAGCCGGCTTTAGATAGATACGGACGATCTGCTCGTATCGCCGGAACGTAGCGGGACGGACTTGCACCGCGTCACGGAGCCAGTTGTCGAGGAAGGCCCCGGTCGTCGACCTCCGCGACACGTCGACGACGCCCTCGTCTCGGCGCCGCAACATCTCCGCCAGGAGCGAACGCGCTTCGCGACAGGGACGGTCCGAGGGGGCGTGCCTGTGCGGACATGCCGCCGTCGGTCGCTTGCCGCTTGGATATCCCACTTGCGCTACCCAGTGGCGGTCCTTCTCGCGGTAGAAAAGACTCCCTGCCCGGTGAGGTCGCATCGTCTGCATGGTAGCCCTCGATGTCGTAGCGGACGGTCCTTGGCCCAATGCGAACGCGGGGAACGTAGCGCCGAACCGTCGCCTCGCTGACTCCCAGCTGCTCGGCTGCCTTTCGAGCCGTCAGGAACATGGCCGGATGTCAAGACGTGTCCAGCGACGAAGGGTCGGCCCCAGCCTTACCGCCCGCGCCGTCGCCGTGGTCGCCCGGGATGAGAGGCACCAGCCGTGGGACATCAACAAGCGTGCCGACTCGCACGACCATGCTGAGGCCTCGCCAGACACCTGCCTCTCCGTCACGAGGCTGTTCATGACGTGGGTATCCACCAGACTTCCCGAAAAGCGGGACTAGTCATTCTGGGTCGAGCTGTGTGAACGTACGAACGCAGACATTCGGGAAGCGCTGCTGGTGGCTGAAGGGGACCGACATATCGGGAAAGCACCGTGACCAGGACCCCTCCGACATTTCGGGAATACGCGCGATGCTCGGGGTCAGTCATCAGCAAGCGACGCGGCCGCGTGGTCCGTTGCCCAGTCAGTCAGTTGCCACGTCTCGGCACGGCCAGGGCCAGTCCCATGGCGTGCAATCTCGAGCAGTGCGAGCTCCTCGAGGACCCGTCGTACCGTCGTTCCCGGATATGCCATGCCCTCCGCAATCTGCGCCAGCGTCGATTCCTTGCCCATGACCAGGCTGCGCAAGACCGTCCTGCGGACGACCGGCATGGAGTCCAAGCCCACCTTCGACACAAGCCTCAACGCCGCGTTCTCGTCGACGCCAAGGGCACGCAGGCCCCGAAGCAACTGAAGGAGCTGCTTCGCGATGCGGGTCGGAGCCTCTGGGTGAGGCGCGAGCACGACGTCGCGGCTCCTCGCATCGCGCTCGATCGGCGATCGGCACCGCGCGGCGAGCGAGGCGATCCGGACCAAGCTCTCGGTTAGCTCGTGTGCGATCGGGTGTTGAAGAAAGTCGATCTCAACCGTACCGAGCGCTCCCGCGGTCGCCTCTGACAGCGCCCTTCGCATGACGGTCTCGCGTCCACTGCTGGCGAGGGCCCTTCTCGCCTGCTCGTCAGGATCGGCGGCGGAATGGCGGTACATCAAGAAACGAGGACCCAGCAAGGCGATCATGGCGTGGTGGGAGTCGATGGCGGGTGTGATCCCAGCGATGATTCCCAGCTTCCCGGACCAGGCGAGAGACTGGCCGCCATCGATGCCCAGGCGTCGAGTCCACGAACCGTCGTACACCTCCCGCAGCGCGGCCATCAACCGCGAGCGTGAGTCGTTGTCCATTGACAGAATTGAGCCGAAATCCTTGAGGGCCACGATCCCGAAGTCGCCGACCTCACGTAAGAGGAACACGTCTCACCAGCCTGGTCTGGAGCAGCGGCAACCCCGAGTACTCGCCGGACGGTACACACATCGTTTTCGGCAGCAACAGGGCCGGGTTGCTGTCGGCGATCTGGGTCATGAACGCCGATGGCACCAACCAGCATCGGCTGACTCCCGCCATCTTCGAGGCGTTCTATCCCGATTGGTCGCCGGATGGTGCCCACATCATCTTCACCAGCAACTGCTGCCTGCCCCGCAGTGAGGTCTGGAAGATGCGCGCAGACGGCAGCCGTCGCACGCGGATCACGGACTTTCCGAAAGGGCATCAGGGTGGGTTTGCCACGTACTCACCGGATGGCCGCAGGATCGTGCTGATCGCCGATGTCAGACACCCCGATGGCTGCTGCAATGATCTGTTCACCATCAGGTCCGACGGTACGCATCGCATTCGCGTGGTCGCCGACCAACCTGCTGTCCTGTTGTCCGATTGGGGACCGTCTCGCTGACTCCTGGGCGCACGACCGTCGAGCGTTGCGCGGGTTGACGCCGTCATCGACCGGTTTGCCGGAGCCGGTGGCGAGACGATGGCGACCGCATCTGGTCGGCGCCACGAAGGTGTTAGCCGGAACGGCGCAGGCCCGGTGGATGCTCATCGGCGTGGGCACTATGCGCGGTTGACCCAGTTACGAATGGCCACCAGCGACTGATTCGGGCCCCCGCCAGGAGAATGCGTTGCGTTACCGTTACTAGGGCCTCGGTCCCCCGACAGCTTGCCGCGGTTAGCTACGTGGGCCAACTCGCCGATTTCGACGGGCTGCAGTGGTCACTACCGCGCCACGGCAACATGCGCCCTTGAACAGAAGCGACTCAACCCATAAAGAGCGGCCCGGCGCCAGGTTCGGCAATCAGGTCCCTAAGGCTTGCCGCGCCGCTAGGTAGTTGCCACCGGATGCCGGTGCCTAGACCCATGCCACTGATGCGCCGGAATTCTGCTAGAGAATAGTGCGGGGCCGTGCGCACAGGTTGCAGCGCGTCACGGAAGTCGAGGATGAGGGCCTTCTCAGGCGAGGCCAACCCCCGAGGCAGGCGCAGAGTGTTGCCGAGCCGCGCCACGATCCGGCCCGTCCCATTGACGTGGTGCTCCGACGGCCCAATTTGGCGTGACGCCACGCCTCCATATCGTCGCCTTGGTCGCCGTCTTACGCGATCACCCCTTGGCAGCGTCGCTAAGCAGTCTCGCGATCCGCGCGAGCATCGGTCGAGATGAGGAATGACGAAGGAGCGGTTTCCCAGCGCTGGTTTGGGATGCCTTCCACCTTCGACGCACGAAGGCGCGGAGCAACAGCGAGAAGTACTGGAGCGCCATCGCCGCGTGGGAGCACGACCTCGATCTGCTAAAGGCCGAGTATCACCAGCGCGGGCCCCGCTTCGTCTGGCCAAGCGTCGAGCCATAACGGGCGTGTCTGTAACCAGAGGTCTCGCTCATCCCGCCCGCCATGATCTGGGCGCGGTCCACGGCGGAGACGAAAGCTAGTGCGCCCCGTCCGTTGGCCCCCCATATTGACTATCTTGGCCGCTGAAAATCCCATTGGTCTCTGACCATCAGTCGAACGCGAATGTTGGCGCCCGCATCAGCGGCTCCTTGACGGGTCGTGATCTGCCGGCACGGCTATCCTGAGACGGTGAGTTTTCGACTCCCCGACGGGATGACACCGCCCGAGCGCACGCCCGAGGGTTGGTCGTCCGCAATATCGCTCACCGTCGACGAGGATGGCGCGTTCGGACGCGAATGCCCAAACCCCGACTGCCTGAACTACTTCAAGCTCTTTCAACCCGAATACGACCTTGCGCGCCTGCGACGACGGCTAACCTGCCCGGCCTGCGGGCATACCGGCGATGACGAGGCCTTCTTCACCGCCGATCAATTGCGGCGGATAGCGTTCGGCACTCAGCAGTTCCTTGAAGCCGCCGGACATTCCGCCCTCTCCGACTTCAGCCGCTCGATGGGCGACAGGACAGTGCGCCTCGGTCCCAACGTCAGCATCCGCTACACGGCTCACCGGAATCCCGCCCCAATCTCGAAGCCGTTACCGACCTATGTCGAGCAGGGAACCCTGCGCACCTTTGTCTGTCCGGATGGAGGCCACCGGGCGGTCATCTACGATCTCCTGACCGCCTGCCCTTACTGTGGCCCGGACACCCCGCCCAGGGCAATCTTCGATGACAACTTGGCGGCGATGCGGCGACGGCTCCGGGGGGTCGAAGGGTTGTCGCCTGAGGCCAAAGCTGCCGGCGAGCGCACGACGGCGATCGAGCAATCGCTTACGCGGGTGATCTCAGCTCTCCAGAACCTCGCGAAGCAGCTCCACGCCCAGGCCGGCAAGGAGGCACCGGCAGGCAATCCGTGGCAGAACATCGAGCGCCTACAGAAGCGGTGGCTCGCCGACTTTGAGGATGATCCCCTCACAGGCCTTGACACGGAGATGATCAAGACGCTGCGCCGAGCCTTTGGTGGCCGGCACGTCATCGAGCACAACGGTGGCGTCGTCGACGTCAAATATGTTGCGGAGACGGGTGAGGGGGCAATCGGCCGTCGGCTGCGTCTCAGCACGCCCTTTGTCGAGGGGGCGCTAGTCGCCGCTGTCGCCCTGGCCGACTGTTTGGAGGCGACCATCGCCAGTCGCTGATCCGCGCTGCGGAAGCGCTCTCAGGAGGTGCTTTGAGCTGGTGACTGGCCGGGCCCGTCGTCTGACTGTCACGCCGCGCGAAAGTCGGCAATGGCACCACGGCCCAGCGGTCACGATTGAGTTGTCGCGAACCCAGCCGGATCGCGACCCCGTCAGCGATGGTCAGCTCCATGCGCCTGCTTCTCCAACCAGGACCGTTCTCAGCGGTCTCCGTCGATCTCGACCCGTCG
>JBBSHN010000139.1:0-5654 GCA_038252945.1 Propionibacteriales bacterium | reverse complement strand
TCATGAGCTCACGAGCTCGCCGAGCGCGCGACCGTGCGTCACTGCATGGTCATGCACCGATGACCGCATAGTCGGGCGTTTCGGGCGCGGGACGGGGTGATAACGCCGCCCGGGCGGGAACCCGCAGGTCACCGCCCTGCGGGCGACCCGCTAATCATCCTTATGTGCGGTTCGGCTTGCGAGGCGTGCCTTACCGGTGCACGCGGCGGTCACGCAGCGTGGCAGCTTCTCGGTGGCGTGGGCGAAACACTCGACCGCGCGTCGGTAGGACAACCGCGCCCGCCGGCTGCGCGGGTCGAGATCGGCGGTGGGGAGCTCGACACGGGCGCGGCGGTCGGTGAGGAACACCGGGCCCCGACCACTCGTCCTACCGGAGCGCGACACGCCGAAGATCACCGATCTTGCCCTGACGGGTCAGCCAACCTCACTAAACGAGCTTAGAATGACCCTGGTGTTGGCCGCCGCCCCGGGTTTCTCAGAGCACCGAGCCGGCAGTCCAGCGTCGGGTGCCGGTGATGAGGTGGACGCATACACGCCGGCCGCCGGCACCTGGCGGGCGTCGTCCTCCCAGTGCTCAACCTGGGGCGACACGCCATAGGCGTCCGTCCAGGCGCCCGGCGCTTCATTGTTGTTCCACGAGGAGGTGCTCGCGCCCCCGGTGTTCGACGGGTTCACCGCGACCGCGTCGCGCGACCGGCTGGCCGCGGGCCACCCCGACTGGACCCTCGGGGCGGTCGAGACAACGTTGGACAACCTGTGGGAACACCCCGACGCCACGGTGACCTCGGGTCCGCGGTCACCACACCGTTGGCGGTGCTCTCCGCCCCGGGCCGGACGGCAGCGCCGACCAGGCCGACGACCGCGACGAGCCCGAACGCGCTGAGGAACCCCGCGAGGTCGATCACGACACCGACGAGCGGTGCTCCCACTGCCTGCCCGACGGCGATCATGAGGAACGACGCGCCGACACCGAATGACGGGCGGTCGGGGTAGATGCGCGTGCTCCAGACGAGGAGCAGCCCACACAGCGCGATATACGTCGACCCGAACAGGGCCGCCGAGACCAGCGCACTCGCGGTGAAGCCGGGCCGGATCGCCAGCAGTACCGTCGCGGCCGACATCGCAACCAGCACCCAGGACCAGGCTCGAGCCAGGCCGACGCGGACGGTCAAGTCCGCGCTGACGGCCCCCGCCAGGCCGGACGCCCCGACCACCATCCACATGAGAGCCGACTCCGACGGGCCGGCGCCACCCACTGTCGTGACGACGTCGCGCCCGAAGGTCCAGACGGCGGAACTGGCCACGCCCATTAGCACGGCGGCAAGGAGGAGCCTGCGGGTGCCGGTGACGATGGTGCTCCCACTCGACCCCGGTCCACAAAAGGCAGGACGCGTCGCCGGCACTGTCGCCGCGATCCAGACCGTCACCAGCGCACAGGTGCCGGAGAATACGCCCCACGCCAGCCGCCAATTGTCGGTCAGAAGCAGGGCGATGGGGCCGGAAAGGAGGACGCCGACGCCGGTGCCTGCGTTGACGATCGTCTGGGCGCGATCCCGTATCTCCCGCACCACCCAACGCGCGACGGCCGCAGCGAGCGGCGGCGAGGCCAGGCCAGTGCTCGATCCTGCTATGAGAACACCAGCCGCGAGCACCGTGGCGTTCGGGGCGGCTGCAACCACCGCAGTCCCGAGCGTCGCGACAGCTCCGGCGGCCAGCGCCACCGGCCTCGCCCCGACACGTTCGGTGAGGAGCAGGCCAGCGATGATCGCAACCGAGTAGCCGACGTAGCTGCCCGATCCGATAACGCCCGAAATGGTGGGACCGAGGGCGAAGTCCCGCTGGAAATCCGGAGCGAACAAGCCATAAGCGAAGCGCGCAAAGCCGTAGCACACCGCGATCAGCGACGTACCAGCGCACACCATCGCCCATCGCGGGGTCCTCCCGTCATCGGTCCGGTCCTCGACCATACCGACCCCCTCCAACTAGAACGAACGCTATAATTTAGAGCTATATAGTTGGTCCGATGTCACTTGCTGAGCGAACTGGTTTGAACGTGACGGCTCAGCGCAGACGACCTCTCCTATGTAGAGGGAATAGCCAGCACTGATGTTGACGCGCTTGTCGCGCAGGCGCAGATCGCCGTCGCGTCGCTATACAACATCTTCGGCAGTAAGGACGGACTCGTCGTCGCCCACTTGAAGGACCGCGACCGCCGTTGTCGTAAAACTTGGGAAAACGAGGTCGAGCGGCACGTCGACCCCCTGTAGCGCGTGTTTCAGACGATCTTCGAGGCATTGCAGGTACGGGCCAGGAGCGGGACAGTGACAAGGGACGCGCCCATTCCGCCGCCACGACGCAAGTCGGGGTCACCGGGCACCCGGCGGAAACCGCGATCCAACGCCCAAGGCTCACATCCGGGAGCGGTTGGCCGCTCTCGTGCGGGGAGACAAGCTCCGCATCCCAAGGACGTGGCAGCGGACCTTGTACTCTATGAGGACGTCCCTGGCTTGCTCGATGCTCGTCGGCGAGAATGTCGTCGCCCGCGTGGACGACAGCTGACTCACGCCAGGCTGCGCTCCTGTCCGGGACGAGAGCGCGAGCTGCCAACGAGGGCATTCCAGACAGTGCGGAGCAACCACCCGCCACCGTTGTCCACTAATTGACTTCGAAGCTCCAGTACGAGGCGCCCTCCTCGTCGATGTACGGCGCGTTAGACCGGCGTTCGTGGAGCCGCACCCGTCCAGCCCGGACGACGTGGTCCACGTACTCCGTGAAGCCGGCCCCGCTTAAGTAGCTGTTGCGCGTGCTAACCACGATCACACCACGAGGCCGCACCGCAGCGATGAGTTGCTGCAACGAGTCGTTCGCGACATGCCCCACAGTGAACACACCACAACAGACAGCGACATCGTAGCCGTCTGTCGGGAACGTGGCGTCGAGCGGCTGATTCATGTCGACCCCACCACGGAGCGTCCGATACGCCCCGGTCAGGTCCGCAGCGGCGATCATCTGGTGGCTGAGATCGAAGCCGTCAACGTAGGTGAAGCCGCGTTCGGCAAGGACCTTGCCCACAAGACCGGTGCCGCAGCCAGCGTCAAGCACCCGCACGCCATCGCGAGACCGGCGCAGCAGACGATCCGACATGGCCGCGACAATGTCGGCGACGACCCCTGGGGCACGGTACCGTTGCGCCCTGACATCCGCATCGTAGGTGTGGACCCAGGCCCGGTAAAACTCAATCAGGTTCTCGCGGTCCCCATTAAGCGAGTGTGACTCTTTGATGGTCGTGAAACTGTCGTGCAGCGCGGTGTGGCCCTGAACTGTCATGGAAGGCGCTCCTGATAAAGCGGCAGCGGTAGTCTGCTCGGTCGGTCAGTCGGGAAGTCCCGCGTGCTGAATCACAAGACGCTGAAATCTACCGATGTTGCGTTCCATGTTGCGCGACAGCAAGGCCCCGCGGAACGCCGTCGAACTTAAGCCCGCCTGCATTTTCTGGACGATGTCCCAATCCTCGTCGTTGACCTGGCGCCAGTTGGCCAGGGTAGCCTCTCGGTGCAGATCGAAACGAGGACTGTGAGCAGCCTCGTCACCCATGAAGTAGAAATAGAGCCGCTCGATGGTCTCTCCGGCCGACAATGGCTCAAGAGACCACGCGAACAGATGATCCGGCATGACGCCGACCAGAAATGTGGGGAAAACGCTGAAATACTCAGCTTTGATACTCTCTTCAGTGCCGGACACGGGCCAGGTAGGAAGCTCCTCACCGTGGTGAGACTCCGGCTGGTATCGGCCCGAGCCAATCCCCATCACGTGATCGGCGAGCGTGATCTCGTAGCGCTCGACGAAGGGCGAATACTTATCAAGCCTCTGGTGAATGAAAGGCACGTGATAACTTTCGAGGAAGTTCTCGACGATGAGCTTCCAGTTCGCCTTGAAGTCGTAGCGCAGAGACGTGCTCACGACCATCGAACTGAGGTCATAGTCCGACCAGTGCTCGGTGATCGGCGCGATAAATCCAGTAAAGTCGTCGGCCGTCACGTCGGAGTTTACGAAGACGAAATCGAGCCAGGTCGCGACGGCGAGCGACTTAAGACCGAGTTCCTCGCCCGGCACGTCGGGCAGGTCCCTCCTGCTGACGCCCGCGAAGTGATTGCTGCGGAGGAGCTCGCCCCGCAGGCCGTAGATCCAGCCGTGATACGGACACGCCACCGTCCTGCGGTTCGTTAGCCGCTCGCAGACGAGTTGCGTGCCACGGTGACTGCACACGTTGTGGAATGCGCGGAGACGGCCCTCAGTGTCGCGAAGGACGATCACAGGTTGTCCGTTCACCTGAACCGGGACCACCGATCCCGCTTCTTGCAGGTCGTGCAAGAACGTCGCGAACATCCAAGAACCCTGAAATAGCAGCGCTCGTTCACGGGCGAGATAGGAGTCCTTGGTGTACGCGGAGGGCGGAAGTAGTGCTCGCTCCGCGAGCGGCCCTTCGACGGCTCGGTCGAAGGGCGATTCAGTGATTGTTTCAGACATACCGATACAATTCCTCAGTGGTGTTGAGAGGACAGCCGGGTGGCATGGATCTATAAACCGGTTCGAAACTTACCGAGAACCACTCAAGCGATCGAGACCACTCAAGAGAGTATAGAACCAGCATTATAGAGACGAGTCAAGGCGACGGAGAGTGTGGCAGATCACAGACTTCAGTTCGAACGCTAACGGTCGTTCACGAGACACACGCCGTTCACGAGACACACGCGCTGCCTCGACGTTCCCGCAGGTCGAGGTTGTCACGTGACTCGTGTCCGCGCCTACGTCACGCGCACCCCCGTCCGCGATACCAGTGGCCGCGCCAGCGCCCCCCTTCTCAGCGAGTTCCACGCGCTCGCCCAGGCGCGCTCTTCACTGCACACACTCTCGGCACTTCCGACAGGCGGGAAGCCCACGCGCTCGGCGCCCGGCGGCCTGCTCGGCGAGCCGCTGGTACTCGGCCCTCACCGTTACGTTTAGTTACGTTAATGCGTTTAGTTGTACGTATCGTTGTGTAACGTTATAAACGTAACATTACGTAATAGAAGAGGCTCGGGGCGCTGCCCGCCGCCGCCGGGCGGAGCGGACCCTCCCTCGTCGCACGGGGGAGGAGGGGGGGCGGGGGTGGCGTCGTCGGGCACGGGACGTCCTCCCTCGCCGCGCGGGGGGGCGTAGCCGGGCGGGAACATCGCGGCGTCGTCCGCACCCACGTCCAGTGGCGCCGCCAGCGCCACCTCGACGCCGGGACACCGTCACGAGCACCTGTACCGCCCCCGCCGGTTCGTCAGAACGAAACCAAGATCATTAATCTAATGCATACGTGTGCTGTGCTTTGATCATGAGGCGGTTTCGGTGCTTGGTTCTGCGTGTGTGGTATGAGTTGTTTGGTATTGTCTATCTGGTTGATCTGGTATGTCGGCCTGATGCTGTGCGGCGAGTAGATCTGGTGGTGTGTCGTGCTGGTTGTAGATGTGGAGCGCCATGAGAGTGAGAGTGGCGACGCCAGCAGAATGAGAGTGGTCGCGCCACTAAAATGAGAGTCGAAGTGGATCTAGGAGGGGGGCCGGGCGCGAGTCGTAGCAGCCTGGCAGGCAGCGGAGGCAGGCCGGGTTGGAGGAAGGCGACAACGG
>JBBSHN010000138.1:0-5664 GCA_038252945.1 Propionibacteriales bacterium | reverse complement strand
TCGTCGGGCGTTGTCGGCGTACGACATCCGCATGAATGTGGGGCAGATCCTCGCGCAGGCCCTGGATGAGCCATCGGCGTACGAGATCGTCGACGGCGATGGCGCCACAACGCTGAACGAAGCTCGACCGCGCCACACCTGACGGCTGGCGCAGCCACGAGTGACGGCTCAACACACCACGAGTGACGGCTCAACGAACCACGAGTGACGGCTCAACGGGGGAGCGGAAGAGGAGAGGTAACCTGTCGGCTTACTCGCCGACTGCCAGCCGGATGGAGACTCGTATGGCCGAAGCCGCACGCTCAACCGCCCTCGACCAAGTCGTCAGCCTCTGCAAGCGCCGGGGGTTCGTGTTCCCGAGCGGGGAGATCTACGGGGGCACCCGGTCGGCTTGGGACTACGGCCCGCTCGGCGTCGAGCTCAAGGACAACATCAAGCGCCAGTGGTGGCGGGCGATGGTCACCTCACGCGACGACATCGTCGGCCTCGACTCCTCCGTCATCCTGCCGACGCGCACGTGGGAGGCGTCGGGCCACCTCGACACCTTCACCGACCCGCTGACGGAGTGCCAGAGCTGCCACAAGCGATTCCGCGCCGACCACCTCGAGGAGGAGTTCGAGGAGCGCAAGGGCCGCAAACCAGAGAGCCTCGCCGAGATCCCTTGCCCCAACTGCGGCACCCGCGGTGCATGGACTGACCCGCGGCCGTTCAACGGCATGCTCAAGACGTCCCTCGGCGTCATCGAGGACGACTCCGGTCTGCACTACCTGCGCCCAGAGACCGCCCAGGGCATCTTCCTCAACTTCCTCAACGTCATGAACTCTGCCCGCAAGAAGCCGCCGTTCGGTGTCGCGCAGGTCGGCAAGGCGTTCCGCAACGAGATCACGCCGGGCAACTTCATCTTCCGCACCCGCGAGTTCGAGCAGATGGAGATGGAGTACTTCGTCGAGCCCGGAACCGACGAGGAATGGCATCAGCAGTGGATCGACACCCGCACTGACTGGTACGTCGACCTCGGCATCGACCGTGACAACCTGCGCCTCTACGAGCACCCGGCCGAGAAGCGCTCCCACTACTCCAAGCGCACGGTCGACATCGAGTACCGCTTCGGCTTCGCCGGCTCGGAATGGGGCGAGCTCGAGGGCATCGCCAACCGCGGCGACTTCGACCTCACCCAGCACTCGAAGTTCTCCGGCGTCGACCTCAGCTACTTCGACCAAGCAAAAGAAGAGCGCTGGACGCCGTACGTCATCGAGCCGGCCGCAGGACTCACCCGCTCACTGATGGCGTTCCTCATCGACGCGTACGCCGAGGACGAGGCGCCCAACGCCAAAGGCGGCGTTGACAAGCGCATAGTCCTGCGGCTCGACGCGAGGCTGGCGCCGGTCAAGGTCGCCGTACTGCCGCTGTCGCGCAATGCTGACCTGACGCCGCGAGCCAAGAGGCTCGCCAGCGAGCTGCGCAACATCTGGTACGTCGAGTTCGACGACGCCGGGGCCATCGGCCGGCGCTACCGCAGACAGGACGAGATCGGCACGCCATATTGCATCACTGTGGACTTCGACTCCGTTGACGACGACGCCGTGACCATTCGCGAGCGCGACACCATGAAGCAGGAGCGGATCGCGATCGGTTCGGTGCGCTCCTACCTTGCCGAGTGTCTCCCGGGCGGCTAGTGATGCGAAAACTCATCGTCAGCACGTTCTTGACGCTCGACGGGGTCATGCAGGCTCCTGGCGGTCCCGAAGAGGACGACAGCAACGGCTTCGCGCACGGCGGCTGGTCGGTGAACTACTGGGACGACCAGATGGGTCAGGTGATGAGCGCGGCGATGAGCACGCCGTTCGCCCTCGTGCTTGGACGCAAGACCTACGACATCTTCGCCGGCTACTGGCCGCACGCCGCAGAGGATGCCGGCGCCAAGCCTCTGAACGACGCCACCAAGTACGTCGCGTCGCGCAGCCAACCTCAGCTGGAGTGGAGCAACTCGGTCCTGATCGAGGGAGACGCCGCAGAAGGCATCGCGGCGCTCAAGAAAGCAGATGGCCCAGAGCTGCAGGTGCACGGCAGCGGCAACCTGATCCAGACGCTGCTGCGGCACAACCTTGTTGACGAGTACCGCCTGTGGGTCTTTCCCCTCGTCATCGGGTCGGGCAAGCGCCTGTTCGCCGAGGGCACCATCCCCTCCGGGCTGAGACTCGTCGACAGCGTGGTCTCCACCACTGGAGTCGTGATCGGTACGTACGAGCCTGCAGGCGAGATCGTCCCAGGATCGTTCGCGCAGGACTGATCCTGCATGTCTCATTCGCCACTGAGCGCCACGTTGCGGTTGGGGGAGCTGCCGATCTCTCCGCCGGTGGTGCTCGCGCCGATGGCGGGTGTGACCAATGTGGCGTTCCGCACCCTCTGCCGCGAGCAGGGCGCCGGTCTGTATGTCTGCGAGATGATCACCAGTCGCGGCCTGGTCGAGCGCGACGAGACAACGCTGGCCATGCTGGCCTTCGACCCGCAGGAGTCGGTCCGCTCGGTGCAGCTGTACGGCGTCGACCCCGCCTACATGGCCCGCGCGGCGTCGATCCTCTGTGAGGAGTACGGCGTCGGCCACATCGATCTCAACTTCGGCTGCCCCGTCCCGAAGGTGACCCGCAAAGGTGGCGGCGCCGCGCTGCCGTGGAAGCGCCGAAAGCTCGCAGCGATCCTTGCGGCCACGGTCGCGGCAGCGGCGCCGTACGGCGTGCCCGTGACGATCAAAACGCGCAAAGGGATCGACGATGACCACCTGACGTTTCTCGACGCGGGGCGCATCGCCGTCGACACGGGGTGCGCCGCGATCTCACTGCACGCGCGCACCGCGGCCGAGCACTACTCTGGCGCGGCCGACTGGGACGCGATCGCCGAGCTGGTCGAGGCGGTCGACATCCCGGTGCTCGGCAACGGCGACATCTGGGAGGCCGACGACGCCGTCCGGATGATCGACAAGACCGGGTGCGCCGGCGTCGTCGTGGGTCGTGGCTGCCTTGGCCGGCCTTGGCTGTTTCGGGACTTGGCCGCTGCGTACGCCGGAAGCACCACCGTGTCCTTGCCGACGCTCGGCGAGGTGGCCGTCATGATGAGGCGGCACGCGGAACTGCTCGTGGACTACATGGGGGAGGAGCGCGGGTGCAAGGAGTTCCGCAAACACGTCGCGTGGTATCTGAAGGGTTTCTCCGCCGGTGGCGAGCTGCGGCGGCAGCTCGGCCTGGTCGACACCCTGCAGACCCTCGGCGTGCTGTTGGCGCGCCTCGACCCCGACGAGCCGTTTCCGGTTGCCGAGCTGGGGGAGCCGCGTGGGCGCCAGGGCAACCCTCGCCGCGTCGCGCTCCCCGATGGCTGGCTTGCCGACCGCGAAGCCGTTGGCGACTGGCGCTCCGCCGAGGTGTCGGCCTCCGGGGGCTAGTGGCCAGTACGACCTAAGGTGCCAAAGTGATAGAGGTGACATCGCGGGTACGACGCTGGACCGGTTCTCTGGCAGTCGCGGCTTTCCTGGCTGCCGTTACAGCCACAGCAGGATCCTCCGGTCCAACCCAGCTCCAGCTAGCTGCCGCTGGAACGACGACCACGCCGATCAAGCACGTCGTCGTCATCTATCAGGAGAATCACTCCTTCGACGACCTTCTCGGACGGGTCTGCAAGCACCGCTCGACGCCATGCAACGGCTACGTCGGTCCAGTGACGTTCAAGGACGGCAAGACCGCGAAGAACGTCGTGCAGCCCGACGTCGTGCCGTTCGAGGCGCACACGACCAAGGCCCAGCTGCTTGCCATGCGCAACAAGTGGGATCGCAACGACGGGTGCGCGAAGCCGCCGTACATCTGCGTGAGTCACGTGCCGGTCCGCCACATCCCCAATCTGGCAGCCCTCGCCGACAAATTCGTGGTGTCCGACGCCACGTATGCGTCCAACCCGTACGCGTCGTTCGGTATGCACCTGGCCTTGGCCGCCGGTACAACTGACGGCTTTCTCGGATCCAATCCGCGGCCGTCGCGCACAGGCATCGCACCTCAGCCTGGATGGGGGTGCTCAAGTCACAAGGACACAGCGTGGAAGCGCCATGCTACGAGTCCCCGGCGGCTGGTGCCGTCCTGCGTGCCCGACCGGCACGGACGCGGCTCATACCGGCCGAGCCCCGTGCCGTACGTGCCAACGATCATGCAGCGATTGGAACAAGCAGGCCTGAGCTGGCACATCTACCAAGGAATGGACCCCCGGCACCCGTCCCGAGCCATCTGGTGGTCGATGTGCACCTACTTCGACTGGTGCGCATCCCGGCGGTTCGTGCCATCGTACAACTCGCCCACAGCTGACTTCATCAGGATGACCCGACTCGGCCGCCTGCCAAGCTTGTCCTTGATGTTGCCTGCGATAGACCTGTCCCAGCACAACGGACGCAGCATGACCTTGGGGGACAACTACATCGGCCGAATCGTCCGCGCGGCAATGCGGGGTCCGCAGTGGAGAAGCACCGCGATCTTCATCCTGTACGACGACTGCGGCTGCTTCTACGACCACGTCAAGCCCCCGCCGGGCCTCGGCATCCGTAACCCCGTCGTCATCGTCAGCCCGTGGGCAAGGCGTCACTTCACCGACAGGACTGTGGCGGTGCAGCCGTACTCCGTGCTCGCGTTCCTGCAGTCCAACTTCGGGCTTGCTCCGCTCACCCGCCACGTCAGCAGGGTCTACGACTACTCGAACGCCTTCGACTTCACCCAGCGTCCGCACAAGGGCATCCCCATGGTCAGGACCTCGATCAGCGCCAAGGAGAAACGCGCTCTTGCGGCGCAACCGCCGATCGAGCACGACCCCACATGATGGAGTCGTGAGAGGTCGCGTACGCCGCTGTGGCGGTGCGGTAGCTGCCGGGGCATTAGTTGCCGTGGCCGCCGCGACAATCGGCGGCTCAGACACAGCACCGCTGCAAGCGACGGCCCCTGCGAAGACGACCACGCCCATCAAGCACGTCGTGATCATCTATCAGGAAAACCACTCCTTCGATGACGTCCTGGGCCGCGTGTGCGAACGCCGAGCAACTCCGTGTGACGGATACGTCGGTCCTGTCACGTTCAGGGATGGCACGACCGCACGGAATGTGGTGCAGCCCGACATCGTCCCCTTCGTGTTGCACACCACGCGCGGGCAGCTCCTGGGTATGCGGAACAGGTGGGACCGCATCGACGGGTGTAAATCCCGCCCGTACCTGTGCGTGAGTCACGTACCGATCAGACACATCCCCAATCTTGCAGCGCTCGCCAACGAATTCGCGGTCTCCGACGCCACGTTCGCTTCCGATCCCTACGCCACGTTCGGCATGCACATGGAGCTGGCGGCAGGGACGCCCGACGGCTTCCTCGGCACGACGCCGATCCAGTCAGCGACGGGCGAGCCAACGGGTTCCGGCTATGGGTGCGAGAGCCACAAGGACACGTTGTGGCAGCGCCGACCAGGCAGTGCTCCGAAGAGAGTGCCCGCATGTGTACCCAACATCCACGGTGATGGGCCGTACCGCCGGAGCCCGGTGTCGTACGCGCCGACGATCATGCAGCGCTTCGAGCAAGCTGGCCTGAGTTGGCACATCTACCAGGGGGTCAACACTGATACCGCTCCCAAAGAGCTGTTCTCACTGTGCAC
>JBBSHN010000137.1:0-5677 GCA_038252945.1 Propionibacteriales bacterium | reverse complement strand
GCCTGAAGGCAGGGATGCGCTTGGTGGTGGGCAGGTGCGGCCCTCGACAGAGGTCCTTCCACGCCACCGATCCGTCGCGCCCGACGTTGTCGTAGATGGTCAGCCCATCGGAGCCGACCTCGACCCCCATGCCGTCTACCTCTCCGGCGTCGCCACCATCTCCGGCGTCGGCGTCGGCGTCGGCGCCGTCTGCCACGGGGCCCTTGAGGTCGATCAGCTCGAGCTTGTACGGCTCGGCGACCAGTTCGGCTCGCGCCTCGCCGTCGCTGACAGCACGACGTACGAAGCGTTGCCCTTCCTTGACGATCTTGCGCATGCGGGTCTCGATGGCGGCCAGGTCGTCAGGCTTGAAGGGCTGTGGCACGTCGAAGTCGTAGTAGAAGCCGTCGGTGATCGGGGGGCCGATGCCGAGCCTGGCCTCCGGGTGCAGCTCCTGGACGGCCTGGGCCATGACATGAGCCGTGGAGTGGCGCAGGATCGCCCGCCCGTCGTCGCTGTCGATCGGAACCGCGGAGACCTCGTCGCCGTCGGCAAGCTCGTGCGAGAGGTCGCGCAGCTCACCGCGCACCCGAGCGGCGACCACGTCGGGATCGTCGCGGAAGAGCTCCCACGCCTTCGTGCCCGTGGTCACGGTCTGCTCGGCTCGCTCGCCGGGGCTGACGACGGTGACGCGGATCTCGGGCACGGGAGTCTCCTCACAGACGGTCGCCACGGTGCGCGACGGGTGGCTCGATGGTATCCAGCGAGGATCGAGCCGTCGCGCCAGTTTCGCCCGTGGGAGCGGAGGCGTCGTTGCCAGCGTCACCTGTCGAGCGCGTGCTGAACGCCCACCAAGCCAAGGGCCGTTATCCATGGCGTGCGGTCGACGATCGTGACCTGGACGGCGACGTGGAACGGCTGCCATGCGCTGAGTCACCGGTCGTCTGGCTCGTGAGGGTCAGTTCCTGCTCTTCCAGAGCAACCATCGTCCCGACAGACTTCTCCCACGTGCTGGTGGACTCCCGTTTCCCCTGGGGACGTCCGCCACCGAGCGTTCACGTGCTCAATGCGTCGCCAATGGTCGCCGCCGCCGTGAAGGTCTGCGACTTGTCAGGCATCAATCGAGTCCTCAACCTGACGCCTTCCAGAAGGACGACAATCCCGACGTTGTAGCAGGGCACTGTCGGTTTGTTCGAAGTCCTCGCGCTTGGCGAAAAGCGATTCTGCCCCTCATGTGTGGTGGGCGATACTGGGATCGAACTTTTGAGAGGCGGTAATCGGTGGTCCTCGCAACGACGGGGGTTGAGCGTAGACTCGCAGGTCAGAGGCATCTTCCGGTTCTTCTGATGCCTGACACACGCGGCCATCTCCGGACAGGTTCACACGTCTATGTTCCCCGTATGTTCCCCGAAAGGCGACACTGGGAGGACAAAAGTTGGCTCGGGAAACCAGTAGCGCCCGCCGGGGCTTCGGCCGCATCGAACGGCGCGAGTCTGGGCGTTACCGCGCGGCCTACACCGGGCCCGACGGCCGGCTCTACCGCGCCCCAACGACCTTCGATGCCAAGGATGACGCCGTCGCCTGGCTGTCGGCGCGGCGAGCCGAGATCCAGATGGAGGTCTGGGCACCGGACGCAGCCGCGCGAGGCGGGTCGCGTCGCACCTTCCCAACGATGAAGGCGTACGGCGACCAGTGGCTCGAGGGCCGCAAGACGCGCGGGCGCGAGCTGCGCCTGACGACGCGCCAGCAGTACCGCATGCTCCTCGACACCCACATCTACCCGACCTTCGGTGACGAACGGCTCGACCGGATCATCGCGGAGGACGTCACCAAGTGGTACGACGCGCTTGCGCCCGGCAAGGAGACGATCCGCGCGCAGGCCTACAGCCTGTTGCGGACGATCCTGGGGTCCGCCGCATCCGCTCGGCCCCAGCCGCTGATCCCGTACAACCCGGCGCACATCCGCGGCGCCGGCACCGTGAAGCGCGCCCACAAGGTCCGACCTGTGTCCCTCCAAGAGCTGGAGACGATCGTCGAAACTCTTCCGGAGCGGTACAAGCTGATGGCTCTGCTGGCGGCCTGGTGCGCGCTGCGCTTCGGCGAGCTCGCCGAACTGCGCCGCGGCGATATCGACCTGCGCACCAATCGGGTCTCGATCAGTCGCGGTGTCGTCCGCGTCCGCGGCAGCTTCGTCGTCGGTTCACCGAAGTCTGATGCCGGCGTGCGCGACGTTGCGATCCCGCCTCACCTGCTGCCGGCGGTGCATGCTCACCTCAAGAACCACACCGGCACGGCTAAGGATGCGCTGCTCTTCCCGGCCGCCGCCGACAACAGCGCCCACATGGCGCCGTCCACTCTCTACAAGGTGTACTACCCTGCGCGAAAGGCCGCGGCCCGCGAGGACCTGCGCTGGCACGACCTCCGCCACACCGGCGCCGTCCTCGCCGCGCAAACGGGCGCGACCCTCGCCGAACTCATGGGCCGACTCGGCCACTCGACCCCCAGCGCAGCCATGCGCTATCAGCACGCCGCAGCCGACCGCGACGCCGAGATCGCCAGACGCCTTTCGCAGCTTGCCGCCGTCACAACACCCAGCCAATAGTGGGCGGGTACTCGCGCACAATCGGCCCTAGCGCAGCGGGAGGTAGCGGACCGTGCCCCGCCACTCCTCCGGATCGCTCGCTGCCGCAATAAGTAGGAGTTCGTCGATGATCACCGACCGTGGGGTCTGGTCGGGGATCTCGAAGACACCCAGCATCGGCAGCCCCACGGCGACCCGCTCGTAAGCAAAGCCCAGCATTGTCGACACGTCGTGCGTGACAACGATGCGCCCTTCTTGAGCTGCCCATTCAAGCACCGCTGGATCATCCGCCTGCCGTAGACCGATGTCCTGAACACTTACGATGTCCAGCTCGGGCTGTAGGCGAAGTAGCCCGGCGAGGGTGCGGTGATCGAAGTTCTCGTCGTCGAGGAACCGGACCGTCATGTGTCCCGACGGGCGAGCAACCTGGCGCGAAGTCCCTCGGGCGGGAACCGGGTCTCAGCCTCGGCCCTGATTCCGGCTCGCTGCTCGGCTCGCTCAGCCAGGTAGAGGTTCACCTCGTCGCGATGACGGACGCAGTAGGTGAAGATCGCGTAGATGTCGCCGAGGGCCACGGTGGGATAGGACTCGAGGATCGCCTCCGGGGAGTCGCCTCGCTGGAACGCAGATACGAGAGTGTCGAGCGGCACGCGCGTGCCCATGACTATGAGGCGACCGGCCGCGTCCCGCGTCAGCGGAACGGGCTCGGGCTCAACTGCTGCGGCGGTCATCGCGGGACACCTCCTGACCCAAGGCTAATGCTTCGGCGCTGATCGCTGCGTCGACCGCGTCGATGGACGTGGTCGCCGAGGCGTAAGCGCGCCGGAACTCGGGGCTGCTGAGGTCGCTGGCGATGTCGTCCCAGAACGCGTCCGTGCTCACCCGTTGATTGCGCCGGGCGTGAGATGGCGCGGCCACCGCATTGCGGCTCATTGCGCCCTGTGGAGGTCGCCGCCCCCAGGTCACTTGTAGATCTGCCACGGGGCGTACGCGCGCGTTCGCACTCGCCTCGGCGGCCGAGGATCACGCCGCCTCGCGGACGACTCGACAACCAAGCGGAGCGCTGTCCTGACGGCGGCGAGGTCGCGGTCGTACACGCGCCCATTGTCGAGTTGGCGAGCCAGTTGCTCAAGCAGTGCCGCCCACTCCGTCCCGCGCGGCTGCCGTTTACGGCCTCGGTGCTTGACGACGGTCTCTCGGACAACCTCCACGGCGACGAGCCCGGACTCCGCGGCTCGCTTCTGCTCCCCGACGTCGGCATCGGGCTGAGCACCACCTGGGCAGCCGACCAGCTGGCGGCCTTCCCCACCACATCCAGCCCGCGCCGCCCCAGCTCACCAGCCCGCCATCTGACATGCGCACCAACGACCCATCCCCAGCAGAGATCGACGACGCACCACCCGGCCGAGCCTCACAGGCGACTTCACACACCCTATGCACCACGTGAACGGAGTATTCCGTTGACGTTCCCGGGAATGCATCGGAGTGAAGCTCTGGGCCGGTGAAGTGCGGCACTCGGAACGGGGCTTCGGGTGAGCTTCGCTAGGCCGATTCGTCGGTCCGCGCGGCTCGGGTCTCCGTCATCGTCGCGCCCTCCATAGGTCTGACTGCTCGGTTCGTAGATCAGGATCGGTCAAAGAACTGTGCCCGCCAGCCAGCTCGCGAGCCAGGTGTCGATGAGGTACTCCTGCTCGAAGAACGGGACTGGATCATCCGCCTCGACCGGCGGCAGGTCGTCTCGTCCATCCGCGCCAGTGGATCGCCTCGATACCAGTGGAGATCGGGGCTGCTGACCGCCTCCTTTGGGACCTCCGCCTGTTCGAGTGAGCGCAGAACCGCGACAAGATCCCTGGCCAAGTTCTGCCGCCCTGGGTCGACGGGCGTATCGGGCCTGACCACCTGAGGGTGCTCCCCTTCGATCCAGCGGACGACGACCAGCGCTCTGGGTAGTCATCGTCGGGTTCGAACATGGCAACGATGTCCGGCACGGAAACCGGCAGTTGTGGTCCCAGCAGTGGCAGCCAAGTGCCTTCCTTAGCGATGGTCGCCGATCCTCCGGGCTGGCGCGGCAACCGCACCAGGAGATCGTCACCGAGACGGAACAGCGCATTCGTCGATCCGCTCGATGGCGATCGGCGTACCGGCGCCTCGGCGTGGTCAGGCATCGCCCGGCGCACCAAGGCGCGGACCAGTTCGGCATTGATCGGGATCTCGTCGGAGTGAAGGGCTTGAGCCACCCAACGAGTCAATCCCAACCTTCCGACCAACGGCAATCGACTTTCAGCTGCCCATGATCCGCTGAGCGCCCTCTCCACGATCCCGCACCGGCACCTCCGCGTGACCATGGCTAGCGGGAAGGTCGCAGCTCGAGCTTGAGCCCTTCGTGGGAAGCGATGAAACCGAGCCGCTCGTAGAAGCGGTGGGCGTCGGTGCGGGCCTTGTCGGTGGTCAGCTGGACCAGAGCGCAGCCACGGCGCTGGGCCTCAGCGATTGCCCACCCGAACATCGGACCTCCCAGGCCCTGGCTGCGGTAGTGCTCGCCCACCCGGACCGCTTCGATCTGAACACGCAGTGCACCGCGACGGGCTAGTCCAGGGATGAATGACAGTTGCATCGTGCCGACGACGTCGTGCACGGCCGTGACCACGACAAGGAGTTGGGCGGGGTCGTCGTCGACGGCGCGGAACGCGTCCCGTTAGCCCCGGTCATTCATGAGGCAGCCGAGGCGGTGTCCTTGAGGGCTGGGTGGTTTTGGTGGCCGGGATTTGTTAGTAGACGTGTTTGTGTCCCCGGTCGGCGCACCGGGTGCGGCTTCCGATGGTCCTTCGAGGAGTGGTGGGTAGGTCGGGGGCTGAAACCTCAACCGGGTGCCGGGATCGCGGCGATCCGGGCGAACGCGGTGGTGATGGCTTTCGCCCAGGGCCAGGTTTTCGGTAGCCGTAGCCGGCGGCGTCTGCCTCCTGTGGTGAGGCGGGCTGGGACGTGCAGCAGCCGGTAGTGCAGCTTCTTGGGTTCAGCTGTGGCCAGGTCCCCGGTCAGCGCCAGGAGTCGTAGCCAGGCGATCAGGTCGGCTGAGATCGCGGTGACGACAGACCATGCGGCGTTGATCTTGAACTC
>JBBSHN010000136.1:0-5708 GCA_038252945.1 Propionibacteriales bacterium | reverse complement strand
CCGTGACAGCCCAGCGTCAGCCGGAAGGCTGGCGGCTGATCAGCACCACCCGGCCGTGCCGGGGAATCGGATGGCGCCGTTGCTCTTGAGGAGGGCGCTCCGGAACTTCGTCGGGTGGTGACCTACGCGGCGCACATCCTCGGCGTCAAACCGTCCACGATCCGCCGCCACGTGATCGCCGGCCGGCTGAAGGCTCGCCGCCGGCCACACAAGCACCGCACTCTGTCCAGAGCCGACGTCGAAGCACTCGCCGTGCAGACCTACCGCTACCGCCTCCACATCAATGACCCAGACTCATATTGGGTGACCAACGAGCGGGCCGCCGCGATCCTCGGGGTGAACCGTGCTCGACTCAACCAGCTAGCAGCGAAGGACTTCATCCCGTTCGAGGTCCACGCGGACGGCACCCGGCTGTACCGCAGGCAGCAGCTCGAGGTCGTGGGCAACGCACGGGAGGCTAGGTGGGCTGGGCTTCACCTCAGCCGCACCGACCCACAGCAGACGCCGTAAGCCGACTCCGGTGCTGAACCGGACGTAAGCCGCGCCCCGTCAGTGTCGCGTCGCCACCCCTCGAGCCAGCGGGATACCAGGCGCCGTGGGAATGGCCCGCCGCGGCGTCGCACTTACCCCGCCAGCATCGCTGCCGTTCCAGCCGCCGCTCTATGCAGAGACGAACGTGTGCGTCTCGTAAATCTGAGGGGGGTCGGTGATACCGACTTCTTGCAAGATGGGACCCAGTTGCTCCCCGAATCGACGGCAAGCCTCCTCAGACTCCCAAACATCAACGACCCGGAATCCGCTGTCACTTTGGCCCGCGGTGTGAACCAGCAAGCCCTCAACGGGCCAGTCAGAAGGAGATTCCAGCCGGCTCTTACCGCCGGTTAACTTGCGCGTCGTCTCCTCGTAATTTTCCTGAGTGACGGTCGGTCCCTGGTGAATGAGCACGACAGGCATGATGCCTCCTTTGAAAGTTGTGAGCTTCCCAGGCGCGGCACTCTTGGGAGGTCGCCCCTTTAGATAGGCAGCATGCTCGCCTTCAAGCTGCGAGCACAAGCCGTAGCGGACCGGACCGCACATTCGACCACCTCAGCTACGGGGAAGCCGCGGACTCTGGGCGTCACACGCTGCCCGGTCCGCCGATCCATCATCGCCGGCAAGCCTCGCCGCGATCCTGCGTGAATCTCGCCCGGCTCGATCAGCTAGCGCGCAGGGGGTTTCTGTCGTTTGAGGTCCATGCGGATGGCACACCCGGCTCAATCGCCGGCGTCAGCTCGAGGGGGTGGCGAACGCCCGAGTCGCTAGATGGGGCTGAGCCGAACTTCCTCGGCGCCGACCCAGAGCAAGTGCTGCATCTCGACCGCGACGCTGTAGCGGACGTAAGCCCGCCACTCGTCGCCGGTCGCGCCGGCAGCTGGACGCCCAGGCAGCATTCGTCACCGCTGGCGGTAGGCGCGTTGTTTGACACGCAGCCGGGCCGACCGAGGTCGCCCGGATGGGGTGAACATCTGCTTTGTCGTTTTCCTTGACATGTGGTTGCCCCGGCTGTTTAGGTTGAGGCAGCGGACCGCGTGCTCAGCGCAACGTCGGCGAGGGGGTTGCTAATAGAGGGAGCCACGACGTGCGCCGCAGATCACTCCTGATATCGCTGCTGTTTCTTGGTGGGGTTCTGTCAAGTGCCGGGACCGCCGCAGCTGGGTCTCACGGCTCTCAGCCGGGGTCGGCTCTACCGGAGAGCCTGGAGGGCTCCACAGTTTATTGGTCCCAGTTCGTGAATCCCCCGCCTGACTTCGGTACCTTGCGGATTGTTGCCGCCAATCCATATGGGCGGCACTTCCGTGTGCTGACCCACCCCGCGCCCGGGGTACAGGACGTCGATGCGAAGGTCTCCCCGGATGGCAACCGCATCTTGTTTGAGCGTGACCTTCGTAACAGGTCCGTCGTTGGCTTGGTCGGCGCGGACGGTCACGGCGGACGTGTGCTGTCCCTGCCGTGTGCTGGTCGCTGCGCGGGGATAGCAACACCAACCTGGACACCCGACGGACGACACGTCGTGTTCACCAGGGTGCTGGGACCGTTCGACGCGGTCAACAATTCCGCCAGGTCGGCGGTGTTGTGGAAGTCCAACCTTGACGGTAGCCACCTGGTGCGCTTGTCGGAGCCAGGCATCGACGGGGCGTTCGAGGACTACAACGCCACCTTCGCACCCGATGGGTACATCGTGTTCATTCGGGTAAGGAACGCCGACATCAAGTCGGCTGCGTTCCGCATGAACGCCGACGGGTCCAATGTGCGTCGGCTCACCCCATGGTCACTGGATGCCGACACGCTCTCGGTTTCTCCGGCTCGAACCGGACCAAGTGAGGACCTTGTGGTGTTCGAGACATATGGGAACGGTGCACCTGACGGGGTAGCCCCAGCCATCGCGACGGTGTCGGCTAGGTCGCGATGCGGCGATGGCTGCGCCAGCCATATTCGGTATCTCACCTCGCCCGGCTCGCTGCCCGTGCAGAATTTCAACCCGACCTGGTCCCCGGACGGCAACCAGATCGCCTACGTCAAGTTCTCCTACGTTGCAACCGACACCCCACCGGTTCACGGCGACATCAAGAGAATGGACTGGGACGGCCAAGATAAAGACCCGGTGTCACGTTCACCGATCCTCTTCGACTTCCGACCAGCCTGGGGCTGGTAAGAGAAGACAGGTAGGTCGCCCCTCACAGCGTTCGGTTGCCCTCAACCCTGCGGCCATGAGCGCGCTCTCAAGCTCGACGTCGAGCAGAGGGTCGCTATCGCCGCCTGGTCGTGATGGAAACGCGCCAATGGCCCAACGGTGAGTGGCTTGGCACAGTGCCAGCCGCCGTCCTCGTCAGCGATGCCGTCGAGGCCGCTGTGATCGTTGCACCACTCCGGGCATTGGATCGTGCTCGGGAGGTAGATGGTCGTCATGCTTTCGACGCCTCACTGTCGACCCATGCCGCCGCTTCGAGAATCTGGCGAGCGACCTCACGCGCGATGTCGACGCTGACTGCACCGATCGGCTCGACGGCGATGAGCACGCCGCGTTCAGCCGTGGCGGACACAGCGATGCTGACCCGGTTAGCGTGGTCACGCATGGACGGGTACTGCAGCTCGAACTCCGGCTCGTCATCTGGGGGTGTGTGCATGAGGACTGGCGAAACGGTCATGAGTGTGCCGCCTTTCGGGTTGTACGACTAACCTTGACGACTGTCAAGGCGTCTGCGAGCCTGCCCCGGCACTAGACGACTGTCAAGTACCGTCGCCGCGTGATGCATCATCTCGTCGGCGTTAGCGAGATCGCTGTCCTGCTGGGAATCAGCCGGCAGAGGGTGCACCAACTGGCTGGTGAAGACCCCACGTTCCCGAAGCCAACCGTTGTACTGAACGCTGGCGCAGTTTGGGAACGCCTTGCGGTCGAGGAGTGGGCGGAGCGCACGGGGCGAACCGTGCGCGAGGACCGCTGACACCAGTTGTCGCCGACCCTGACGGCGAGTCACCTTATAAGTCACCTTATGGTCCGCGTCCGCATGTGTTCGCCGATGTGTGCTGATGAGCAAAGGTGCAGGTCAGAGGTGCCGGAGTAAACACAGGCGAACAGCGGGGGACACGCTGCCGAATACTGGGGGTCAAGGGGTCGCAGGTTCAAATCCTGTCAGCCCGACGGATAAAAGGCCAGTTCAGCTGGCATGTGACTGCTGCACTAAGGTCAGCCGCAGGTGCGTTAGTCCGCAGATAGTCCGCAAGAACCTTGACCGAGCCTGCGGCTCGCCCATTCAGTGAACGCCGGCTGGACCCGATCGAAGAAGCCCGTCTTCGCTCGCGTGTAGTCGTCGTAGTCCGGCTTGCCAATGTTCTGGGCGGACAGTTCGCGCTTACTTCTCTCGTACTCCTGGCGTTCAAGAGGATGAGCGTGCAACCAGTCCCGGAACCACACGGTGTAGCGGCCCCCCATGGCGAATCTATTCTCCGCACGTGAAGGATGACGGACCTCTCGGGGGCGACGTAAAGCCGCTTCTCCCAGACCTCGTCAGGGACTTTCTCGTCACCTCTTGGAATGTCACGGTCGACGCCTGGCGAATCTGGTCGTGCGCCCTGGGCACGCTGGAAGCCAAGGGGCACAAGACGCGCTGAGAGCTCGGTGGCGGCGGGCAGCGGCAGGATGCGTATTTGCAGGTCAAGGAAGGGCTTCGCTGCCAGACCTGGTACAGACGTGGATCCGATGTGGTCGAACTTCGCGTCGGCGACCCCTGGCACCCCAACCAGAGCGGCGCGAATCTCGGTCAGATGGTGGGCTGCCCGAGGGATCCATAGAAGATCGTGTTCTACAAGGAGCGCGGGGTTTTCGGCGGTCATGAGGCAGCCTATGCGCCTTCCGAATGCTCCCGCACGGTGCTGGCGGGCGAGGGTGACTCAGATCAACGGCTCGAGGATCCGTCACCGATAGCGACGACCGGCGCATGCCTTGGCAAGTCCGCACGCGCCCGGGCACAGGATTTATCGATGCGTTCTGCGACGCCGTCCAAGTCGTCCTCGAACAGCCCGCTGTAAACGTCGAGCGTCATGGCTGCGGAGGCGTGGCCCAGCATCCGCTGGATGGCCTTTACGTTGGCGCCGGCAGCCCCCGCGAGGCTGGCCGCGGTGTGCCTCAAGTCGTGCGGTGTGAAGTCCTGCAGCCCGACCGCTCGGCAAGCCGGCTCGAACTACGGCGGAAGTTCGCAATGCGAGCACCCCGCCTTCGGGTGACGTGAACACCAAGTCCTCGCCATGCTTCCCGGCCATCAGCTGAGCCAGGTCGTCGACCAAGCTGCGGGGGACGGGGACTGAGCGGCTCAAGTTGCTCTTGGGAGTGCCGAAGATCGTCTTGCCGCGGCCCCCGCTGAAATGGCTCGGCGGGGGCCGCACTGTCTACATCTCCCGGACGACCCCGGCAGCGAACGAGCGGTCAGACATAGGCAAGACCCGCTCAGTGAAGGCGATCAGCGCCGCCAGGAGCCGCTGGGAACGTACTGGAGTGCGCCGTGGCATTACGTAGGCCGAGCGAACCGGAGCCTCGACGAGCGGACGGCAGTGATGAAGCCGACGCGCTCTACGCCCAGTTGCGGGAGGTGGTGTGCGGCCGGCCTGCTACTGAAGCGGACTTTGTGGCGCTGGAACGGCTCCGCAAGCTCGATTCGCGCGGGACCGTCATTGAGGTTTGCCTAGACGACGACTTACAACGCGAGTGCGACCAGTGGCGGCACGACAAAGACCCAGACCACTTCTGTCATGGCGCCTCGCACGCGTGCAACAAGGCCAGCCGCAGAAACCACGAAAACCCCCTCTAGAAAGGCAAGAAAACCATGCATACGAAGGTCAAAGCGGCGAGTTTTGGAGCGAAAAGGGCTACCCGCCCATCCCCATGGGAAGTCAGTGAACAAGGACGCTCCGTACCCGCCGACGAACCTGACCTACATGTCACCGACTCCCGAGCTCGTCAACGACAGGTTCGTACACGGTGACGTGGAGTGCGGCGCAGTCACCGGACGCGGTCCACATACGCCCCCTTAACGGGCTCTACGCAGCCAACCGTGGTAGCCGGCCTCGGAGTGGTGTCGGTCGTTGAGTGTTCCAGGTGACGCCGCAGTGCAGTAGGAGCCGGAGCCGGTAGTTGTCGAAGTTGCGGAAGCCGTGGCCGACTCGTTTGATTTTTT
>JBBSHN010000135.1:0-5776 GCA_038252945.1 Propionibacteriales bacterium | reverse complement strand
AGCTCGTGCGCTTCATCGGTCAGAGCCGGGGGCACGAGGTCTTCGGCAAGCACGTCGTGATCATCTTCGACGAGTGCCACCGCAGCCAGTTCGGCGACATGCACCTCGCCGTCACTAGGTCGTTCAAGAACTACCACCTTTTCGGGTTCACGGGGACGCCGATCTTCGCCGATAACGCCCGCAGCAGCGGCAATCCGCTGCTGCGCACGACGGAGCAGGCATTTGGCGAGAAGCTGCACATGTACACGATCGTGGACGCGATCAATGACAAGAATGTCCTGCCGTTCCGCATTGACTACGTCAACACGGTCAAGCTGCCCGAGCACCTGGCCGACAAACAGGTGTCGGCGATCGACACCGAGAAGGCTCGGCTCGCCCCGGAGCGACTGAGGCAGATCGCGGGCTATGTCCTCGACCATTTCGACCAGAAGACGAAGCGCTCCGCTACTTACCGGCTCGGGGACAAGCGGTTGTCTGGCTTCAACTCGCTGTTCGCGACGGCGTCGATCGATGCCGCGAAGCGCTATTACAACATCATCGAGATGGCGCAGCGCGAGCGCGAGGAGCGCGATCCGGGCTACCAGCGGCTGAAGGTCGGGCTGATCTACAGCTACGCCGCCAACGAGGACGATCTTGACGGGCTGCTGGCGGAGGAGGAGTTCGAGACCAAGGATCTCGACCAGAATTCGCGTGAGTTCCTGGAGGACGCGATCCAGGACTACAACGACATGTTCGGAACGAGTTTCGACACGTCGGCTGAACGGTTCCAGAACTACTACAAGGACCTGTCGCAGCGACTGAAGAACCGCGATCTCGACCTCGTCATCGTCGTGAATATGTTTCTGACCGGCTTCGACGCCACCACATTGAACACGCTCTGGGTCGACAAGAACCTGCGCCAACACGGCCTGATCCAGGCGTACTCGCGCACCAACCGCATCCTCAACTCGGTCAAGACCTACGGCAACATCGTTAGCTTCCGCGACTTGGAAGACGCCACCAACGAGGCCCTCACACTGTTCGGCAACAAGGACGCCCGCGGCATCGTCCTGCTCAAGCCGTACGCCGACTACTACGCCGAGTACGAGGCCAAGGTGGCCGAGCTGACGCTGCTCTACCCGCTCCGGACGCCGATCCTCGGCGAGGAGAACCAGAAGAAGTTCATCGCCCTGTTCGGCGCGATCCTGCGGCTCCGGAACATCCTCACCGCCTTCGACGACTTCGCCGGCCAGGAGATCCTCACCGAACGCGAGTTCCAGGACTACCAGAGCGTCTACCTGAACCTTTACGCCGAGTTCCGCCGAGTTGCTGAGGTCGAGCGAGAGTCCATCAACGACGACGTGATCTTCGAGATCGAGCTGATCAAGCAGATCGAAGTCAACGTCGACTACATCCTGATGCTCGTCCAGAAGCATCTGGAGGAGCACGGGACCAGCCAGGACAAGGACATCCGCGCAGCCATCAGCCGGGCGATCGACTCCAGCCCGTCGCTGCGGAACAAGAAGGACCTCATCGAGCAGTTCGTCGATTCACTCACTGTCGACGCAAACGTCGACGAGAGTTGGCGCGCTTACGTCGAGGCCAAGCGAGCCGAGGAACTGGATCGGATCATCGCCGACGAGATCCTCAAGCCCGCCGAAACGCGGGCCTTCGTCGACAATGCCTTCCGCGATGGGGCGATCCCGTCAACTGGTACAGCGGTCACCAAGATCCTGCCTCCTGCCTCGCGGTTCTCCGCCGGCAACGCACACGCGCTCAAGAAGCAGACCGTCCTCGACAGGCTTACTGCGTTCTTCGACCGCTTCTTCGGGCTCACGTAGAAGCGGAACTTTGAGCGCCCCTTGAGCCCGCGCGGCCAGGAGCAGAAATCTCCGTGTTTGCTTGGCTCGAAACGTTTGGTGGAGTTGGCTGCCGCCGGCCTTTCTCGGACATTTTGCGGACTGGCTGCGGACCAGCAAGATCAAGTAGAGATCGACTTCTCGGGGCTTGCGCTCGACGAGCGCCGCTCGGCTGGGCAGCAGTCAGCTACGGCGCCCACAACCCTGGCGTGCGTTGCGGCAGGTGCGCGCCGATCAGCCCCACTGCCTATGTGCGCGGAAGATGTAGGAGTACGCCGAGCCAGCCTTACGGCTTGGAGCGATCCGGAGCGCTGCCCCGAGCGCGGCGAGCCCGGCTGGTACAGGGTTGCCCGCCGCGAGACTCCACGCGGCGCCTGTGAGCCCTAGACCGAAGCCGCCGGCATCGGTCGGTCTCTTGAACGCAGCGAGGGTTAGCTTCCTCAGACTTCTCGCCTGGTCGTCGAGGTGCGCTTGCCGCTGTTGCAGCAGGCGACTTCTGTCAGGCGGGTCAGCGGCAGCAACGTCGGCGATGAACAGCCGAAGGTTCAGCATGTAGTCACGGTGCTCATCGCGGTGTCGGCTCCGGAAGTCAAGCACTTCGTCGAGCGGAACGGCATCAAGATCGATGGACGCGGTCGCCAGGTCGAACGCCACGACGTCCTCGCGGGAGGGCATCGGCGCCAGCTCAAGGAACCTGCGGATCACTTCCTCCATGCTTCGGCCGTTGGTTGTCGGCTGGAGATCCAGGCCCTGCCTCTGGCCGGCCTCCCGTGCCTCCTGGGCGAGCAACAGGAGGTAAACCTGCCTGACGTCGCGCCGAAGTGGGATCGATAGCCCATCCTCCGTATCGCGAGCGAGACCTCGCGTCTTCAGTTCATCGTGGATCATGTCGAATACACCGCGATCGCGAGAGCCCATCCTGGACGCGGACAGTTCGGCGAAGCCCATGCGGCTCATCGACAGGGCGTCAAACGGAACTGGTCCCGTGGCGCCGTCGTCGAACGCGCCGCCGGTTATGAGTTCGACCATATCCTCCGCAAGACGGTTGGCAAGTTGGTCGTCTACGAACCACTCCGGTTCGAGCACGGTCAGCAAGCCGAGGTCGGCCAGTGGCTCAGCGAGAGAAGGATCGGCAGCGAACTCCTGTCCGCTCATGTAGTTCGGAAGCAGGATCGCCACGCCGTCAAAGAACAGAAGCAGCGACTTGATCCACGAACTTTCATGAGCCAGCCAGTAGGGCTCCGGATAGTAGTACGCGAGCTCAGGCCGCTTGGGAATCTCATCGATCGCCATGAGGGCAGTGTCCTCCGAAGGGCCCAAGATCAATCGGACGGGCACACGAACCAAGCCCGGTCCCATTTCAAGCCACCACCACGCGCACGGGTTCACCGCCGGGGCGATCGTTGGATGACTGAGCAGCTGTTATCGCTCCGCCGGCGGCGTTGGTGCCTTTCCCGCCCAAGGCGGGGAGGCGTTCGGCGGCGGCTCGCCAACCCAGGCGCCGGTCTCCTTGTCCCGAGGTGCCGTCCCGAGGAGGTCACGGAAGCCCTGCTCGGTTCCGCAGTCGCGGACGAGCTTCTCCACGTAGGCCTGCGTGTAGCCGTAGTCCCGGTGCCGCTCGTCATATAGGCAGTACGTCTCGTCGGTCTTCTCGGGATGGGGGTCGTCGGCCGGAGGGCGCACACCCAGCCGCTTCCACGCCTTCGTGAATTGTCCGGTGCTGAAGATGAAGGGGATGCGATCCTGCACGGCACGCGCGGCCTTCGTGGGCTTCAAAAGGCCGTGACCGACGACGCCCCGCTTGCGCTCCCGAACGACGACGTTGCCCTTCTTCCCGATCGCCTCAACGGCGGCCCGCTGCTCCTCGTCCAGATCGTCATACCGGGTGAACTGGACCGCCAGAGCGTCCGGGTCCTTCGGAGCGAGTTCTTGAAGCACTCGTAGACGGAGCTCATAACGTGAGTCGTTGGTGATCGAGTCGTCGAGCCCGGCGTCGTACTCGGATATGAAGGTCCGCAACGTTCTTGGGAGCTGCGCGCGGAGTCGGCGTAAGGTTCTTTCGCCTTGGTCGGTGAATGAGCCGATGAAGACCGGGAAACGTAGGCGTGCGGCCAGCGAGGACTCGCCGCCAAACTGGCTCGTCAGCTCCTCCTCGTAGTTCAGAAGGTGCGCTTGGGCGTGACCGCCAACCGCAGCCGTCAGAGCGTCCTGGTGGCGCACGTACCGGCGCTCAACCTTGTTGCGGAGCCCGATGAAGAACATGAGGTTCGCCCGGACGGGGTCCTTCTCAGTGGGCCAGCGACGGCGCACGCACGTGGCCAGATCCCAAAGCTTGGGCTCGCCGTCTACCCGTTCCAGCCGGCGGGTGCGACCCTGCTGGCGCCAATACCGGTAGTCGACGCAGTCGCGAGTGAGCTCCGCGTGCAACAGATACAGCCAGGCCAGGTGCATATGGACTGCGAAACCCTCGAATGACCGAGCCTCTGACGCATCGTTGTAGAGCCGGACCGCCAGCGACGCCTCGTCGCGCGAGGTTTCGACCATCCGCATGAACCGCGGCGGCGGCGCCATGGTGCTCCCTTCCTCACAGACCGCGAGGGTAGTTCGAAAACTGCCCCGGCCCTACCTTCGCATGGCTTGGCGGGCCCACGACACCGCAGTCGTAGCCACAGGTGTGCCCTCGGTGCCCCCTACGACATGCTGAACGACGTGAACGCAGAGACCGATTCAACGACCGCCGGCGTCATCGAGTGGCTCAACTCAAGTGGGGCGACCGTCGAGTTGTTCGCCGCGCGCACCCTTGCGACCCACGGCCTCACGGTGAGTCAGGGCGTCTACCTGTCCGATCCGGAGTCCGACACCGCGCGTGAGATCGACGTCATCGGCGCCCGGGAGGTCCACCTCGTCGGTTCATGCGTCGTCGGCGCCTACCTAGTCGTCGAGTGCAAGTTCACTCCCAACCCGTGGGTGATCCTTCGCGGTCGGCCGAAGTACGAGTCCAGCGTTCCGAACTTTGACCGAGTCACAAGTCGGTTCGGGCACGAATGGCTGAAGGCTGCGCAGGTCCTTCCGGCCGTCCGGGAGGGTCACGCATTTCGACAGGAACCGCGGCCCGGACACGCGTTGGTGACGGCCCACGTGAAGGACGCCGACAGTGCCGGTCAGAATCCGAACAAGCGGAACGTCGATTCGGCCTACGCCGCGATCATGGGCGCGACGAAGGCAGCTCGGGCGTGGGCTGACCTCCTCACCGACCGGATCGGGACACCGGTCCTCGGCGTCGTGTTCCCCGTCGTCGTGGTGCGCGGTGGGCTGTACGAGGCGTGGCTGCAGGGCGACGCAATAACCGCGCGGCCGATCACCTCGGGGCAGGTCTACTGGAACCACCCGAGCGTCAGCCATCCCGTGCTCGTCGACGTCGTTGCCGATAGCGCCCTGGACAACTTCACCCGACGATTCCGTGAGACCGCAGACGGGTTGGTCTCGCAAGGTCAGGACGCGGCCCGCGCAGTCAACACGACCGGCGTCTACTAGCCGGACCGACCAACCCGGATTACTGATTCGGCCGAAGCTCGGCCGCCTCATCGACGACGACGCAGCCGAAGAAGAAAGAAAGGAGAAGCCGCCTCACGCGTCGATCGGCCAGGCCCAAGCAGGACACACCTGGTGCATTTCGAGCCCTCGCACCGGGCTCACAAGATCATCTCGCCATTGCGTGGCATAAGGGCGTGTCACGGTCGGGCCCGTGATGAGCCTGCATAAGCTTTCGGCCGGCGACGGGTACACGTACCTGACGCGGCAGGTGGCTGCTGGGGACGACACGAATCGCGGCTACGGGACGCTCGCGTCCTACTACGAGCAGAAGGGTGAGTCGCCCGGCGTATGGCTCGGCAGCGGCTTGGACTCGCTGGGCGGCACCGTGCCGGAATTCCTCGTTT
>JBBSHN010000134.1:0-6026 GCA_038252945.1 Propionibacteriales bacterium | reverse complement strand
GTCAACGCTGAGCGAGGTGCTCGACGCCCTGGAGGCCGACCAGGACTACCTCCTCGACGGTGACGTCTTCACTCCAGACCTCTTGGAGACCTGGATCGACTACAAGCGGGTCAACGAAGTCCAGCCCATCGCCCTTCGCCCCCACCCCCACGAGTTCGAGCTCTACTACGACATGTAAGAGCTCGTAGACCACGAGAACGGCCCTTGACCTGCGGAAACGCGGGGTCAGGGGGCCGTTTTCGTTGGCTCGCACCGGGCCAAATTCCGCAGGGATTCCGCAGGAGATTCGCTCCATCGAGCCGAGGTCCGGTCAGGCTAGTGATTCGACGGTGCTCCGTGCGTGATTGAGCACCTCATGAGTCGCCGAGACCAGGTCGTCCAAGTCGGCTCCGCGGGCAGCCATGAAGGCCCCCACGTTCATACTCGCCACCGTCAACTGGCAGCCGGCGATTGTGAGGAACTCTTGGTATCGCTCCTGCTGCTCCGCGGTCATTTTCGACCATGACAGTGGTCGATCCCTGAGTTGAGAACTCCAACGGCGCTGGGCGTGAGCCGCGTGGAGGCCGATGTAGTCCAAGACTTCGGTTGCTCGGGCGAGCATCTCGACCAGAGCGTCAAAGCCAGTCTGGGTTGCAGCCAGCTCGGCTTCGGCCGCGTCGAGCTTCTCGGCGAGTTCAGCCTCCTTCTGCTTGTTCCGACGAGCCATCCAAATGATCCCTCCGACAGCGAGAAGTGCCGCCGGGGCAGCGACAACTCCGGCCAGCAGCATCGTCCCTCCTGCAACACCGGCTCCACCTGCGGCAAGCGTGCCGCCGCCGAGCAGAGCCAACGTGGCATTGGTGGCCGCAACTCCCGAGAGGCCGGAGATCGCGGCGCCCGTCGATGCGGTCCCGAACATCGCCGCGGCTGTAAATGTTGCGTAAGCCGCCGCACCTCCCGCCGCCGCACCCGCCGCCGCTCCGCCAACACCTCCCAACGCATTGGCGACAACGCTCGACGTGAAACTGACGCGGTAGTGCGCCTGGGCCCTCGGGTCACCTTGCTCTTCCTGACTCAGTCCGACGGGCTCGGGTGGCTCGGGAGCACCTTCGATCTGGACCGCGTCGTCGAGGAATCTCAGGAAGAAGTCGTCGCGAGCGCGATCATGAGCAGCGTTGAACGCGTTTCCCAGCGCAGTCACCTTGGTTGTTCGGTCCTCCACCACCGACTGCACTGCGTTCAGTCGATCCCGGACCGACACCTTGGCCGTCGATCGGTCCGCGCCCTTCGCTCGTCCGGAAGCATGACCCTCGGCAGCTGACCGCCCGGTGGCGTCGCGCTTGAGTTCGTCGACGGTCGTCCCAAGGCCTGTGGCTATGCCGGCGAGCCTTTCCCTTCCCGGACGCATCTGTCCACTCTCGATCCGCGAAATTGCCACGCCAGCACCAGCACCTTGCCCGTAGCCAGCTACCTCGCCTAAGAGCTTCTGACTGAGTTTCGGCTTGCAGGCTTCGCGTCGCGCGCGGATGACCTTGCCGAGGTCCTCGTCGCCGTAGTCCACAACGCGACCTTATCATGACTTAGCCTGTCTTAGGGTCTTGACAGGAGACTAAGTAATCTGGCTTACTTCTCTCAGCAGGGTGAATCGCACCCTCGACTGAAAGGGGGCCACGATGGCCCGCATCAACACCGCTCAGCTCGCCGCGCACGCCGCGCAGGTTGGCGACGCCGCCTTCCGGGCCAACGTCGTGTGCACGGATCCCGGCGTACAAAAGTGTGCCAAGCAAGCGGTGGCCGACGTCGCTCAGGCCGGGTCATCCGTCGGTGCGCTCGCGCAGGAGACCGCAGCAGCATGGCGTCGCTCGGGCGAGTCCAGCCGCTGAACTGACGCCGCGATCCCCGCCTGATCCCCTCAGTCGTCGCATGGATCGGTCACGGCATGTGCGACGGTCTCGACGCATTCGTCGATGTCGCCCCGAGCCAGTGCAAGCCGGACACGCTCCTCGTCCGCGTCGGCCACGACGGCCAGGGCGACGTGTTCGTCATCGAGGGCCACGACCACCACGCCAGGCTCGAGCGGCTGGGGTCGGGCACGTCGATTGGGTTGCCAGCACGTAGTCGGACTCGTCAACACTCTCGAAGTCAACACAGGCGTCGACACTGTGCAGAGCCCCGCTTCATCCAACCCTTCTCTCCCTGTAGACAGCCGCGACCGCACGACACCCAGCTGCGACGAGCCGAGGAACTGCGGGAGCGAATCGCAGCCATCCGCGAGAATGCGAGACGCCGCCCGAAGGAGAGCGGATGACCTGCAAATGGTCGACTCGTTCGTGTGCAAACGGAGAGCAGAACCCCCACATCACCATGCAGGTGACGCCCGACCCAGAGCGGCGTTCGGCTTCCAGCGTGGGCGTGTCCCGCCAGCAGGTGCACCAAAAAATGCGTTCTGACCTGCAATTATGTAAAAGTTCGACTAGGACGTAGACAATCATTCGACTTGCATCCAGGCAATCATTACAGTTTTAGTTAGGCAAACGGTAGGATTCGCCCATGTCGCCATACCTGCCTCGCATCGCTGACCAGGAGCTCGCCAGACGGCTCCAGGGCACAGGGGCCGTGCTGATCGAGGGGCCGAAGGCATGCGGCAAGACCGCGACAGCCTCGCAGGTAGCCAAGACCATCATTCGCTTCGATGATCCGGCCGCTCGCTCCCAGGTCGAGCTCGATCCCCAATCGCTCTTCACCGGCGAGACGCCGATTCTGTTCGACGAGTGGCAGCTCGAACCCGACATCTGGAACCGAATCCGGCGCCAGGTCGACGACCGCCAAGCCAAGGGCCAGTTCGTTCTCACCGGATCAGCCCGACCCCGCGACGATGTCAACCGGCACTCCGGCGCGGGTCGGTTCTCCGTCATGCAGATGCGCCCCATGAGCCTCTATGAGTCTGGACACTCCAACGGGGAGATCTCACTTCGTTCCCTCCTCGATGGGGAGACGCAGACGGGACTTGGCACCCACCTCACCTTCGACGAGCTTCTCAAGCGAATCGTGATCGGCGGCTGGCCAGAACTCGTCAACACCGACGAAGAGTTCGCACGCAGCTGGCTCGACGGCTACTTGCAGCAGGTCATCGAAGTCGACATCCCGGATATGGGCCATCGCCGGAACCCAGGGAACCTCTCCCGTCTCCTCGAGTCGCTCGCACGCGGCGTCGGGCAAGCCGTCAAACAAAGCGAGCTCGCCAAGGATGTCGGCGGCGAGGCCGGTCCAATCGCACACGAGACAGTCACCGGCTATCTGGACGCACTCACCCGTCTCAAGCTCACCGACGACTCCCCCGCCTGGCGGCCACACATGCGCTCCCGAACCCGCCTACGTACGGCCCCCGTGCGGTACTTCGTGGACCCTTCCATTGCCACAGCAGCCCTTAGAATCGGCACCACGGAGCTGCGTGCCGACCCACTCGCGACCGGATTCCACTTCGAGGCGCTCGTGATCCGCGACCTGCGCATTTTCGCGCAACTCCACTGGGGGGAGGTCGACTCTTGGCGCGACGCGAACGGCAGCGAGGTCGACGCCATCGTGACCGCGCGCGACAACAAGTGGGGTGCCTTCGAGGTCAAGCTCAATCCGCGAGACATCGACGCCGCGGCCGCATCCCTCCTCCGCTTCGCGGCCAACGTAGACACCACCCGGCACAAGGAGCCGGCCTGCCTCGGCGTCATCACCAGCACCGGCGCCGGCGGTCGCCGACCTGATGGCGTCCATGTCATCCCGATCGGCTGCCTGGGCCCCTGAACACCGTCCAAGATCCCGCAGGGATTCCGCAGGAGAACCGTTCGAGGCCCAAATCAGCCAAGACGTCCGACAGCCAGATTCTGCGTTTGCGCAGGTCAGGCCGTACTTTTCCGAGATGCCCCGAGCTGTCCAGCCCCCCCTCCGGGGTACGAGCTCTACTACGACATGTAGCCAGCCGACCTACCGCCGGCTGTGAGCGTGGGTACGGCAGCAGTCATCTGCCTCGTGCTGGATCGGCCAATGAGGTCCAGAGCTGCGCGGACCAGACCGGCGTTGTCCGGTGCGGGGGACCCGTCAGACAGCTCGAGAACGTCTTCCAGTCCGATGCGAGCTTGAAGTCCATGGCGGTTCGCGTGGCGCAGCGCCGGCCAGCCACTGGTGCCTTCGCCATGCAGAAGGATGGCTGGGATCTTGCCCGCGCCGTCTTGGACCAAGCCCAGGGGCGGTCAGCGCCCTCGACCGACTTGGGCGCGATGTCCTCGAAGTTCCCCGTTAGGCGCTCGCTGCCTGTCTCAAACGATCACAGGCAGTCCGCAACCAGTCAGCATGAGGTCCGTGAAGCGGTCAGTGACGTTGCGTGACCGGCTCGCTCATGCGTGCCATCCATCCGGGGGGTCTTCACCGACCAGCCCGTCGACGGCTTCGCGGAGCAGGTCGGCGTGCCCGGTGTGCCGCCCGTACTCCTCGATCAGGTCGCAGACGAGCCGGCGCAGGCTGGCATGGCGACCGTCGGGCCAGGAGACGTGGACGAGCTGGTCGAGTCCGCCATCGGCCAAGGCAGTGTCGAGCGTCGCGCGGGACCGTTCGACGGCGCCGTCCCAGAGCGCGTACAGCTCCTCAGGGGTGTCGTCGGCGGCGGAGTTGAACTCCCAGTCGTTGTCACCGTCCCAGCCGTTGACGTCCCACGGTGCGCCGAGCGGCTCTCCGCTCAGCTTGGTGGCGAATGCGTAGTCCTCCTGGGCAGCGAGATGCTTGACCAGGCCCCCGAGGCTCAGCGAGGACCCGCCGATGCGGGTCTGCAGCCCGTCCGCGCCGAGGTGACCGGCTTTCCAGCGAAAAGTTGTGCGCAGGCGGTCGAGCGCGCCGACGAGGTGCTCGGCCTCGGTGGCAGCGAGAGGGGGTTCCCACGGCGGAGGTTCCCAAGAGTGGCCGCTGTCTGTCATGGCGCCAAGGTAGACCCCATTCCGGACGGTGCGCGTCCGGAAGCGCGGAGGTGGGCTCATGTCCGACACCGACCGCTGCCATCCTTGGGGTGTGCAGACCGTGTACGTGGCCGCGGGTGGTGACGAGGGCCTGCTCCGACTGGCCAGTGCGTGGCATTCCCGTGTGATGTCAGACGAGGTGGTCAGCCACGCGTTCAGCCACGGTTTCCATCCCGAGCACACGGAGCGCCTCGCCGCGTACTGGGCTGAGGCCCTCGGTGGCCCGACGACCTACTCCGACATCTACGGCGACGAGACATCGGTCGTGCGGATCCACAGCGGTAACGGACCGCACGAAGAGATGAATCGGCGGGCGATCGCCTGCTTCGATCTGGCCCTGACGGACGTGGCGGTGTCCGAGAACGACCCAGTCCGGAAAGTGCTGCACAACTACTTCGCCTGGGCGACCACAAACACTATGTACCGCTACCACGAGTCCGCGGACGACGTCCCCGAGGGCATGGGTATTCCGCACTGGTCCTGGGACGGCTTAGCCCGGATCCACCGTCTGACTGGGTGAGGTTGGTGTCGGGGCCGGGGTCTCTCGTCGAGTTGGCGCCAATCGGTTTAGGGCGTGCGTGAGTTGCCGGTCTTCCGGCTTCTCCGAGGTCCTGGTTGTTGGGGCGGGGTTGTTGTTCAGCAGCGCAGCGGGATCGCCGCGATGTTCTTCAGTGCTTGCTCGATCGCTCGCGCCCACGGCCAGGAGGCGGGTAGGCGTAGGTGTCGGCGTCGTCCGCTGTGCACGAGGCGGCCGGGGACGGTGAAGATCCGCCGTTGCAAGGTGGTGACGGTCGCACGTTCCATGTTGTCGTCTCCGGCCAGGCGTCCGACCGTGCGGGCGAGGTTGTGGGCCATCACGGTCAGCGCTAACCAGGCAGCGTTGGCCATGAACTTCCCCGACGGGAGGTGCGCGAGTCCGGCGCTCTTGAGCTCGGCGATCCGCTGCTCGACGACCGCGTGTCGGCGATGGTCGGCCTCGATCTCGTTGAGGTCGCCGGGTCGGTTGGTGACGAAGGCGTGGTAGTCCCAGGTGGTGAACAACGCGAG
>JBBSHN010000133.1:0-6036 GCA_038252945.1 Propionibacteriales bacterium | reverse complement strand
GCGAGCGGCCTCGTCGGCGCTCAGGTCGCGCCCGGCGACGACGGCGTCGATCGCCTGGGTCAGAGTCGGATTGGACACTCAGGCGGCGGCGGGGACGGCCGCCGCGAGCCCGAGGAAGTTCTCGAGCAGCCGCTTCCCGCTAGGGGTCAGGACCGACTCGGGATGGAACTGGACCCCCTCGGCGGGGAGCTCACGGTGGCGCACGCCCATGACGACCTCCTCACCGCCGACCGCCGTGCGCTCGAACGCCGGCGGGAGGTCGGGATGGACGACGAGCGAGTGGTAGCGCCCCACGTTCAGAGGACTTTCAAGGCCGCTGAAGATCGTCCTGCCGTCGTGCTCGATCTCCGCGGTCTTGCCGTGGACGGGCTCGCCCTGCATTACGCGACCGCCGAAGGCCTGAACGAGCGCCTGGTGCCCGAGACAGACGCCGAGGGTCGGGATCCCGGCCTCCGGGAAGCGGCGCACGACCTCGAGCGACAGCCCCGCCTCGTTCGGCGTGCACGGCCCGGGAGAGACGACGACGCGGTCGTAGCCGCGGATGAGCAGATCGTCCACCGTCGCGCGGTCGTTGCGCACCACCTCGACCTCCGCCCCGAGCTCGCCGAGGTACTGGACGAGGTTGAAGGTGAAGGAGTCGTAGTTGTCGAGGACGAGCGTGCGCATGGAAGGCCAACGCTAGCGGCCGGAGGCTGGGGAGGGAGGGCGGCGTGCGCGGGCGTCGGTTCTGTCCACGTTCGCCGTCCCCGGGGATCGCGTGGACAGAAGGGAGCGCTGGGGGGACCGTGTCCGTCTACGGCGGAGTGCCGTCGGCGCGTGGATGGAAGGAACGGGACTTCGCCTACAAGGTCCGCTCTTTGACGCGCGACCCAAGGGCGTGACGGCTCAACCCACTAGCGTTGACCTCTCCGCTCGCCGACCTCATCACCTCATCGCTGGCGTCTGCACGTTTGTCGGCGGAATCTGGTGCCTTCGTCGGGACTCGCGAGCGCGATGAGCGCGATTCCTAGGCTCATGACAACTGTTGAGGCGAGCCCGGCCACCGCGCCGTAGTGAACCGAGAAGAGTCCAACTGGTGGCGGAGGCCAAAGCAGGCGGCTGGCGACGGCCAGCACCGCGAGCAGACCCCACGCAAGTGCCGCCCAGTCGAGGAGCGACCGAGACGCGACCCTCCGGCGTCTTGCGACGTACAGCCACAACGGGCCCGACAGCGCGATCAGCAAGAACACCGCCGACGTGACCTTGAAGGTCCATGCGTCGACGGTTGCGTTGTTGATTCCACACTGGTTTGAGAGCGAAGTCCCTCCAAACGGCTCTACGAGAAAACCGCAAAAGGTCTCCGCACTCGTCGCCCGGTACCAGGGCGAGTACATCGACGTCAAGAGCGCGACGGAGCCGACCACCACAAGCGCCGAGGGACCTCGCCCTGGCTTTCGACGAAAACCTTCAGGCACTACGCTCGCGTCCCTCGTCCTCGCCCCGCTGCCGCCACCGAGACGAAGCGTGCCCGATCCGGTCACGCCAACACGTCCCAACTCCTTCGGGTGTCCGGGACACGTTACGACCGAGTGTCTAGCTCGCGCGCAGGGGCCCCGCGGGAGCCTCGCAACTTCCTGCGCCTCGCGATGGCTCCGAGACCGGCAACGCAGCCCGCCAACACACCGACCGGCGCCCACGAACTCGACCTATCCCCCCTTGTTTCCGACGGCGCCGGCGCCTGCACGACCGGGATGTCCTTCAGCCGCGCATGGACGACCCCCTTGGACGATGCTCCGACGACGTCAACGCTGCCTCGCGCGCCGTACCGAGCGACGATGCTAAAGGCCTTGTGAACGCGGCCGCCGGAAGGCACTGACGGCCACCGAACGTCTCGGGGACCAACGATCATGGCGTTCTTTGACGCCATCGCGAGCAGCTTCACTCCCGTGATCGGTTTCGTTGTTGTATTGGCCAGCACAGCCACTACCGAGCTCGCGCCACCAGCAGGTGGCGATGCCGTCAGGCGCAAAGTCATCGGGTACGGGGATACCGAGGTCCTCTCGACACCGCTGTCGGCCCGAATCGCGACCCGCCGGAACCGAAGGCCCCGGTACTGCTGCAGCTGAAATACGAGCCTATGGATTCCGGATGAGACGTCGGACTCGACGATATAGTTCCGGAAGTCCACATCTACCACGCGGCGCGTTGCCGTGTACTTGCGTTCGCCCGCCGTGTTAACAGTGTTCCAGGACATCCGCGCAGGAGGCTTACGACGCGGTGTTACAAACTCCGTCGACGCCGTGACGCCGTGTCCGGTAATAACATTCACATACCCGAACCCTTGACCTGATCCCGAAACGTCGGCTCGAAAGTGTAGACGCACCCGATACCAGTGGGAGGGCCCTTGGGCCGCGTGTCGCGGTAAGCGAAACACAATCGCACGCGAACGTCGCGTCCGTGTGGATAGAACGATCAGAGCTGGGTGCCCCAGCTGGGCGAGAGAACGCAGTCCGTCGTGATCGATTGGCTGGGTTGCTACCACGGTTGGGCCTCAGATCCCTGGATCACGGCACCCGAACGTCCGTTGCAATTCCGTTGTTCTCCCACACATGCCCCGGATCGTTCCTATCTCGTCGCAGGGGCTCCCGATTGAGCAGCGCGGAATGGTTCCGGCGGACGGACCAGCCGATCGCTTCCGCGTCGTTAGCAATACGCTGTTCCACCTCTTCGCTTCGTCCGTAGCGCTTCGGCCCAGACGTGCATTCGTTGTGGTCGATATGCGTGGACGCGACGACTACGTAGCCATACTTCAAATCGTAGAACCGGTCGGTGTTACCAGGGGCGTAAAAACGGTAATGATAATCGTTGTTATGTGAGTCGCAATCGGTCTTACGTCCCTTACTGGTGTCGTAGCGCGTATGCGCACCGCTCCCGCTATGATAAGGCTCGTACGCGGGCGATCCGAAGTTCTTATACCCTCTCGCCGCCAGCGCATCTCCGACCTTGTTCACGGCTGCATTGCGGTAGAAGATAAGCGTCAAAGGCCAGTCGCGGGTGTTGCGGCTGAGGTTCGCGTTATCGCCGTCATAGTTGAGGTAGTCCGATGGTCCGTTGACAGACACAAACATCGGACGGTGCGCGGCGCGATGAGCCAAGCTTTGCGGGCTCATGGCGAGGATCGCCACTAGCGTGCCGAGCCCCGCCATGCCCAGGCGCTGGCGCCGATGGGCAGATTGGTGACCGGTGGTAACGCGGTGTCTCATGGTGGCTACTAATCCTCCGGCGGGGGTACGGGTGGGAGGGCGCCCTGACCCGGGACTGGATCGAAGCTCTCTTCGTTTGAATCGAACCCGGGCTCGACGCTGATAATCCGATTACTCCCGAAGTCCACGTCGACCAGCAGGTCCCGGACAGCTGACGCGACGAGGTGGGCCTTGAAAGGGACGGTTGCGGTCGTGCCTGGCCACGGCGGCCTGTAGCTCGTGACCACTGCGTCCACTGCATGTGGAGTCGCGAGCGTCACCTCAACGAGCGCACCGACGGTGGGAAGCTTTCCCTTCGGGTCTTCGACCCCAGTCGTAAGCGGCCCGATATTCGTCATCGTGTATCCGGAACCCCCTAGCACCGTCGCGAGGTCCGAAGCCGGCGTAGCGGCGTCGCTCGCCACGACACCCCTTGCCTGAGCGTTCTGCGCCGGCGTCAGGTCGGTGACCACCGGTTGCGGATCGGAATCGCCTGGCGGGGCATCGGGGCTGGGAGTGGTATCCGGTGGAGCCTGCTGGTAACCGGTTGGTGGGGTGGCCGCGTCGGACGGCTGGTCAGGCACGTACACGCTGAAGTTCTGGACCGAGACGTGAGGCCCCGCGACCGTCGAGCTTGGATCTGCGAGGGCGTCCCTCGCGATGATCGCGACAGCATGGGTCCCTTTGTCTCCGGGACCCACCTCGGTCGGATGGAAGGTAAAGGTTGAATCCGCGTGATACGGACATTGGCCACTGGCACACGTCTGGGTGGCAAGATCCTCGGGGCGAATGCGCCGACCATCGACCTGCATCTCGATCGACGCGACCCCGCTTCTCGGTGTCGCGCTGGCACCATCGTCGACGGCCACTGCGACGGTCTCGTCGGAAGACACGTTGCCGAGATCACTTCCTCCGTCGTGGCCCGGAAGGTTGCGGTCGTCGTACAACGGGCCGGAGGCGCCGGCGCTCGGGGGAGTTCGATCGATCTTTACTTGCCAGTTCTTGTCCTGGCCAGCATTATGGTTTCCGACGATGTCGGTTGCGCTCGCACTCAACGTGTCGATGCCTTCGGGCAGCGGACGGGACGTGCCGTCACCGTACGCTGGCGCCGTAGCGTCCTGTGCGAGGGAGCACGGCGAGCTGTACTGAGCGGTGCAGTTATTGCCGGCGCTTGCCGCGGAGCCGTCCGCGTAGGTTGTCTTGATCGTGCCCATGCCGAGGCCAGTGTCTTGGGCGTGAAACGACGGCGTGTCGGTGTACGAGCTGACCCAGCCGGCCGGCACCGGCTGGGTGTGCGACGGAGGGTTCAGGGTCGGCGGGTGGTACTCGGAGGAGTAGATGACGGCGTTGCCCATGCCCGCGAACGCGCTGCCAAACGAACCGGTAGCCGTGAACTGAAGGCCGAAGGCCGCCGAGTTGTTGTCGGCAATGTCGGTCGCGATGGTATTGCTGCTATGCACATAGTAATTCGTGATGTCGCCGCCCACCGGACCGGAGTTGTACCTGAGGACGTAGCCCGAGGCGCCAGTGTTGGCGGTGGGGCTTGTCCACGATCCGGTCTCCCAATTGTTCGCTGCAGAGCTGTACACGCCAGCGAAGTCGTGCGAGAGGTACGGATTGCTGCCCGGTGGAACGGTCGTGCTGTTGTACGCTTGATAGAAGTAGATGAACGAGTTGGGCAAGGCTGAGCGGATCCACTCCCCGTACTGACCGCTGTACCAGTAGCCCGCCGGTGCTGAGGCGTAGATCGCGCCGCCCTGAATGTAGCCGTAGATCGCCGAGCCAACCGGCTGGTAGTAGCCCCAGCGCGGCCACCCTTCGGCCTGCGTCCCGTTGCCTTGACCATAGATTTCCCCGATCCCAACGGTCGGGTCGACGATCACCGGCCACGCCGCCCCGGCGGTGTTCTGGACGTGCATCACGAGTCGACGCGATCCCCGGACCGAATAAGAGACCGGAAGGCTCTTCCCCAGCGCATCGACCGCGACCGCCGGAGGGATCAGCGCGATGCGCTTGGCGCCCTTCACCACTTCCACCGAACCGACCGGCGCATGCGTGGCGGTGTCATCGACCACACGAAGGCTGGCGCCGGCCGGCAGCCCGAAGTCCAACCGAACATCCGCAGGGCTCGCCGGCGAGCGCAACACCAACGAGAGCTCCCCGCCATTGGGAACCGGCTTGAGCACCAAGTCGGTGTCGCGAGCGACATTCGCATAGAACGCCTGGTCATTCACGAGCTGCGCGTGCGCACCCTGATCGCCAACAAGGCGAAGCGACAGCCCCTGCCCCGGAAACGCCAGACCGCGAGACGAGCGCCGGGGCAGGACGACTTGAGCCAACGCGCTGCGAGGCGCGAATCCCCCGGGGGAATCGATCAACGCCAGATCTACCGGCGCCTTGGTGCCCTGCGGGATCAGACCGAGAGGTCGCCATGGTCAGATCCACGACGATCGTCCATCACGGTAGCGGACTCGCGCCAGTTGTCGAGAGCCGATACGAGCGCGTAACAAGCTGAGGAGGCTGACTCGATCGAAACCCCCTCGCTCGCTCACGGCCACCCCGCCTGCCCCACCGCCACCTCGATCGCCTGAAGCACCGCCCGCGCCTTCGCCGCCGACTCCTCGTACTCATACGCCGGGTCCGCGTCGGCGACCGTCCCGCCGCCGGCCTGGACGTGCGCGATCCCGTCCTTGACCACGACCGTGCGGATGTGGATGCACGTGTCGAGGTCGCCCGTGTAGGAGAGGTAGCCGATCGCGCCGCCGTAGCCCCCGCGCTTGACGGGCTCGAGCTCGTCGATGATCTGCATGGCGCG
>JBBSHN010000132.1:0-6059 GCA_038252945.1 Propionibacteriales bacterium | reverse complement strand
TCAAGCACATCAAGAGAACCGGGCGAGGCTTCCGCAACGCCACCAACTACAAGACCCGTATCCTGCTCACCAGCGCCGTCCCGAAGACGACGTGACCACCGCTCAGCAGACCCGATTCACGCGGAGCCGTGAAGAGCCGATTTGGCCGGGCTCTGTGTCGGCTGGTAGGAAGCGCCAGCCGCCCGAGGTGTGCTCCAAGATGTATGAAGCGCCGCCTGGTATGTCGTTCCCGTCCCCGGGGAGACGGGGGTGTCCTGGCGCAATGCTGCCGAGTGTCGCGATGATCGCGCCGCCGTGACTCACCGCGAGCACCGTCTCACCTTGGAACCGGTCTGCTAGATCGTCAAGTGCGGCGAACATACGCCGAGCTACGTGGTGACCGTCCTCGCCTCCCGGGATCCCTACAGACAGGTCGCCTGTGAGCCAAGCCAGCAGCAAAGGTTCGAACAGGCTGGCGTTGTACGGCTTGCCGCGTTCGTCGCCAACGTCGTACTCCTGCAGCCCGACTTGTACTTGTACTGGAAGCTGAAGCACTTCGGATGCAATCTTTGCGGTCTGCGTTGCCCGGGAAAGCTCGGAGCAGACGATGGCGGCTAGCCGTTCGTTCCGTAGCCGGTCACCTAGCGAGCGAGCCTGCGAGCGGCCGAGCGTAGTCAGAGTGCCGCCGCTGTCACCGCTTCCGTTTGTTGGGTACGTGGCCTCGCCGTGGCGCGCCAAGAATATCCGGGTCGAGATTTGCCGGTTGCTCATTACGGCAACCCTACGGGGGACAACATGGTGGATGCTTTGCCATCTGGGCGCTCCGCCGGCGGCACCAAGCCCACGTTCTCAAACTGACCCACTACCCGCTCGTGCGGGTGCTGGTCGGCTCAGAGGAGTCGTCGGCCGCCGGATGATGGGATGCCCTTACTCGGATGCCCCCACTCGGCCTTCCCTGCCTACTCGGCCTTACGTGCGAGTCTGGCTCCGGCTGACACGTAGCCGTCCTGCAGCGGTGTGGCGCTGACGACAAGGGACATTCCTTCAGTTGCGGAAGTTGGCGATCTTGTGGAACGAGCAGCGCTGCTCACGAGTCTCGGGGAACGCCGATGCGGGACACCTCGGCTATCGACCTGCTCCTGGGTGGCGAATCGCCGCAACAGGTTCGGCTTACGGGCACGTGCCGTGTCGGTCGGCTACCGGGGGCGGGTCATGCCCGGACGGCCTCACTGATCGGGGTGGTTTGGAGCGCGAGGGGTAACTGTTCAGGTCGGCCGGGCTGGTGACGGTTACGTGCTCGCGCTGATTGTGGGGATCCATGTGTGGCCGGTGAAGAGGTCTCGGAGTGCGTCCATGGCGCTCCGCTCGTGTTTGCGTGCGGTGCTGAGGTAGGAGCGGACGTCGAGGGAGGCGTCGGCGCCGTTCTCGGATCTCCAGCCGCCGCTGATCTTCTGTTGGAGTTTGACCATCCGGACGTCGCGTTCGGCTTGGTTCTTGTCGAACGGGACCCGGAAGTCGGTCTGAATCGCACTGGGTCTGATGGAGACTCGGCCTATTGGATTTTGACCAGGTCTGGTTGGTCCGTTTCGTGGCGTGGAACGTCTCTTCGAACTCTGCCGGCGGGATGTCGTTGAGGTAGCCGTGTAGGCGTTCGTGGTTGTGCCAGTGGACCCAGCCGAGGCGGCGAGCTCGACGTCCTCGACGGTCTTCCAGGCTCGTCCCTCGCGGGCGGGGCCGCGGATCAGTTCGGCCTTGTAGTAGCCGTTCACGGTCTCGGCCAGAGCGTTATCGTACGAATCGCCGATGGTGCCGATCGAGGGAACCGCTGCGATCTCAGCGAGGCGTTCGCCGTAGCGCACGGACGTGAATTGCGGCCCGGTATCCGAGTGACACCGCAGTCTGTCGAAGCGCAGCTCGTCGAACTGGGTGCCGCGTGACCACCTGGCTATCTCGATCGCGTCGAGGACCATCATGGTCCGCATGTGGGATGCGACTCGCCAGCCGACGATCGCCCGCGAGCAGGCGTCGATGATGAAGCAGACGTAGGCGATCCCGGCCCAGGTCGGCACGAACGTCAGGTCGGTGACCCACAGCTGGTTCGGTGCGGTGGCGGTGAAGTCGCGGCGCACCAGGTCGGGGTGCCGCGGCGCTCCCGGGTCGGGACGCGTGGTGCGGACTCGCTTGGTGCGCCGCACCCCCTCAATCCCAGCGGTCCGCATGAGGCGGGCGACTTGGTCGCGGCCGACGTCGTGGCCGCAGCGTCGGGCTGCCTTCCAGATCTTCCGCGCGCCGTAGACCCGGTAGTTGTCCTCCCACAGCTGACGCACCACCGGGCCCCATCACCTCATCGCGCTGCGCGCGAGCCGAGGGCTGACGGTTCTTGATCACGTAGTAGCTGCTCGGGGCCACCTGCAACACGCTGCGGGTGAGCTCGACCCCCAAACGCCGACCCGCGACCACGTCGCCGCGGTTGGCGTCGATGAACGCGGCTCCTTCTCGTGCTGGCGGTCGAGCTCCGCCCCGAAGAAACTGGCGGCCCTCTTGAGGATTTCGTCGGCCCGCTTCAGCTCACGGTTCTCCTGCTCGAGCGCCTTCATCTTCGCGGCCTCACACGTGCTCACGCCAACTAGTCGGCCCTCGTCGATGTCAGCTTGGCCGACCCAGGACCGCACCGACTCGGTGCCGTACCCGAGCTGGGACGCGAGGCGTTGCACCGTGCCGTGCTCGGTGCACAGCTCGGCTCGCAGCGTCCTGACCATCCGTACCGCAGCGGCCTTCTCATCGGGGCTGTAGCGACGCGTCGTCGGCTTCCCCGGGGTGGTGTCCTTCGGCATGAGTCCACCCTCGTTTCGAAACGATGGAGACTCCAACCAACCCAGGGCGGCGGCAGAGCATGCCTTCGATGAGGAGTTAGGAAGGCAGCAGAGCGCTGATGATGGCGTCCCGTCCCACCCGCTCATGAAGGCATCCGGCCATTCGTCTCTGCCGGGGACGGTGGGCGACTTCGTCGAGTTGAAGCCATTTGTCCGCAAGCATCGCAGCGCGCGGAGCCGGCCTCAAGGGCGTCGGTTGCACACACTCCGGCACTCCGCCGCATCGGTGATGCTTTCAGAGCGCGTGCCCGTCCACGTCGTGTCCCAAATCCTCGGCCACGCAGGCATCGCCATCACCGCCGACGTCTACGGCCACATCGCCCCAGACGTCTCCTGAAGCGCGCTAGATGTCCTCGGGACGGCGCTCACCAGCTCACCAACCACCTCACCAGACGCAAACCCGCGCGAGGGTAAGGACGCCCATAAGCAGCCCGTCCGCATCCGTCCGCGACCGTCCACGTTTTCGCAGGTGGTGAGGTGTTTGTTGAGGTCGCTGGACCTCTGGACGCGGTTGGACGACGGTGATAAGGACGCGGCTCCGCCCTGCACGGATCCGGCTACTCAATATGCAGCAATGAACTCAGAGCCTTCGTCATCGGATCGTTCGGACGGGTGTGGCCTGGCCGGGCTGACCACAGCTGCAGGGCTACCGTCGTCTTGTCGCGCGTCAGAAAACGGTCTCCGGTATGCCGCGCATACCGTGATGCTACCGTGGTAGCATCACGGTATGAAACTCAGCGTCAGTCTTCCAGCCGAGGATGTCGAGGTGCTGGACGAGTATGCGCGGTCCTCCGGTTTAGCGTCGAGGTCCGCGGTCGTGCAGTATGCAATTCGGATGCTGAGAGGATCCGGTCTCGACCAGGACTACGCCGACGCGTGGAACGAGTGGGAGTCCTCGGGTGAGCAGGCGGCCTGGGACGGCACCGCCGGCGACGGGCTGGTCGATGCAGCGCGGTGATATCCGATTGACCGATCTGGAGCCTGTACGGGGCAGCGAGGCGAACAAGCGGCGCCCCGCTGTAATCGTAAGCAACAACGGGGCCAACGAAGCTGCCGACCGTCTGGGTCGAGGCGTGGTCACGGTCGTGCCGGTAACCAGCAACATCGCCCGGCTCTTTCCGTTTCAGACGTTACTGCCAGCAGAACTCACCGGCCTGAGGGTTGACTCCAAGGCCCAGGCCGAACAGGTCCGGTCGGTCACCGTCGAACGGATCGGTCCGATGGTCGGCCGCGTGCCACCGCAGGTGATGTCCAATCTCGACGACGCACTCCGCGTGCATCTGCAGCTGTAGCTGTAGCTGTAGCTGTAGCGAAAACTGACACACGAAGCCGTCCGTCCCGAAATTTTCGCGCCGCTTTGATGCGTGGGGGACCGAGTTCTTCATCGCCACCGGACGCAGCAAGCACGACGACCCGCTCCCCAAGCAGCCCCGCGGACGGATCCCGAAGAATGCCGCCCCCCGGCAATGGATGGCCAGGAAGCTGACCACCAAGAAGGGCCGGGCAGCCTACGCCAGACGCAAGGTCATGGTCGAACCAGTCTTCGGCCAGATGCAGACCCGGCAGAACTCCAAACAGCTGCTGCTGTGTGGACTCGACGGCGCGAAAGGTGAATGGCTTCTGCTATCGGCCTGCCACAACCTTCGCAAACTCCACGACAAAGTCGGCATCGACGGCCTCGCAGCCCTCGCCACCAGCTGACAACGGTCCTGCCGCCGACCCTGCCAAGCTCTGCAACCGATTTGGATAGGCCCACAGGGACGGCGCGTGACTCCAGCGGGCAGAGGCGCGGCCCGGCCTCGCCGTCACCTGCCTGGTGATCGCTGGTGCGTCGACGAGACCTACGTCAAGTCCATGGACGCTGGACGTACCTAAAGGGGTTTACGACCAATAAACGGGCAACAAGCCGGCACCCGCGAGACTCGCAGCGGTGACAGCGGCAACGTCACAGCAGGTCACACCGCCTACCAGGCAACCTCTACTCGTCTTGAGCTGGCGACCAACCTGCGACGTTTCCGCCTGGTAAACGTCCAATCCGAGCAAACAGTTCAAATCGCGAAACCCACCCGTTCTGATTTGCGCAGGTCAGACACAGTTTTGGTCGGGCTGACAGGATTTGAACCTGCGACCCCTTGACCCCCAGTCAAGTGCGCTACCAAACTGCGCCACAGCCCGTTGCCCGCCGACGGGCAGCGGAGCGGGCGCCAGCCTATCGCAGCCCGTCGCTCAGCCACCTCAACGGCGCTTGCGCTTCTCCCGGGGCTTGACCGTGAGGTGGATCGGCGTACCGACGAAGCCGAACTCCTCCCGCAGCCGCCGCTCGATGAAACGGGTGTACGCCGGCTCCAGCAGGGCCGACGTGAACAGCACGAACACCGGAGGCGCTGTCGACGCCTGCGTGCCGAAGAGAATGCGCGGCTGCTTCCCACCACGCACCGGATGCGGATGCGCCGAGACGAGGCGGCCCAGGAAGGCGTTGAGCTCTCCTGTCGGCACGCGTGTCTCCCAGCCTTCCAGCGCACGGTCGAGCGCCGGCACCAGCCGGTCGACGTGCCAGCCGGTCAGCGCCGTGATGTTCACCCGCGGCGCCCACTGGACCCGGACCAGCTCGCGCTCGATCTCCCGGTCGAGGTAGTAGCGACGCTCCTCGTCGACCTGGTCCCACTTGTTGAACGCGATCACCACAGCGCGGCCGGACTCCTCCACGCTGCTGATGATCCGCTGGTCCTGCTCGCTCAGCGGCAGGCTGCCGTCGATCACCACGACGGCGACCTCGGCGCGCTCCATCGCCGCCGACGTCCGCAGGCTCGCGTAGAACTCGTGGCCGCTGGCGTCCCGCACCCGGCGCCTGATCCCCGCGGTGTCGATGAAGTGCCAGTCCCGGCCGCCGAGCGAGACGATCTCGTCGACGGGGTCGACGGTCGTGCCCGGCACGTCGTCCACCACTACGCGGGACTCGCCGGCCAGCCGGTTCAGCAGGCTGGACTTCCCCACGTTGGGCTTGCCGACGATCGCCACCCGCCGCGGACCGCGCGGTGCGTCGTACGTCTGCTCCGGTGCCGCGGGCAGCGCCGCCAAGATCGCGTCCAGTAGGTCGCCACTACCCCGTCCGTGCAGCGCCGAGACCGAGTACGGCTCGCCCAAGCCCAGGTTCCACAGGCCGGCAGCGTCGGCCTCTCCGCGCAGGTCGTCGACCTTGTTCGCCGC
>JBBSHN010000131.1:0-6148 GCA_038252945.1 Propionibacteriales bacterium | reverse complement strand
CGAGCGGTGGGCGGGCACCATCCCGGGACCGAAGTACGCGATGGACGACCAGACGGCCATCGCGGTGGTCGACGGCGCCGTCGAGGTCGTCTCGGAAGGGCAGTGGCGGCACTTCCCCGGTTAGCCGCCGGTACGCGCGGCGGCATCCAGACGAACACCCGACGTGAGTCATTCCGCCGCCTATGCTGCTCCACGGTCGACCGGATAGCGTTCGATTCGGGAGTCCCTCACCACGAGACGAGGCGTACCTAGCGAGCATGTGTACAGTGTAAATCGGCGCCTCGGGATTCGCCGGAGGCTTCTTGGAGGTCTCATGGCCAGTTCAGCTGCTCGATGCTTCGTAGGGCTGTTGTCGGTCTCGGTGGTTGTGTCCCTTGGCATGTCGGCGCCAGCCGACGCCGGCCAGCCGGCTTCGGTAACTGGCCCGTCGCTTCTGCCGGGACCCGATGCCTCGTCTACATCGCAGCATGGACTGAGCGACGTCAGCGCTCTCTCGGTTACCGATGCGTGGGCGGTTGGCTATCACACCATTGCTCCGTTGACGTACGAGACCTGGGTGACGCGTTGGAACGGCAGGAGTTGGCGACACGTGGCCAGTCCCAACCCCGGCAACAAGACGAACCGGCTTTTCGGGGTCGATGCGGTGTCATCCAGCGATGTTTGGGCCGTGGGTGCGACGCAGAACGCTACCGACAAGTACCAGCAGGCTCTGATCGAGCACTGGGATGGCACCGCCTGGACCCACGTGCCAAGTCCCCAGCCAGGCCGGGCAAGCTCCCTTACCTCGGTGAGCGCGAGCTCAGCCGACGATGTGTGGGCAGTCGGCACGATCTACGACGGCTCCTACAACGGGGCGCTGATCGAGCACTGGGATGGCACGACATGGACCACCGTAGACAGCCCCAAACCGCCGGGCTCGTCCTTAGCTGACCTGTCGGGGGTCACGGCGGTTTCCACAGGCAACGTCTGGGCCGTCGGCACCTACGACTACACCACCATCACGGGCGGTTTCCGGCGTGACCCGATCATCGAGCATTGGAACGGGACACGGTGGTCCATCGTCGACAGCCCCGCCCCACTCGACACTACGTACCTGTTCGCCGTGAGCGGCGACTCAGCCAAGGACATCTGGGCTGTCGGAACGATGAACAGCGGCTCGCTCGACACGGCAACGTTCATCGAGCATTGGGACGGAACGAGCTGGACGAGAGTGTCCAGCCCGAGAGCAGCAGGCAACCGGCACAGCCTTCGTAGCGTGAGCGTTGTCTCGCCCGACGATGTATGGGCCGTCGGCACCCATGGCGCTGCCCGACAGTCCCATACGCTGACCGAGCATTGGGACGGAACCAGCTGGAGCATCGTGGCCAGCCCCGACCAGGCTCTCCGGAAGAACTACCTAGGAGGGGTGAGCGCTGCGTCATCGACCGCCGTGTTCGCTGTAGGCGCCTACATCATCCGGCGCAAGAGCCGGAACCTCATAGAGCACTGGGACGGCACCAGCTGGAGAATCTCCCCGTAGCTCAACGGCCAGCACTCAGCCTGAAGACCCGGACCCGACGGGATCGAGGAGGTGCCGCTCCAACCGCCAGCCCAGAGCCTCTCCCCACGTGATCGAGACCTCGGGGTCAGCGCCCATGAACGCAGCATGTCATCCAAGCTGAACTGCGGCCGCCCGCGTTCCCCATGTACGCCTGGGCGACGGGGCAGGCTCTGCCGCAGAGCACAGCTCGAGACCGTCAAGGATCCAGACCGTTCCCAGGCCAATCACCACCGCCCAATGCCACTTGGCCCACGGCAACCGGTCCATCCGGCCGGGATGTCTGTCGTGATCCGTCCGCTCTCCACACTGTCCGCCATGGCGCTCCCCGCTCGAATCAGGGCGAACACGCTCGCCAACCACCCGCGACTAGGACCGCAGAACGCTACCCCAACCCCTCAAACCCGCACTCTCGGTTACTCCCGTTCGTTCCGCGTCGCCACTGCCCGGGGTGACTGCCGGCTAGTTGTTGCGGGGCATGACGTTGTAGACACTCCGGTGGATCAGATGTGAGGCGAGCGGGTCGCCCCGCGGCAGGATGAGAAACGCCAAATGGCCCCGAGCGGTCGCCGGCCACCGGCTACTTCGAGAGTCTGCCATGTCGGGATCCGGCACCCCTCCAGGTCTCAAACGCCGCAACATGCTCCCTCGATACTCTGGACGCGTGGTCAAGCGCGCGCTCGTACGCCGTCCGGGTCCCCGCCTGGCCGAGGGCCTGCTCACGCACATCGAGCGGTCAAGCATCGACCTTGACCTGGCGCAACGTCAATGGGAGGGGTACGTCGTTGCCCTGCAGGATGAGGGCTGGGAGACGATCGCGGTCCCATCTGCCGATGACTGCCCTGACGCTGTTTTCGTCGAGGACACCGTGGTCGTCTACGGCGACCTGGCGGTCATCTCGCGTCCCGGCGCCGACGAGCGCAAGCCCGAGACCGCCGCGGTCGAGGAACTGCTTGCCGGGCTCGGCTATCGGATCGCGCGCATCCAAGATCCCGGGACCCTCGACGGCGGCGACGTGCTCAAGCACGATGGCACCGTATGGGTGGGTCTCGGCGGCCGCACGAACCAGTCCGGTCTCGATCAGCTCGCCGCAGCACTGGAGCCGCTTGGTGCCCGCGTGGTCGGCGTGCCGCTCACCAAGGTGCTGCACCTGAAATCCGCTGTCACCGCGCTGCTGGATGGCACCGTCGTGGGCTACCCGCCGTTGGTGGATGACCCGACCACCTGGAAGAGCTGGCTTGACGTTCCGGAGGAGTCAGGCTCCCACGTTGTGCTGCTCGACGAACAGACCGTGTTGATGTCCACGAGCGCACCACGCACGGCAGAGTTGTTTGCCAACCGGGGGCTTCGGGTCGTGGCGGTCGAACTGACGGAGTACGAGAAACTAGAGGGCTGTGTCACCTGCCTGTCGGTGCGGCTGCGTGACTGACCGTTCTCCTCAGCTCCCACCAGCGGTGGGATCATAGACGCCGACCTCCTCGCCCCTCGTCTCGTCCGGTGATGCCGGACACGAGGCTCCACGAGTGACGTTGTCCGCGTGTTCCATCCAGACGAGCTAGGAGGCCGAAGGTTGATTGATCCTGCTGAGGATCATGGTCCTGCACATTTCGCTGACTCATACAGAGACGTGATCGCCCTAGTAGATGCCGTTCGGACGGGAGACTCCGCTGGGGCGAGAAGCATCAAGGACTTCACGTCCTGCCGAGACTGCCTTATCGAGGGTCTCGCCTCTGTCGCCGCCCGCCTTGGTGATCGGAGCGCGACGAAGCGTGCCGCGCAGGAACGCCTCGACTCGCTGTGCGAAGAAGTCGAATGGGATCGCATCGATCTAGGCCTGCCCTAGCTCCCCACCTGCCACGCTCCGGGCCGAGTATCGTCTCCGCCTCCCGTCCATGCGGTCGACGCCTGGAAGGTGCCGGTGACCTAGGTTGGTCACGCGGTGGGGCTCTTCCGCCCCGGGAAGGGGATGATCGCGGCGGAGGGCGAGCTCAGAAAGTCTCTTCCGCGCAGCCACTCGGCTCGGCGCTTGCGCTCGACGTCCAGACCCAGGTAGCGCTCCGTAGTGGATGCGTTCTTGTGGTGCAGCCAGGCCGAGACCACGCGCATTGCCGAGTCGTGGCCACCGTCACCGAATAGCTCATCGAATATCCCCGAGCTGCCGCTCGGCGGAGCGTGTGAGTCCCCCTCATGGAGGGTCGGCCTAGGGAGTATCAGGCTAGCGTCGAAGCATGACTCCCGACGCGCCCAGAGATGATGCCCTCAACGAGGGCGAGCAACAGCCCGAGCGTGCCCCGGACGGATGCCGTGAGCGTGAGCGGCCTGCCACGCCCATCGACGACTCCATCTCGTTCGAGGAGGCACTCGCCGAGGTCTGCGAACAAGACGCGGATATCATCGAGGCCCTTCGACAGCGGTGACTCCGAGCATCTGATCAGCATCGTAATCTGGCCCCTACCAACGGGGCTGCGGCGCGAGGGTGACCCGCTCCCAACGTCAGGCCTCACTGTTGAGGGCTGAGAAGCGATCCCGTAAGACCCCGGCAGGACGGCTGGCCGGTCCGCATCTAGTCCGCAAAGTGTTGCGAGACTACGCCTAGCCATGAGTACTAGTGAGCGGTGTTCTCGCAGGTCAGAGTGCATATCGCTAGGTCACGGGCTTGCACGCTTCCGACTTGTAATCGGAAGGTTAGGGGTTCGAATCCCCTCGCCGGCCGAGGGCGTTGGGCGTCGGCAAGGCTGTCTGTGCGGTCAGCCTCAGCGTCGGCTCGCAGGACACCCTGAAGGCTCCACGGTCGCTCGGACCCACTATTGGGCTTGACAGGATTGCAATGTCACGCTGGTCGATGGGCGGACGTACACCCGATCAAGAACGGAAACTCGACTGAGCGCCAGAGAGACCACGCCACGACCAGGACTGCGCGACGTGTTCGCGGATCCTGGGTACCGGCAGTTGTGGGCGGCCCGGACGGTGTCGCAGTGGGGCGACACGTTCAACTTCGTGGCCCTCGCACTCCTGATCTACGACCTGACCGGGTCCGGTCTCGGCGTCAGTGGGGTCGTGGTCGCCGAGATCCTGCCAGTGCTCCTCCTCGCACCGTTCGCTGGGCCTTTGGTGGACCGGTGGCCACGGGTACGGGTGATGGTTGGCTCGGAACTATTCCGTCTGGTCCTCGCGGTGGTCCTGGTGGTGTGGCATGACGCCCCGGTCGGGGTTTACGCGGTCGCGTTCGGCATGTCGGTCGGCGCGGTCTTCTTCAACCCAGCAGCCTCCTCCATCCTCCCGGCTCTGGTGAAGAACGACGCGCTGGTCGCCGCAAACAGCGGCATCTGGACCGCCGCAGTCCTCTCCCAGATCGTCCTGGCACCACTCGCGGGGCTCCTGGTCGTCTCGTTCGGATACGGTCCGGCGTTCGCCATCAACGCCGTCTCCTATGCGATCAGCGCTGCGCTACTACGCCGTCTGCGGGTGCCCGGGCATCCGGAAGAAGTCCAGCGACGCCGATTGCTTGCCGAGGCCCGGGAAGGCATCTCGGTCCTCGTGCATCATCGGCTGCTGCGGGCCCTCGCGGTCGGACAGTTCCTCGCCGCGCTCTCAGCCGGCGCAACCAGCGCCCTGCTCGTGGTCCTCGCCGAAGAACACCTCAGTGTCTCCGGACGCGGCTACGGGATCCTGATCGGAGCGATCGGGATCGGTGCCGCCCTCGGCCCGCTCGTCCTGCTCCGGCTCATCCGCAACCCGGCCCGCCCGCTGTTCGTGTTCGGACCGTACGCGGTCCGAGGCGTGGTCGATCTCACCCTGGCCTCGGTCGCCTCCGTACCGTTCGCCGCAGCCACGCTGGCCCTCTACGGGGTCAGCACCTCCACCGGTGCCGTCACGTTCAACTCGATGCTCCAAGCCGAGACACCCGAGCATGTTCGCGGACGCGTGTTTGCGTCCATGGATGTGCTTTGGCAAGGCGGCAGGCTGCTCTCTCTCGCGGTCGGGGGCGCCCTCGCGGACCTGTACGGCATCGAGGCCGTCTACTACCTCGGCGGGGCGTTGCTGCTCGCCGCAGCGGCTACAGGACTCACCTCGAGCAAAGGCGCTACCACCGCCAAGCTTGAGGGACTCTAGTACATGGCTAGTACATGGCTGGTCTGCGCCGCGATGACGTTCCTGAACCCCGAGTGCGGGCGCGACCCGGACTGTTGATGTCGCCGAACAGCAGTGGGTCGGGCGGTCAAATGGTGGATCCCCGCGCCGATTTTCGGCTCTCCTGACACATCCGTGGGTCATTTCCGGCCTGGGAGGCTGGGTCGGTGGCCGCCGAGGTTGAGCATGGCCAGCGCGATGAGGGCTTCGGGTGAGCGGAAGTCGAAGGCGACGCGGGTGATGAGCCGGATCTTGGTGTTGACCGATTCGATGCGTCCGTTCGACAGGCCGTGTTCGATCGCGGCGAGGATCGAGGCCTTGTGTTTCACGATCCGTCGTTGCAGGTCGACGAACGCGGGGATCCGGCACCGCCGGGCCCACCCGATCCAGACCTCCAGCGCTTCGGCGGCCTCCGCGGCCGGGAGCTGGAAGACCAGCCGGAGGCCTTCCTTGAGCAGATAGGCCCGGTGCAGTCTCGGG
>JBBSHN010000130.1:0-6189 GCA_038252945.1 Propionibacteriales bacterium | reverse complement strand
TATTCCGGACAAAAGGAAGCCGCGCATGCCTGCCACGAAGTGCACCTGCCGTCGGACCACCGACCTTGACCTGCTGCATTCCCGTTGCCGCGCGCAGCATCCAGCGAGTCCGCAGGCGGCTGACAGCGATGAATGGGCCGCGGCACAGACCACCATCCCAGCGGTCATCGCGCCTTCTGCCAGCGGAAACGTGCAGGGTGTGGCAGGCACGGACTACGGCTGGCCATGGCCGATCCCACAGTTCCGCGGCTCAGCCAGGGCACGCCATCGGCGTTCGAAGAGCCGCTGGGGCCGGAGGTCACAGTGACCGTTCACCAGGCAACGATTCTTCCGCCACTGAGTCGGCGAACCATGGACGAGGCTCACCGCATGCTTTTGTACCTCTGCGAGCACGCACAACGTGAACGCGATATGCAGTCGGGTAACGCCACGGTCCGTCCAGAGCCACCCATTTCCGTCTCGGATGCCCTGCAGCGGCTAAGGGACTTGCTGAGCCTGAATCGTGACCTAGCAGACGCGCACGTCGTGTGGGAGGCGCGAGCGGCTCTCCTCACTAGATACCCCGCTCGCCCCGAGTCGTACTCGAACAGGTAACACCCTTACCGAGCGCGTCGCCGACAGGCTTCCCGCCGGTCGCCCACAGGCTCCCCGCCGTTCGAATGCACCCGGATAGACGCAGCTGGCGGCGGCGGGACGGCACACACTTCGACCCCTGGATGCGTGTCCACGAGCAACTCGGAGCACGTATCGGAGCGGTCTTACCGAACCTCGATGAAGATCACCGGGACGATCAGCGACTGGGAGAACTGGACAGAGCTGCTGCTACCGGACTCCGGCAGCTACGTATTCCCCGACGGGCTCGCGCCGCTGCTGGTCGACTGCTCTCAGGACCTGGTGACCTACTGGGAGCCGAACGTGTGGATGATCCATCCCACCGTCAAAACGTGACGGAGGGGCTTGCCAACAGAGTGACCTGGTCGCGAAGTTTCAACTTCGTTCACCTGGTACGTGTGCGCGTTCGCCGACCGGGATTTCCGCATTGACGGCGTTGTCGGATTGTGGCAGTGGGCATGTCCAGGCGGGGTCGTAGGCGCAGGAGGGGTTGTACGTGAAGTTGAAGTCCAAAACCAGCTGTGTGCCATCGAAGCCGAGGTCGGCCCCTTTGGCGGTGTCAATTAAGTAACGGCCGCCGCCGTACGTGCCGCCCCTTGTTGCGGCGGAGGCGTCCTTGACTGGAACGAAAAGGCCGCCGCCATAGGTGGCTAGCCGCCACACGGCAAGTTGCCCGACGCGTGGGATGTGCGCGACGCCAAGCTGTTCAAACGGCACGACACCGTCAGTGCCAGTTACCAACTCGATCCTCCTCGGTGACGGCGCAGGCTTGACGTCGGTCTGGAATCGCCACGTTGGGTCGTAGGCCGGCACCGGCAGTCCGGAGAAAGACCTTCGGTCGATGAGTAGTAGCGGAGACGCGGGATGGGTACGAAAGAGTTGGTCGCGGGTATGGCACCACAGTCGATGAGCGGCGGCCCGGTCGCTCATCGCCCGCACCTGGGCATAGATCTGAAAAACGCGGCGGCGCCAGTCCACGATGTCGAACGCATCCACCCCCGAACAGTACGGAGCAACCCTGCAGTCCGCGATTTCGTTATGCCGGCTCAAGGCACGGTGGCAGAGTTGGACGCTCCCACCACCCGCGGCGAATCTGGAGCGAAACTTCGTTCCTGCACTTCTCTACGCCGGTGACACGCCAACCGGGACGGTGTAGTGGGCGCTCAGCCACTGGTGTAGCTCCGCAAGCGGCGCGGGAGTGAGCGTGTAGACCCGATGCAGTGCGACCCGGTGGTCAGTGACCAAGCCAGCGTCGCCCAGCACCATCAGGTGCTCTCGCACACTCGGGCGAGCCATGTTGAAATGAGCTGTTATGTCGGAAAATGGCATTGGCCTGACCCGCAGCAGATCCAAAATTTGGCGACGAGTAGGACTTGCCAGCGCAACCAACACCATGTCGAGGGACGACGACCTCAATTCCCGTGGCACCACATCTCCTAGCCAAGTCGCGCGCTTACAACCGGTAAACGCAAATGAAGCCGGCTTGGTTCAATGCCTGTGCGAGCAACCCGACCTCGCCGCACGGAGCGGTAGGACGCCGCATCAACTGGGTCACGATCCGGGGTTAGCCCAGCAGAGGCAGAAGGGGTGCCCGGCGGGATCCGCATAGACCTGGAAGTCCTCGGCGAGCTCGAGGTCATCGGCGGCCTGCAGAAGCTGCGCGCCAAGCGAGATCGCCTCCTCATGTGCACCCTTGAGATCGTCGACCCAGACGTCGAGATGCATTTGCTGCGGCGCACCGTCGGGCCACTGGGGCCGAACATGGTTAGGGGCCAGCTGGATGCCAGCCGCCATTCGCCGTCGACCAAGATGCTGTGCCAATCGTCATCCGCGGCGACCGTGCCACCCAGCAGTCCGGCCCAAAAGCCGCTCTCGGCGGCCAGGTCGGCGGCGTCGAGCACGACGATCGTCCGAGAGACCTTCATGATCGCCATCCTGTACCAGATCGCCTGCCTGCAGAAGCCCGGAAGTCGCTCGGCGTGAGCCTGGAGTCGGCGTCGCCCGGGGGTGGCGGCTTGCCGCTGGATGCGGTGGAATGGCTATGACGGGGTTCTGCTATCCACGCGAGGTGAAGCGTGCGCCGATTCGCTCGTCCTCCCGTTGCTCTGTTCGCGGCGGTTCTGCTGATGGTGGCGGCTGTGGTGCTGGCGGTCGCCCCGGGTTCGCCCGCGGAAGTCGCAGGGTCTTCGGGGAGTTCGGTAGGGCCGCACCAGGCGGCGGTAGCAGCTGGGACGGATTGGCCAGAGTATGAGCGCAACAACAGTCACACCTCAGCCAATTTGGCAGACGCTGCGATCACGGCGTCGAACGCGGGGTCGCTGCACAAGGCATGGGCGTTCGTGGCACAAGCAGCGACGCAGCAGGGTCAGCCAGCGGCTTCGTTCGACGCTTCCGCAACGGTTGTGGGGAACAGCGTCTATATCGGCTCCCGTACCGGAATGTTCTACGCATTGAACGCAACCACCGGCGGGGTGGTCTGGAAGAAGCAGTTGGACTACGGGTCGAACACCGACTGCTCAGCGAAGGGCATCGTGGGCACCGCGACGGTCACGCCCGATCCGCAGACCGGCACTATGATGGTTTATGCAGCCGGCGCCCACTTCGTGTACGCGTTGAACGCGGCCACCGGTGCCCAACTGTGGAAGCACTCGATTGGACCCAACACCGCCACCGGGGAGGCCCGGTACTTCAACTGGGGGTCCCCAACCGTTGACGCAGGCCATGTGTTCAAGGGGCTCGGCTCGAACTGTGAGACGTTGCACGTGCGGGGCGGAGTGGTGTCGCTGGGCCAGCACACCGGAGCACTTCAGCACACCTGGTACGACGCCCCGTTCGGTAAGACCGGCGCGACCGTGTGGAGCAGCCAAGCCGCCGACGGCAGCCACGTGTGGGCGACCACCGGTGACCCCGACCCCGCCGGCGCATTCAACTACGACGCCTACTCCATCGTGCGGCTCGACGAAGCCACCTTGACCAAGCAGGACGAGTGGACCGCACCCAACACGTTAACTTCGGATCTGGACTTCGGCAGCTCACCCACACTGTTCAAAGCCACGCTCGCGGGCACGTCAACGCCGATGGTCGGTGCGTGCAACAAAAACGGCAACTTCTACGCCTGGCGGCAAGCCAATCTCGCCGCCGGGCCGGTGTGGACTGTGCAAGTCGGCCAACCCGGCGGCACAGGAACCGGCGCCTGCATCACCTCAGCCGCCTGGGACAACCAGGCCCACCGGCTCTTCGTCGCCAGCAACGACACCACCATCAACGGCACCTCAGCCCCCGGTGGCCTCAGGGCCCTCAACCCCGCGACCGGCGCCCTCATCTGGCAACAGCCGCTGCCCTGCCGGCCCGACGGGAGCCCCACCATCAATGGCCAAATCGTCGCCGTCCCAATGTTCGCATGCTCAACAGGCGTCCAACCCGCAGTCCAGCTCTACCGGGAGACCGACGGACAGCCACTGGGAACGGTCCCCGAAACTGGCAAAACCTTCGCCCAACCCGTCTTCGCCCACGGCATGCTGTACGTCGCCAGCGAAGGCGGCACACTAACCGCCTACACGCCATGATCTCAGTTGAGCCGGGCGTCTCCCCCACTGCAGGTGCCACAGACCCGTCGGCGGGCGGAGTCGCCGGGCGGGACCGTGGCATCCCCACTGAGCGATCTGTCCGGGGATAGGCCTACGGGGCCGAACAGCGTCAGAACTCATCCATCGGACCGCTCCACGCCGGACGCTGGTCGAGTACTGCAGTACCTCCGCCCCCCTCCGTCATCCGCGCCGCCCACGCATCGAGCCTCGGCGAGCCACTGGCCGTCACGGCACACCTCGAAGGGCTTCGTGTCTGCCTCCCTGTATGGGCACTCCTGCACCAGCTACAAGTCCGGCTCGCCCGAACATGAGGATCTTCCAAGGATCGTCGGTTTCGCCAAAGTGCCACTAGTGGCCGGCCGCAATCAGTCCGTCGGATTTCGCCAAAGGACATCGCATTTCAGGGTGGGGCACAGAAGGGGCACACACCGGCACCGGCCTCTGTCATGCGCCTCAAAGCGCGCCCGGCGGTGTGACGAGCCGATCGCGTGAGGCTCTTGAGAGCTGGGCAGGGCCGTCCGCGTTCGTAGCTTCAGTGCTGCTTGCCCGGCGGCACAATCGGAGTCTTCTTCTTGGCCTCTGCATTCAGGTGCTTCTCGGCGCGCTTCTCTTTGAGAGACTTGCCCGCCTTCTTGGACATGTGTTGCCGAGGCGACTTGTCGGCCATGACTACTCCTTTGAGAGGAAGCGTGAACCGGCTTTATGGATCCACCGTACGCCTGGCTCGGAGTGCGTACGCACATCGGCACGGTCGCCCGGTCAGCGGCATGGCGGGCACTTCTTGCGCGTCCATGCCCGGTCCCGCTCAGGCGGCATGACGCGCCGCCGGTGCAGGCGGATCACGACACGAGGCAGTTATCAGATTGGGTGCGGGTGTCAACCGATCCCCGCTGATCTCGGGCGGGCAAGGTGGAGGGTGATGTCGGCCACAAACGTCACACGCTCGGGGAGTACCGTGAGGATCCTTCCGAGCACCCGCTCTCGAACCGGGTAGGGAAGTTCAAGATATGCAGAGACCGTCGAGAGGTGACCGACGTAGTCGCGAGCCGAGGCTGTGTAGCGACGTTCGATGGTCGACTGACGCACATCCGTGAATTGGTCGCACCGAGTCAGCTCGGTCCCGGGCCACTGCATCGGGCTGTCCGCCGGTGTCCCGTCAGGTGGTGGTACATCGTCGTCTGCGAGAAACGGCGACCTGGCGACACGGACGTCGCGCTCGACATCTGAGTCGGCGAGGTGCACCTGGCCACCGAAAGACGCGAAGATCCCATCGCGCTCAAGCATTGCGACCACGCGTGGCCAACGAGAGTTCGGCTTGGTCCAGTGAAGAGAAGCTGCCGCGAACACCAGGTCGTAGACCGAAGTGAGCGGGAGATCTTCGAACGTCCCCTGCACGGTGGTGACCGTGTTGGGCACGTGGTTGCGCAGTTCCGTCAGCATAGCGGGGTCGGGATCTGTGGCGGTGACTACGATCCCGCGGCGGGCGAACACGCGTGTGGCTTTGCCTGTGCCGGCGCCGAGCTCCAGAGCCGTCCGGACTGGCCGACCGGCGTAGGCGAGTACCTCTTCAACCAGCTCGTCGGGGTAACCCAGCCGGAATCTCTCGTACGCCGGTGCGACTGAGCCGAAGCTCTGGGCGCGCTCGGTCATGCGTCAATGGTGGCAGGGTATCGGCGCTCACTCACCCGACTCCTGACAACGCTTCGACGCCGGCCGCTGTCAGGGAACACAAGTGCGGGGTTCGAAGCCGCCCATTCTTGGCGGAATGACGCGGGCGGCGGGCGCCTGAGCCCGCGACGCCCTAGTTGATGTCGAACTCGTTTCCCTCGGGATCTATCAACGCCACCGCGTACTGGTCCAGACCTTCCTCAACTATCGTGTGCAGCCGCGTAGCACCGAGGGACACGAGCCGCGCCGCCTCAGCCTCGACCTGCTCGCGCCGGGTCTCGAAAGGCGAACCGCGGCCACCGCTCGTGTTTACGTCGATGTG
>JBBSHN010000129.1:0-6192 GCA_038252945.1 Propionibacteriales bacterium | reverse complement strand
TAGTGGGCGGAGCAAGGCGGGCCGCCCAAAACGGAGGTGACGGTGCCTCAGCGGGGGTCAGGCGACCGCCTGGTGGGTGCGGGGCGCGCGCAGCAACCGCTCGCCACGCTCCCAGCGCGAGACAGGGTGTCCAAGCACGATCGTCTCGTTCTTCTTCTCATTGTGTCTCTCCCATGTCCCGGCTACGATTGCACGGCCCGTCTCAAGCCTGCCCTGCCGCGTCAGCACGAACACGGACGGTGATGGTCTCTCCGGGCGCCATCCATTCCCGCATCTCGCCGACGGGCTGCGGTTCACGGTCCGACTTCAGTTCACGAACGACTGGACCGTGCCAACCGCTGGCGGACAGGACCTCGATCCGAACGCTCGAACCTCGGTCAATGCCGAGGACGCTGCACACCTCGGCGGGCACCGTGAACCTGCCCGGTGCGCTGCGCTGTGCACTCGTGGTGTAGGTGACCTCCACGATCTTGTGGCTCATCACGTTTCCTCCCGTGTACGCCGGCGCGCCCATCAGTCGCCCTCCTCGCCAAGCAGGTCAAGAACCGCACGAGCGGTCTCAGGGGCGATCCGCCACTCGATTGTCTGCGAGTCCGTGGAGGGGTACACGATGATCGGTCGACCGAGCAACGACTGCGCGCGCCGGTTCACGGGGCCGATCATGCCGGAGAACGCGGTGCCGCTCACGGCGCCGAACTGCTCCACCAACGCGGGTGTCAACTCCACGCTCCGGCCCTCAACACCAGCCTTGGCCAGAAGCCGAAGGAGCCGGCGGCTCTTTGCGCCTCGGACACCTGCGAGGACGCGGGACACGCCAGCGGGAGGCTCAGGCGCGGCACGGTCGGGTTGCTGCGGTGCGTCGACCCGCACGCCGATCGCCGCGAGCCATTCCTGCGCTGCGCCGGCCACGTCGCCGAGGGACGCTCCGCTGAACGTGACGCTGACTGTAGCCATCGACATCCTCCCGTGGCTCTTTGGGGACTGGAAAGGAAGTATAGGCGACCGTATAGGAGACTGTCAAGACTTCTAACCTTGACATAAGCGGTCGTAAAGCCAGAATATAGGTGTGGTCCCTACCTCCTCCCCGGCACAGCCGCCTCTCGGACTGTCGCGCACCGCGGATCACCGTTACACGTGGAATGACGGCAACTCGGCCGTCGGCCCGCTCCCATCCGTGACCACGGTGCTCGGGACGATCGACAAGTCCGGGCCGCTCGTGGGTTGGGCGAAGCGGGAGACGGCCGCCTGTGCCGTGCGCAACTTGGATGTGCTCGCCCGGATGCGCGAGAGCGGCGGGGACGCGGCTGCCGTGACGTGGTTGAAGAGCATTCCCGACTACCAGCGCGACAGTGCCGCCGACATCGGGACGCGCGTCCATCGCCTTGTCGAGCAATTCGCGAGGGGCGAGCTCCCGGAGCCGACGGCAGAGGAAGCGCCGTACACCGACGCCTACCGCGGCTTCCTTGCTACCTACAACCCGCGCTTCCTCGCCCTCGAAGAGATGGTCGCCAGCCTGCGGCACGGCTATGCCGGGACGCTCGACGCGATCGCCGTCATCGGCGGGGAGACGTGGCTGTTGGACGTCAAGACGGGCGCGGGCCTCTACCCCGAGACGGCGCTTCAGCTCGCGGCGTACGGCGCCGCGGAGTTTATCGGTCGGCCCGGGTCCCCGAATCGCTTCCGACTCCCGCGAGCCACGCGGTTCGGGGTGGTCCACGTGCGGCCTGACGCGGCTCGCCTCGTGGAGTTTCGGGTGGACCGCGGCACCTTTGCCGCATTCCTCGAGGCCCGTCGCCTGTACGCATGGCAACAAGGGCCGGCCAAGTCCGTCATCGGCGAGCCTGTCCCGGCACAGCAGAGGGGCGCAGCGGCATGACGCGCGTGATCACGATCCGTCTCGAGGTCCCGGAAGGGGTCGAGGTCCACTTCGGGACCAATCCCGTCGATGGCCCGCAGGACGACCCGCTGCCGATGCCCGATTGGCCGGAGCCAGCGGATGCTGGCCCGGGGTTCGAGACCTTGCCGACCCACAGAGCCGTGTCCGCTGGGGGCTCCTGCCCGGTCCACCGCTTGCCATGGCGCACGGTGCCGGCCGGAATCGCGAAGCGGACAGGCCGGCCCTACGCGGCCTTTGCGGCCTGCCCGGAAACGGGCTGCCTACAGCGGCCGCCAGTCAGCCGGAGGACCGCGTGATGACCGGACTCGAAGGAGAGGAGGCAGACATGGCGATTGGTCCGTGGTCGATGAAGAGCGAACACGGCTATGCGCTCGACGAGTTGATGAGCGCGATCCAGAAGTGCATTCGTCGAGGACAGGTCGAGGAGGCCGTCTTCTTCGTGAGTGAGGCCAACGAGAGCGGCTACGGTGGGTGGGTCTGGCGCCGGCTGTTCATCATCACGTCGGAGGACGTGGGCTTGGCCGATCCGCTCGCGCCGGCGGTCATCGGCGGCCTGTGGACCATGTCCGAAGTCCTGCGCGCGAATCTCAGGGCACGCCAGCGCGCCGAGAAGGCGACGCAAACCTATCCCAGCCTGCCCCTGCTGCAGGCCGTGTGGTACCTCGCCCGCGCCGCGAAGAACCGCGAGCTCGCCGACATGGACACCTTGCTGGTTCTGCGCCGCACTCGTGGGCAGCTCATTCCGATCCCCGAGTTTGCGAAGGACCAGCACACGGCGGCCGGTCGGGTAGCCGGCAAGGGCCTGTACCACTTCGACGGTGGCACGGGTCCGGAGTTCGGTCGCCATGTCACGAACGAGGTCGAGGTTGACGGCAACCAGTGGCAACGGAGGTTCTACGAGGAGTGGAAACCGGACCTCGATCACCCATCCAAGCGAACGCTGGAGTAGGCGGGACGTTCCGTGGCACGCACGGCTGAAGCGCCGCGCCGACCCCGCCTCGTACGAGAGTCGCCCGAGCCCATGGCCGAATGCCCGAGCTGCGGGACGCGCATGTCGCTCGGCGCGGAGGGTTCGACGTGGTCCGTGTCGCGACCGAAGGACGTCGCGGACAGGCTGCTCTTGATGATGGCCGGCCTCGAACGCGAGGAACTGCTTGTCTTGCTGCTCGATGCCAAGAACAAGGTCGTTGCCCAGCGGACCGTCTACGTCGGAAACGTGTCGGCCTCGCAGGTCCGAGTGGCCGAGCTCTTCACGGACGCCATCCGCGCCTGCGTCCCTCGGCTGATCATCGCCCACAACCACCCCTCGGGCGATCCGACTCCTTCTGCCGACGATCTGCACCTGACGGCGGAGGCGATCGCCGCGGGTCGACTGCTCGACATCGAGGTGCTGGATCACATCGTCGTCGGCGGTGGGCGCTTCGTGAGTCTGCGCGCGGACGGCTGATAACGCCGATGGCAGGTGAGCCCCGTGGTCCCTTCGCAGCCCGCTGGCAGGTGAGGGAGCACGGGGCCGGCCGCTCTGGCTCCATCTGATTTCTTGAGCACGACCGCCCACGAGATCACCGACCATGAGTCCCCGAGTCTCGAAGCGGAGTGGCGTCGTCAGTTCGGCATCGTCCGCCAAGGGCTCGAAGAGGGAGCCCGGCTGCTTGCGCCCGCCCCCCAAGCCGCCGGGCTGCCTGAACTGCGGGGTCGGAGTTGCCGACGGCCGCCGACGAGGCAGGACCGAATCGTCGGGGAACCTGCGCGGATCGACAACGTCCGCTGCTCGTTGAGTGACCCTCACTTGGGGCTCGGTGCTACTCGTCCCACACAATGTGCTCAGAGCCCGATGCGAGCGCCGTAAGTGCCTTGTCACGACGACGACCAGTGATTACGGCGTGGGCCGCACCCCTCGGCCCATCTGTTGGGTCTGGATCGCGGACGATGCCGAGTCCGAGAGACCGGACGAGGGCCGCGCCTTCGCAGAAGCGAAGCGAAGTGTCGAAGCGGCGATCGAGACTCTGGACAAGACCGAATACCTTCAAGAGCGCGGTCAGGCCAAGATCGTCCTCGCCGAAGTGCTGGCCGGCGACGGCCGGATGCGGCAAGGGCAGAACGCCGCTCTCGAGGCGCTCGCCCTTTTCGAGGAGAAGGGCGATGGTCGTATCCGCCGCAAAGGCGCGAAAGCTGATCGAGGAACTCGAGGGCGGCGCGCCTGCATAGGTGACATGGCGTCACTGCCCCGGTCTCAAGGCGTCGTGGATGGCCGCATCCTTGTGTCGGGCACGGCGAGGTCACCTGCGGTTCACTGGCGGACGGCGCTTCCCTGCCCATTTTGGTGGGCGAATCTTTGGGCGAGTCGGGCGTCGGCCGTGGGGGTGGGCGGTGGCCTTTTAGACCACCCACAAAAAAAGGGGGTTCGGACCAGCGCGAGCGAGGTGGCCGGCACGATCGCGAGGGCCCCGTCAGGTGGTTCCGCTCTTGCGACGGCGGGCCTCCGCGGGAAAAGCTCGCGCGTGGGTGGGTGCAGCGGCGCCGACACCGAGGCATCTTAGTGAGGAGTTCGTCGAGCGGCTCGGATGGTCGATTGGCACCGCGGTCGGGCGAGCGTGTTCGTCGACGGCGTGGCGTAGGGCGCGTCATCAATCTGTACAGCCCGACGTCGCACGAGCGCAAGGTCTTGTTCGTGATGGAATGGTTCGGGCGCGGCACGCACACGATCCGGATCGTCAACAAGCGCACGCCTGGGCGTCCGAAGATTGACGTCGACGCCGACGCGTTCCTCGTCTATCGGTAGCACGGAAAAGACCATGGTCGGCCAAGGTCCGGGCTCTCCCCAGGCACCCCACGGGAGGCAGATGCGCGCACGTCGTCCGCGGCATAAGCAGAGGCGCGAGGGTCTCGACGAGCTTGGCGCTCACCGGGCCGTGGTTGCTGAGGTGAGGCCATCAGGCCGTGACGACTGCGACGGCGAACCGTAAGCGTCCCGAAAAAGCGTCGCTACCCGTCCCAAAACAAGCTCATCCTTGTCGTGGTTCCGATAAATGTGGAAGGTGAGCGTGTGGGCGGGTTAGGAAGTTCTCGTTGGGCAGGGCACACGAAGCGGCCGACCGTCGAGCAGTGCCTCGTTCTGGAGGGCGACGTCTTGGCCGATCCTCCTGTCTGGTCGCGTGCGCAGGGCCACATCTGGTGGCGGCCGGCCTTCCTGGTCCAGCCACTGCTCGCTGCGTTCGCGATCAGCTTCGCGGCCCGACCGTCGAGACTCATCTTGTTGCTCGCGTGGCCGGGCGCCATCCTCAGCATGTCGGTCGCGCTCGTGCACCTAGACGGACCGGGTGAGCAACAGCGAGTGCACTTTCTGTGCCCCGGCATCGGCGCCGAATGCGGCACGGAGCGTTCCAGGCTCTACGCGCCTCTTGGCGCTGGGTTTGCCTGTCGAGCGTGTCACCGCCTCTCGCACGACCGTAGCCATGATCAGGTCAGAGGTCGAGTAGCGACTCGTGGTCAATCACGATCCCTTGACCTCGTGACCCAGCGGGACCAGCGTGGTCACGCGGCTCAGCGAGGACGCGCGATCCGTTCGAACCGCGGCTGGGTTGAGCTCTGACGCCTGCGTTCAAAGCTGATGGGCATTTTGCCGTCGAGGACATGCTCGTCGGCGCGCAGCTGGCCGTGGCGTGCACCTTGGCCAGAACATCGGCGTATTTCTCGCGGAAAGTGCGGTCCTGCGCATGCGCGTCGTCTGCGCCACGGAGCAGGAGGCCGCGCGCCGCTGGGTCAGAAGCCCAAGCAGAATGTATTGGCTCCGGCTCGACCTCGCGTCCGTCTATCTGCAGACGATCCGCGAGCACCTGGATGAGCTCAACGCGGCCCGAAGGAACGCGGTGTCGTGATCACTCAACAGCCGCGGATTGCCGCCATCAAGTCAGGTCCGTGCCGGCCGCGCATGAGTGATAACTGGTGCTGGGCTCGGTGACGGAGGGGTGAGGGCGTCCGGTGCAGCGGCCATCCGATTGATCCGCGAGAGCCCATCGCGACGGCGGAGTGTCCGCAGTGCGGGTGCCACCTGTCGCTGGCGACGACGGGTGAACGCTGGTCCATCCATCGACCCGCCGACGTGGCCGAGCGCCTGGTCCTGCAGTTGAGCAGCCTGGAGCGCGAGGAGCTGCATGTTCTGCTGCTCAACAGCAGGAACGTTGTCGTACGGCAGGAGCGCATCTATGTCGGGAACGTATCTGCCGCGCTGGTGCGGGTGAGTGAACTCTTTACCGAGGCGGTGCGCTTTGGGGCCCTCGGATACACCACGGCAG
>JBBSHN010000128.1:0-6212 GCA_038252945.1 Propionibacteriales bacterium | reverse complement strand
GTCGTGCCACGCCCCTTCGCGGACTTTGGCTTCTTCACGGTTCGCGGCCCGTTCGGCAGCTCGGCGCGACGAGTAGGTGCCGGCGGAGCGTTGTCGTCCTTCGGGGTCGCGGTAGCAGCCGACGAAGCGTTTGTCGCCGTCATCGGAGACGCGTTCCTTGATCCATGCCATCGGTCCCTAGGAGCCGACAATGTCTTCGGTGAGGAAGTTGGTGCGGCCCGCCTCGGTGTAGATGCTGCCGTCTGGCATCTGGAACTTCCAGAACTCGCCCTCGGCGATGGCGCTCACGAGATCTCCGTGGGTATCGACCACGAACCGCACCGTGTAGTGGTACGGCAGTCCCTGGATCGTCGCGCCGTTGGCGGCGATGGTGTCGGTCTCAACCACGTGGCGAATCTCGACGCTGCCGGTGCTGGTGCTGTTCGTCGTCGTGCTGATCTCGTTGTGAACCGTCAGGTGCACGGTGAACTGGCACAGTCCGTCGACGTCGAACGAAAAGTCCTCGACGCTGTGAGCAGGCGTGGCCATGGCCGGACCAAGCGACACTCCCACCAGTGTCGCGCACGCGGCCGTGACCATGGCAGAGCGTGCGGCCAGTCGGGTTGTGATTTTCATGGGGTCTCCTCTCGGCTTGCGGCCACCGGCCGCTACTTCTTCGCAACGCTAGAAGCGCCAAGGCTCAGCAGGGAAGTACGCCAAGTTGCGTACACCCGGCCTCTCTGGCCCTGGCGTCCGGTCCGCGCGGGTCTAGCGTCACAATGAGGGAGACACGTGATGCCGGGGATGTTCTTGTCCGAAAGCGACCTCGCCGCTATGCGGGAGATCGCTCACGCCGCGACGACTGATGACGCTGGATGCAGCGGTGGTGTCGGCCTTCCGGTGTCCGTGCCGAAAGCATTGCAGCAGCTTGTGCGGTGTGACGAGCTGTGTGTAGCCGGCGCGGACTGGAAGGTACTGGGACATTACCTGGACGACTCCGTCTACGACGACTCCGGGATCGAGCGCTTCGTATGCCGCGAGCCCATTCCGTACGACGGTGTTGGACCCGAGCACGGGTTCTGGGGGACGTTCTGGAGCGACGTCTGCAGCTACCCGGAGCGCACCGGCGACTACCGCAGCGTCACCCGCCTCTCCGACTTCCTCTCCGACCGTCAGCTGCGAGCGCGTCGGAGCTACGCCGAGAACTTGCGGCCGCGCGGCTTCCTGCGCGAGACAATGGTGGTGTGGCCTGACGGGCCTGGCCGAACCCTGCGGGTCCTGTTCTTCCGCGGCCCGGGCCAAGACTTCGACGAGCGGGAACGGTTCATCCTCGAACTGCTGCGCCCGCACCTGATCGCAGCCTACAACGCACCGGAACGGCAGCCGGATGCGGTGGTGAACCTGACCCGCCATCAGCGGGCGATTCTTCGATTCGTCTCCGAGGGGTACACCAACGGCCAGATCGCCCGGCGGATGAACCTCGCCGAGGGCACCGTCCGCACCCACCTCAACCGGATCTACAAGCGACTAGACGTGAACAGCCGGACCGCCGCAGCGCAGACGCTCACGCGCGAAAGTCCGGAGCGGTAGGTTCTGCGAACGCCGCAGATTCGCGTGGAAGCCCGCCCACGCTGCGCCCTTACACGATTCACGGCTTCGACATACATCGACTGCAAGATGGCCGTTTTACGGAGCACTGACACACATCGTCGACCAGCTCTTGGGGTGCGTCACCGGAGTGGCTGGAGGATCTGGCGCCGCCATTCGACGCCGTTCACGGCTGAGGGCCTTTCCTGGAGAGTATTGGGTGGGCGACCGCCGCCTGACCTCTCGTAATCGTCGGCTCCGGCCCGCTGCAGTCCAATCTCGACCGCCCGTTTGTCAAGGAGATCTGGATCAACGAGCCGCACCGTGTTTTCGTGGCGCGGGAGGGTCGTCACGAGCTGACGACGACGATCCTGGCGGCCGACGAGGTACGCGACCTCGTGGAGCGCATGCTGAAGACGTCGGGGCGCCGGCTTGACCTGTCCAGCCCCTTCGTCGACGCGATGCTTCCGTCGGGTCACCGGCTGCCTGTCGTGTTGCAGGGCATCGCCCGAGGCTTCGTCGCGGTCAACATCCGAAAGTTCGTGGTACGCGATCGTTGCAGGTCCTGACCTCGGGTTATGCGCCGAACGGACCTGTTCAGTCCGCAAAAAGTCCGCAGGAGAGTCGATGTTAGGTTCGGGTCAGTCGTGGGCGCCGAGGGCTGACAGACCTTTCTCAAGGTCGTCTCGGTCCATAACCGGGAAGACCTCGACGCGTGCGTTGAACTCCGAGAACAACGGCTCGCTGATTGCGGGGAGCTGGGACGGGTCATCCATCTGGAAAATAATCCATGCGGTGCGCTTTCCGTCATCTGCGCCGAAGTATGCGGCCTCTGGCTTGAGCTTCTCCATCATCGACTGCATGACCGTGGGCATGCGCCCCTCTTGGAGTGCCTTGCTAGCGGCTGCCGTGTCCATCTGAGCCTTCAACATCATCCGCATGGTGCTCTCCCAACCCTGGCTTACACGAAGGCGCCGTGCCTTCTCAATGTCATGATGCTCTCGTTGGGTCCTGCTTGGAAGATGCCCGTGACGTGGCGCCCGCCGGAGCGCCAAACGGCGTCGACCGCCGCCCGTGAGGTCATCCGAATCCGGCCACAGATGGCTGTACGTGTCGAGGGTCTCGCTGGCCGACGCATGGCCCAGCCGTGCCTGGACGACCTTCACCGACTCGCCGTGGCGGATGAGCAGAGAAGAGTAGAAATGCCGAATGTCCTGTGCCCGGGTAGTCGTCGGCGCGCCCGCGGCAACGACGGCCTGACGAAACGTCTTCGAGAGGCACTGTTGCATTGAGCGATCCCGCGAACGTCTCGCCGGAAATCTTGCGGCCCAGCGGCACTCAACCTCGCACAGGCGTCCCTTGTACCAACTCCAACGGCCTAATGGCGCCGTTCGAGACTGTTCGCGAGGCAGGCGGCAGGAAGATTTGCTGTGCCGTCCAGCCGGGATGGCTCAACGCAACAGTGCCCTACTACGGTTCCTCGGCGAGCACGACGGCAGGCAGCGGCATCTAGAACAAACTGCACCGGCTCGACGGTGTGCCATGGCCACGGCGACCGTCAGGTTGTGGTGCCAGGTTCGAGGCGGGAGCCGCGGGGGATTGTGGAGTTCGACGCGATTTGACAGTCGCGCCCTACCATGGTGATGTGCTCTGACTCTGGCGGTTGCCGCGGCGGTCGCCCTCCGACGCGAGCATCATGACCGACCGTCGTTCCCCGATCCAAGATTGACCACGAGGTGACCGCGCCCTTACCCACAATGACGTCGGCAAAGATCACGCTGTCGGTGATTCGTGACCCCTTCTCGAGAACAACCCCGGGGCCGATCACGCTTCGGCGTACAAGCCCGCTCACCTCACACCCCGGACTCACCAGGCTGTCCTCAATCCGCGCACCGGTGTGGATCCGTGCCGGTGCGCGCTGGGGAAGCCGGGCCAGAATCGGCCAGTCAGGGTCGTCGAAGAGCCCGGTCTCACCACGAATGAGGTCTTGGTGCGCCGCCAGGTAGGTCTCAGGGCGGCCCAGATCTCGCCAATAGCCAGGCATCGGGTGGGCGAACACTTTTCCTCGCTGCACGAGCCGTGGCAGCAGATAGTCACCGAAGTCCCCCAGACCGTTCGAGTCTGGCTCTGCAGTCGCCGTCAGTTCGCTGTGGAGTTCATCGAGAACGTGGACTAGTGCTGAGGTGTCGTAGATGAACACCTCGGTGGCAACGACACCGGTCCTGGGATGGTCCGGCTTGTAGGAGAAGCCCGTCACCCGTCCGACCCGGTTCGCGACAATCGTGGCGTGCTGACCCGCTTCGGCCATTGTCACCTCCGTGGTGACCACGGTGCATTCGGCGTGCTTGCGCAGATGAGTGTTGATCGCGTCGGTGTAGTCGAAGCGATAGACGTGATCCGAGCTCAGCACAACCGTAATATCGGCTTTCGCGGCAGCGATTTGGTCTCGAATTCGAAAAAGTTCATCGGCGTTCCCGGCTGCGAAGCCATCCGAGTCCGGGGAGCCACCTTGCTCCGGCACCAGGAGTCGAAACCCTCCTCGGCCCCGGTCAAGCTCCCAGGATCTGCCGTTCGCTACCTGCTCCTCCAGGGAGTTGGCCTGGTACTGCACAGACAGCCAGACGTCCTCGATGCCGCTGTGGCGCAGGTTCGACATCGGGAAGTCAACAAGTTGATACACCCCGGCGAACGGTAACGCGGGCTTGGCGCGCTCACGGGTCAAGACATCCATCCGACTGCCCTTGCCGCCACCTTGAACAATCGCCAATACCCGACCGTGAGCCATGCACACAGCGTAGAGGCCGAGTCACCCTCCGCGATGAAGTAGGCCGTCGATGTCGAGGAGTAGAACCGAGCAGACAGCGTAGCCCTGCCACCAACACAAGCGCCGTGACGAGAACCAGACGAGAGGCACTGTTGCGTTCAGCCATCGGCCGGGCACGAGACTGGTCCCATGACGTCGCCTTCACCCTCTGTGTTCGCTGGTTTCCGATTCCCTCGGGAGGTGGTCTCGCTGGCGGTGCGCTGGTATCTGCGGTACGGCCTGTCCTACTGTGACGTCGAGGAGCCGCTCGCCGAGCGGGGAGTCACGGTCGATCACGTCACCGTCTACCGGGGGGTCCAGCGCTTCACCGGAGTTCGTCGAGGCGGCCCGGGCATGCCGTCACGTGCCGGGTGATCGATGGTTCGTTGACGAGACCTTCGTCAAGGTCAACGGCCGGTGGACATACCTGTACCGGGCGGTCGACCAGTTCGGGCAGGTCATCGACGTGTGGCTGTCCGGCAGACGAGACCAGGCCGCCGCACGGGCGTTCTTCACCCGGGCGTTGGCCACCGGCGCCGTCCCGGTTGAGGTGACCACGGACCGGGCACCGGTCTACCCGCGGATCCTCGACGAACTCATCCCGACCGCCCTGCATGACACCGAGCAGTATGCGAACAACCGCGTCGAGGCAGACCATGGGCGGCTCAAGGCCCGGCTTCGACCGATGCGTGGCCTCAAGAAGTTCCGATCAGCTCGCGTCCTTGCTACCGGCCACGCCTTCGTTCAGAACCTCAGACGCGGCCATCACAACATTGCCACCGAGGCGCCGGTCCATCACCGGCTACCCGCGGCGTTCGACGAACTGGCGCTCGCCATCTGATCCATCAGCCGCGGCACAGCCATGCCACCCGCTCGCCCAACGCAACGGAGCCGGCACAAGTCGTACAACGGTGCCATCTCGGTCCTGCCGAAGGGAAAGTCGGTGCCGACCCTGCTTAAGCTGGCACCAGGAGTCATCGACCACAACTTGTGCGGTCCGTACCGGGAGTCGCGACCTGGCTCGCGTGCAGGTCGTGTGCATGGTGCTGTAAGCGCCAACACAGGGGCTGGTTCGCGGACGAGACTCAGTTGATGCGTAGCCGGTCACTCTCAGATGGCGGCCTTTGGCTGGACATCTGTACGGGTGTACGGTTGTTGGTATGGATGAGTCGAAAGCGTGCCACCAGGCAGCAGACGTACCGACCTGTTCGACAGGAGTTGTCGGACGCGGCCGGTTCGTCCGGCAGGAGCTTCGGAGTCTCGTGGGGGCGATGGCGACTGCACTTCGAAGCCGACGGGCGGAGCGTGCGGTGGATCGCGGTGATGGAGCAGATGCGCCGGACTCAGGTCTGACCGATACGACTCGTTGGGAGGACGGGCGATGAGCGTCCTGGACACAATCGGCAACAGCCTGGCCGAGGGCTGGTGGATGTTCTACGACACGCTCTGGGCATTGGTGGTGGGATTCGCGCTCTCGGGCGCCGTGCAGGCGTTCGTGTCGAAAAGGGCGATGCAGCGCTCGCTGGGCGACCACCGGCCGCGGACCATCGCCAAGGCGTCGTTCTTCGGAATGGTCAGCTCATCCTGCTCCTACGCTGCTAGCGCGCTGGCCAAGAGCCTGTTCGCCCGGGGAGCCGACTTCACAGCGTCCATGACGTTCATGTTCGCCAGCACCAACCTCGTCGTTGAGCTGGGCCTAGTTCTGTGGCTGCTCATCGGCTGGCAGTTCGCGCTCGCCGAGTTCGTCGGGGGTGCGGTGATGATCGCCCTGCTCGCGCTTGTTCTGCCGCGGGTCCTGCCGCTGTACGAGCTTGACCGAGCGCGGGAGCGACTCGGTGGCGAC
>JBBSHN010000127.1:0-6285 GCA_038252945.1 Propionibacteriales bacterium | reverse complement strand
TCGGGTCAGCAACGTTGAAGCTCACGTCATCGCGTCGTACGCCGCCGCCGTGACTACTCCATACGCGACGTGCGGCACGATGTCGCTCAGCCAGGCTTCCGTGTTCCACTGCAGTGGGTCGGTGATCCCAAGAACGGTCATGGGCGCGTTGCCGACGAGCAAGGCGGATAGCCCGGTGACGAGGATGCCGGTGCGCAGCTTTGGCGTGCCCGTCAGCGCTGTAAGGGCGCCGTACGCCGCTCCTGCGGCTACGCCGGCGACCAGCCCGAGCAGCGGCCCGAGACCTGCCACTCGGTTGTTTCGCGTGTCCTCCTCGCCGGGGATCGTAACGTTGGCTCGATCCGCCAACTTCTCGACGGTGTCTTCTGGCGTGCTGCTGGTGGGTCGGCCGCGGACGGCCATGTCGAGGTACGTCACGGCGTTGAGGGCTGTCGTCCCGGCTGCGCCTGCGGCGGCGCCTTTGAGCATTCGGCTGAGCATGCGCACTTCTTACCCCGGCACGCTTGGGAGAAACCGACCCGGGTGGACGGAGACGAGATAGCCGAGAGCCAGCATGCTGACGGGATGGCGCGACCGGATCTCGCGCCGGCTCGCCTGACCGACCGGGGCCCAGGCTGGCGACCTGACTAGGGGTCTGCCGCACCCTTACGCCACCACGTTCGCGGCTTTTAGTCGCTCAGCCCTCAGCTCCACTCGCTGCGCTGATTGAGATGCGGAAACGGCTCGTCGGGAACTGATACAGCGAGCGCCTGGCACAACGGCTGCCAGCCGTCTCCGGGCTGCCACTCCACAAGCCGGTCCGGCGAGATGCTGTCGCGTACGGCGGCCACGTGGGCGTCGTACGCGCGCATCAGCAGCTGCGGGTCGTCCCAGTCCGGTTGGCCGGTGAAGCGCTGGAACAGTTCAGTGAGCCCGTTGCGGCCGCGGTACTCCTCCGGAGCATCCATCCGGGCGTACGGGAGGATCGTCGCGTCGCAGCTTTCCCACCAGGACTGGGCGTCGGCGCGCAGCGACAGGATCATCGGTGCGGCGGGGAAGTTGCCGGCGAGCTCGCGCCAGAACAGTGACGTCGGCCAGTCGGCGGCGGCGGCGTACCCCGAGTAGATCGGTGCCAGTCGGGAGTCTTTCCATGGAGCACTGCGTGCCAGTCGCCCAGATCGAAGGGGTGGCCGGGGATGTCGCGCATGTGGTAGCAGGGCTCGCCGAACAGCTGTTCGAGAGCGGATTTGAGCGACGCGGTGCCGGTTCGCGGCAGCCCAGCGCCGATGGCACGCAGAGTCATCGGCCCGGGGGAGCGTCGCGACCGCCGCGGGAGGTGGCATCTCCGCGGCGTGCGATGAGCGCTGCCGCCACCTGGTCCGCGGATGCGGACAGGCCGTCTCCGAGGTAAGTGCCGGGCACTGCGTGCCGTGCCGAACGCGTGGTGAACGCGTTACCCGCGTAGAACAGAGCCGCTCTGGTGGGCTCGACGGCGCGCAGGGCTTCAACGGCTGACCGCCTCCCCACGGACATCTGGGAGGCGATGATCACCGCCTTGGCGCCGGTGCCTGCCGCCGCCGCTCGAAGCGAGTTTGCCGGCGTACGCGGCCCGAGAAGGCGACACGGCCAGCCCCGGTGCGCGAGCAGCACGCTCATTGCCTCCAGCCCGATCGTGTGCAGGTCGCGCGGCCCCGCGGCCAGCAGAATGACCTCCGGCTGCCAGGGTGCGGGGCCGAGATAGAGCTGGCGGTTCAGCCAGGCGCGAACGGTCTCGGTGGCGAGGTGCTCGTGCGCCACGTCGCACTGTCCACTCTCCCACCACACACCGATCTGCCGCATCGCGGGAAACAGGACCCCACTGACCGCCTCATCGATGCCGAGCTCTTGCTTCGCGTGATCGAGCAGCGCGTTGACGCTGGAGGGATCGAGTCGGTGCGAGGCTGCCAAGAAGTCGTCGATCAGCTTCTGGTACGGCGCGTCGCCCGCGTGAGCGGCGCGGACGATCTGGGCCGCCTCGGCAGCCCGATGGCCGCGGGAGATCTCGTCGCGCATCAGCCGCAGCGACGTGATCTCGTCGGGCAAGAAGCGCCGGTGGCCTCCAATGCTGCGGGAGGTGGTGGGGACGCCGTACCGCCGCTCCCAGGAGCGGATCGTTGGAGCCGGGACCTGCAGCAGTCGGCTCACCTCGTGGATCGGTAGTCCCGCGCCGATGTCGGGCTCTACTATCACGGCTCCTCGGGGCATCGCTTCTCCTTGACAACTGAAGGTCGGCGCTAGTGGCGCGCGCCGGTACAAACATTATGCACACTTCGACATGACGTTGCATCACTCAATCCAAACTCAGGCACGCCTAAGCGTCATCGGGGACGGGGTTGGTTGCCGCGTGCTGCTTTTTGCATAGATTCGGTGGATGCGGAGGCACCCGATTCCTGCTTGTCTTGAACCTGCTTGAGTGCGCGGCACATCGAATGACCTCCTTTGTGTCGCGCACTGAGGCGAAGTCCAACGGGCAATGACCCGACGCCAGCCTTCGGAGGATGAATGCAGTGGTCACCGTCGAAGAACAATCGCCGTTGATCCCATTCGCCGCGGGAGGCGACGACACGTTGTCGTGGCTCACCCGTGCAGCGGTGGACGGCCTGCCAGGCGTCGACTACGCCAGCATTTCGGTGCTGGCCGCCGGCGAACTCACCACGGTGGGTTCGACCGATCCGCTGGCGTTGAAGGCCGACTCGCTGCAGTACGAGATCGGCCAAGGCCCATGTGTGCAGGCGGCGAGGACCTCAGAGGTCACGCAGTCGGCTGACGTGGTGAGGGATTTCCGCTGGCCAGGCTATGGCGCCCGGGTGGGCGAGCTGTGCTTGCGAAGCCAGACGGCGCTTCCAATCAGAGCAGGCGGCACCACGTTGGGAGCGCTTAATCTCTACGCGACACGACCCGGGCTGATGGACGCAGCCGCCGTGGCACGAGCACAGGAGTATGCCGCGCAAGCTGGTGAGGGAATGGTGCTGCGGCGCCAGGTCGAGACGCTGACAGACGCGCTCAACTCGCGCCGTACGATCAGCCAGGCGATCGGCCTGGTGATGGAGCGGTACGGGCTCGACGAAGACCGGGCGTTCCAGTATCTAGTGCGCGTGTCGCAGACCAGCAACGTGAGGCTCCGCGACGTCGCCCGCGAGCTCGTCGCGCAAGTCAACGCGTTCCCAGGCACGCGGACCCTCGACTGCGATGCCCCGGCCGACGCTTATCCAAGTTCGGGTGGGTCGGCCACCTGGTCACTGACCTCGCATCAACGTCACTCCTGCACAGCCGGAACCGCAAAGATGGATCCCACGGCTTTTAAAGCGTCCCAGCGCGCGCGGTAGTAGACCTGTTGCAGCACCGACGACGCCGGACGAGTGGCCGCTTGCTGCTGAGCGGTGTGGCCGTCGCCGCGGTTATGAGCCCTCAACTGCAACCGCTGGTGCTGCCGCAACCCTCGCAGACGAAGCAGCTTCCCGCCGGCCGCATCTTGGTGCCGCAGGTCAAGCACAGCGGCGCGTCGATCTCGCGACCGCTCAGCACTTCGAGCAGCTCGGCACTGGTCCTTGCGCCGCCCGGAACCGGCTTCGCGGTCTCTTCGACGATCTTCGCTTCCTCAGCTGACACGTCGGGCGCCACCGAGGCATCCTCGAGAAGCTCGTGCGAACCGGTCGCCGGGTTCGACTTCAGAGACTCGGCCTCCGGCATCTCCGTGTCGACCGCCTCGTACGACCCGGTCTCGAGCTGCCGCTGCCGCTCGTCGGCGGTGTAGATGCCGAGCCCTGCCCGCTGGTCGAACGGCAGGTAATCCAGAGCCAGACGCCGGAAGATGTAGTCCATGATCGACTGCGACATGCGGACGTCGGGGTCATCGGTGATACCGGCAGGCTCGAACTTCATGTTGGTGAACTTCGAGACGTAGGTCTCCAGCGGGACTCCGTACTGCAGTGAGATCGAGATGGCCATGGAGAAGGCGTCCATCACACCGGCGAGGGTCGAGCCTTGCTTGCCGAGCTTGAGGAAGACCTCTCCTAGCCCGTCGTCGGGGTAGGAGCCCGCGGTGAGATAACCCTCGGCGCCACCAACTGTGAAGCTCGTCGTAAGCGACGGCCGAGACTTCGGGAGCCGCTTGCGGACGGGCCGCTCGACCACCTTCACGACTTCGCCCTCGGCAGCGGCGACCTTGTCGGTGCCCTTGGCCGTGGCGTCGCTGAGCGGTTGACCGACCTTGCAGTTGTCGCGGTAGACCGCCAGCGCCTTCAGGCCGAGCTTCCAGCCCTGCAGGTAGACGTCCTCGATGTCTTCGGTCGTGGCGGATTCAGGAAGGTTCACCGTCTTGCTGATGCCGCCGGAGATGAACGGCTGAACCGCGGCCATCATTCGGACGTGGCCCATCGGGGCGATCGCCCGCTCGCCCATCGCAGTGTCGAAGACCTCGTAGTGCTCGGTCCGAAGACCGGGAGAATCGATCACGTGGCCGTGTTGCGCGATGTATTCGACGATTGCCTCGATCGTCTCTTCGGTATAGCCCAGCTTCTTGAGCGCGCGAGGAATCGTCTGGTTGACGATCTGCATCGATCCGCCACCAACAAGCTTCTTGAACTTGACTAGAGAGAAGTCCGGCTCGATGCCCGTGGTGTCGCAGTCGAGCATGAAGCTGATCGTTCCGGTGGGAGCCAACACGCTGGCTTGAGCGTTCCGGAAGCCGTTGCGGTCCCCGATCTGCAATACCGATTCCCACGCCCGCGTCGCGAGTCTTTGCACGTCGCGATCGGCTTCCGTGGCTGAGCGCGTGACGTCGTTGGCGGCTGTGTGCTTGCGCATCACCCGCCGGTGGGCGTCGGCGTTGCGGGCGTAGCCGGCGTACTGGCCAACAACTCCCGCCAGCTCGGCGGAGCGCTTGTACGACGCGCCGGTCATCAGTGAGGTGATAGCCGCGGCGAGCGCCCTGCCGCCTTCGGAGTTGTAGCCCAAGCCCATGGCCATGAGCAGAGCTCCGAGGTTGGCGTAGCCGATGCCCAGTTGCCGGTAGTCACGCGTCGTCTCCGCAATCTTCTCGGTCGGGAAGTCGGCGAAGCAGATCGAGATGTCCATCGCCGTGATGACGAGCTCGACGCACCGGGCGAACAACGAAGCGTCGAATGTGTCATCTGCCTTGAGGAATTTGAGCAAATTCAGGCTAGCCAAATTGCAGGATGAATTGTCTAAAGATAGGTACTCCGCGCATGGATTAGACGCAGTAATTCGACCAGTCTCGGGGTTGGTGTGCCAGTCGTTGATCGTGTCGTCGTATTGAATGCCGGGATCAGCACAAAGCCATGCAGCCTTTGCCATCTTGTCGAACAACTCGCGCGCATTGACCGTCTCGATGACGTCACCGGTCTTGCGGGCACGCAACCCGAACTCCCGCCCTTCTTCGACGGCATGCATGAAGTCGTCGCTCACCCGTACGGAGTTGTTGGCGTTCTGGTACTGCACGGAGACGATGTCTTTGCCGCCGAGGTCCATGTCGAAGCCTGCGTCACGGAGAGCGCGGATCTTGTCTTCTTCGCGCGCTTTCGTCTCGACGAACTCCTCGATGTCGGGGTGGTCGACGTCGAGTACGGCCATCTTCGCTGCGCGCCGGGTGGCCCCGCCGGACTTGATGGTGCCGGCTGATGCGTCGGCTCCACGCATGAACGACACCGGGCCGGACGCCGTACCACCACTCGACAGCAGCTCTTTGCTCGATCGGATTCTAGATAAATTCAGTCCAGCTCCTGACCCGCCTTTGAAGATGAGACCCTCTTCTTTGTACCAGTTGAGGATCGAATCCATCGAGTCCTCAACGCTCAAAATAAAGCAGTTGTGTACTCGAAGGTTGCCAGACAGATATTCGCCGCTCTCTGTCTGAATGTCGTATACCTTCATCGGACCGAGCCGCTCGATCCATGCCACTTGTAGTCGTTTCACTGGACCCGCAGCTTTCCCCGGGAGATTGAAGGACTGCTCAAGCCTTTCGCTTTTGCTCGGGTCAATGAAACCGATTACATCTGCGAACGTGCGCCGGTCACCTGAGTTTTGAATGCGCAGCGTCCAACATCCCTTGTGGTCGACTCGAGGGTCTGCCTTGTACCCCACTCGCGAGAAGATGCCAAACCGAAGAAGTAGGGCCTGCATATCTCTTATGTGTCGTTCGCCCACCATGTCGACCTCAACGGCCGTCGACCGATCGCGAGCAGACACGAATCCCTCCGCCTGGAAGATACTGCGCAAATATGCGGCCACCACAGGAAGAGGTGCGGT
>JBBSHN010000126.1:0-6320 GCA_038252945.1 Propionibacteriales bacterium | reverse complement strand
TCGTCCAAGCCGCCAAACGCCGCGCCCGCGGCTACCGCTCGATCCGCAACTACATCGCCATCATCCACCTCACCGCCGGCAAACTCGACACCGCCCTCACCCACACCAAATAGCGAGGAGCCTTGTGTTTGCTGCGCGATCGCGCGAAGTGAAATGCAACATGTCTAGCTCCTTGGTTGGTGGTGCGGCGCTCCTGATCGCGGTTGAGGCAAAAGGGGGGGCCGCGTGGTCGTCGGGGTCCAGTAAGGGACGGTCGTCGTGGCGGCGGCCGCGCGTGGTAGGTGCGCTGAAAGACGGCCGGAGGGCGAGCCGCATCAGAGGACCGCTGCCGCGATCGCGCCGGCCCACGCCACGTGCCCGAGCTCGGTGGGATGGTAGGACTCGTTGGGGTGACGCACGATGATCGCGTTGAGGTAGCGGTTGTGCCGGGCGCAGGGATCGTGACTACGGAAGATCGGGATCGAGTCGATGTAGCCGAAGCCCGCCTTCCGCGCCGCCGAGCCGATTACCTGGTTGAGGACGTCGGCGAGGTGATTGGCGGCGTCCTGCTCGGAGGCCTGAACGCCGGCGAGGATGACGTCGCGGCAGCGAAGGGACTCTTCATGCGTCCGCATGGGGAAGAGGCGCGGGTAGCCGATGACCTCGACCTTCGTGTCGGCCCGCACACGCAAGCGTATCTTCGCGTACAGCGCCGCGAGCTTCCCCGCGATGGTCGCGCTCGCGGTCCTCGCCACCTGATTGACCTTCGCCGAACAGCCGTCGCGGTTGAAAATGCACGTCTTGATGAGTTGATGGAAGTGCAGGTCGTCGCCGCCGACGCTGATCGTCACCAGATCGGTCGAGCGGCTCAGCGCGCGCAGCTGGTCGCGGCCGACATCGGCGGTCGTATCGCCGCTGCACGCCACCAGGTGGGGATGGACGTGGGCGAACCGCTTCGCGAGCCGGTACGCGTAGGCATGGGTCGAGCGCTTGCAGTGGCCGCTGGAGCCGTAGCGGCCGAGACTCACCCCCGACGCGTAGCTGTCGCCCATCGCGACATAGTCGACCCGCCCGGCGGACACACGCGACCAGACGGGGTGCGAGCGTCCGGCGGGATCGATCAGGACTCCCTTGCCATAGAGCTTCTGCCCGCCTGCTATCACCTTCGTCGGGGAGTAGCACCAGCGTGTCTGGTCGTCGATCCAGCGGTCACGGCGACAGTCGTTGACACCAAGTGCGATTGGGTTGCCGCAGCACGCGATCATGCTCTTACCGCCGAGCACGTCGCCCACCCAGCCCGCCAGGCGGTGATACTGGACCCGGAGCACGCCCTGGTAGTAGTCGGTCCCACTCGCGCTGCGGGAGACCTTGATGCACTCCGTGACATTGGCGTATCCGTGGCCCGTAGATACCGGCTGCGACTTGCCGCAGCTACCGGCGTGAGGGTCCACCGAGCTCCACGCGACTGTGGCCGCCTGGGCGTGCCCGGGTAGTGCGATGGCACACGCCAGAACGACGATGACTGCAACCATGGCCGTCGCGAGGCGCTGACCGAGGGGAGTGGCGGGGAGAATGCGATGCATGGTGCACTCCTTCGATTGGTGGTTCTGCGGCCCGGCTGGCGCCTGTGAATCTCTCGCGCACTTCAGTGGGGCTTACTTCTCGCTGTGGCAGCGAACCACTGTTGGCGCAACGCGCCGTCATCCGAGACCTGCTGTGCAAGCCCTTACGGGGGACTCGCCTTCCGTTGGCTGGTTCTATCGCTATTTGACGCGTCACAACACGAGAATGACGATGCGAAGGAGAGGTTCGTCTCCGCACCAGCCTCGTAGGCAGCTCACGCGGACCGCCGGCGTGCGCGCCTCGGGCGTCGTGACGTCTCCCGCGCCGGGGCGCGTGGCTGGGCTCACGGACTGGTTCGAGAGCGTCTACATCTACACATCACGCGCCGGTACATGGAGCTCTCGAACGCTGTGGACTACAACGCGATGGCCCGACTCTTCGCCGAAGGCGCCGAGTGCCGCCGCCCCGGCGAGCGCTGGCGGGGGATTCGCTGGCACGACGCCAGCCGATTGTCCTCACCGGGGCCGCGTAGTGGCGTGGCCGGGCGCTTCTCCTGGTCGCGCTGTGGTCTTTTCCAGGCCGTCGGCATACTTGGCGGCGGCCTCCAGCCGTTGCGTGACGACGTCAATGTTGCCGGGGTCCTTCAGGTAGCTGCGGAGAATCTCCCGCATGCCAACTCCCTCGCTGCCTCCGAAGGCGGGAGGCACCAGGTCGGAGAGGTCGAAACGGACCGTCTTGGCCTTGACGATCGCCTTGGCCAGCCGGCGCGTTGTGGGGTCGGGATATTGGTTGAGGGGGAATTTGGTGTTGGGCGACACAAATCCTCCTGACTGCGCCCACGGCTTGGCGGCCTGCGGCGTGGCGAGGTATTGGATCAGCTTCTTGGCGGCCTCGTCGTTGGCGTGTTTCTTGAATAGCACGGCGACGTCGCCGCCAATGACCACCCCCGACTGTCCACCGATCGCCGGGAAACCGAAGACTCCGGCACTTGGACCCGCGGTGGACCTCGAGCGAGTGGGGATGACGCTTCGCACGAAGCTCCCTTCGTAGACCATCGCGGCCTTCCGCTCGCTGAACACCTGTGTCACCGACTGCTCGTAGTTGGTATACAGCGACCTCGGTACGAGCCAATCCTCCTTGCCCCAAATCTCCCGCAACGTCCTGAGCGCGTCCTTCACGCTCTGGTCAGTCCACGGAATCCTGTGCTCGGCCAGTTCGTCGTACTTCTGGGGACCGGCGGTGCGCAGGTAGACGTTCTCGAACCAGTCGGTGAGGGTCCAGCCGCTATAGCCCGCGACCGAGAAAGGCTTGATCCCACGTTTCGCCAGCGCGGCAGCGACCCTCTTGAGCCCTTGCCAGGTCTTGGGCGCTTTGCCTATCCCCGCTTGTCTGAACCGCCCGGGGTCGAACCAGATCGTCGATTTGTTCGCCGCCTTGAACCAGACGCCGTAGAGGGTCTTGCCCACCCTCCCCAGCCGCTGCCAGGACCCGCTGTAGTTGTTGGCGCGGTTGCCCACGACCTTCGCGATGGGCGCGAGATCACCGCGATGAGCTAGGTCGGCCAGCAGACCGCGCTGGGGGAGGAGAGCCAGGTCCGGGGGGCAGTCAAGATCGAGGCGGGCCCGGATCGTCTTGGCGATTTCACGGGGCTCGTGGGGCTCATAGAGATAAGTGACCTCGATCCCCGTCGCCTTGGCGAAGCCCGCGAGCACCTTGCGAAAGCGGGCGTACTCTTGGCCTGTCCAGACACCGGCCACCTCGACTCGCTGGCCCGTGAGCGGACCCCGGCTCCCTTGGCTGCTGACTGCCTTCCGAGCGAGGGAATGGCAGTCAGGCGTGAGCTTGTATTCCTTGACGCTGGCAACGGCCAGGTCAGGCGCGCCTGGTTGCCCGGGAGGTCGAAGCAATGGCGTCGCCACGACCGCCAGGATGAGCGCCAGCGCGAGGATTGCCAGGACTGGGCGTCGGCTTCGGCGTCCAGCGGAGGGCCCCGCGGCTGCCGCGATCACCAACCCGCGGCTCGTCGCTACCCGAGCGATCCGGCGGCCACGCACCCACGCGCTGTCCTGCCCTCTCCCTTGGGTTTCCCGCTCCTGCAGCCGGTCAGCTATGCGTCCCTCCAGGCCCGCCGGCGGCGGCGGAATGCGCGCACGGCTAGCTTGGATCATCCCCCGCATGGCCTCCACCCGAAGCGCACAATCGACACAAACCTCCAAATGGCGAGCGACCTCTGGCGGGGGCTCGCCGTGGATCGCGTCCTCCCAGCAATGCTCGCTTCGATCAATTCCTCTCGTCATGTCAGCAATCCCCGGTCGCTGCGGACCCAAGCGAACGGCTTCGGACCATCCACGAGCGCGATCGTCTGGTCGGCGTGATCCTCGGAGCGAGACGCGCCTTCTAACAGCTTCCGCACCTCTTTGCGCCACGCGCCATGGGCCAGCCGCAGACAGCACCAGCGCGGGTGGTCTGCGGCCCAAACCGAGACCTGCTCGCGAGGCGTCGAGCGATCGTCGATGACCGTGACGATCCACTTGCCGTTCGGCACCTCTCCCGCGACCCGATTCAGGAACCACACCAGGTCGTAGCCATTGCCATCCGCATAGCCATTGCCATTTCGCGGCAAACGGGGCGCGCTGCTCGGTTCACCCAGGAGTGAGGCGAACGGCTTTCCGAAACGTCGGGCGCCGGCCGTTGGCGTCCCTTCCGAGCAAGAAACGACGACGACGTTCCCGTCGTGTGAGTGGTAGAGACCCCAGATCTCCAGGTCGAGCTTGGCCAAGACCATGAGGTTGCGAGCGCGAACGACACGCGAACGCATGGTCGACGCTGCCACGCCCACGATCTCGGCCGCCTCCTCCCTCGTGCAGCCCATCACATCCACGAGGAAGTAGGCCTCATCCTCCTCGGGGCTCAACCGGTCGCGAGCACGGCGCTCGTCGATGCTCGAGTCCCATCTCTCGCACGGGTCGCCTGTCGTCTGCGCGCGAAAGCGGTCGCGCCAGCAGCCGCGGTACGCCCCGCTTGACCGGTCCTCGCCCTCCTCGAGAAGCGGGTCGAGCGGCTGCGTTCGTGTCTCCTGATCGCCGACATCGACCGGCTTCGGCACTGTCCTCCTTCTCAGGCGGTCGATGCACTCGTAACGGCAGATCTTCAGGAACCACCCGCGGGGGCTGGCCTCGCCGGCGTAGCCTGCGATGCCTCGGAGCGCCTTGACGTAAGTGGTTTGCACGGCGTCCTCCGCTTCGCCGCGACTCCCAAGCAGGTGGCTGGCCAGTTCCCACGCGTCCCTGTACAGGGGCACGAAAAGGAGGCCGAACGCCTCCCGGTCGCCCGCTTTGGCCCGCTCGACGATTTCGTGCTCAGCGTCGCTCATCACTCCCCCTGCCTACCACAGACGTTCGTGCAAGTCGAATTGACGACGGCCATCAACAAGGCGCTCCTGGTCTTGTCGTGGCGAGGTGACCTCCGCACCGGCCGCGCCTGAGGCAGGGCCCTCCGCGACGCCGCTGCGGAGGGCCGCTCCGGAGCCCGCTGCCTTACCGCAGCTTCGCATACTGGAAGTGCGGCGGATCGTCGTTGCCTTGGAAGGTGTGGCCCCAGACGAACCCGTGGGCCAGGAAGATCTTGCGCACGGGTGCCAGGGGTTGGCCGTCCTCGGTGGCGTTGGGGATTCCGGGATTGATGTCGATCGCCACCCCGTAGGAGTGCATGCTCACGCACCCCCGGATCCACCCGCCCGTGCGGTACCTGCACCCCCGCTCGTTCCACGTCTGGAATTGCCTGATGCGTGAGCCGAGACCGGCACGGTCGACCGCGACGACGACCTGGCGGAACGCCTCTGCGGCCTTGACGTTGACCTTCACCCGGCGCTGCCCTGAGGGCACGTCGAACGTCCCCGGCAGCTGCAGGTTGGTGAGCTGGACACCGCGGCAGCTGACGTGTCCTGCGGTGCCCGCGCACTTTCCGTAGGGAGTCGTCCCGGACCGGATCTGCGTCTGGGTATACAGCCGCGGCAGCGTGGGCACGTCGTTGGGTGGGGCTGCGCAGTCGCCGATCCCCATCTTGCGCGTGTGTCCGCCGCGCAAGTAGCCGTTGTTGACCCAGTACCCGTCGCGCAGTCGTGACCACCACGGGTTCTGGTAGTGACTTGCCCGCGCGCCCAACGCCTCGCAGAGCGCGACGTAGGCGCTGCGCCTGAGCGGGTGGCGCACGCGAGCATTCAGGTATGGCGTGCTGTACGCGTAGGTGCTCTGCTCGACGGTCACCATCGGGCAGCCGTAGTACCGCGGCGGGTAGTGGGTCGTGTCGATATGGCAATCACGCGGCGGCGGTGTCGTCGTCGGGCACGGGCCGTCGCATTGACCGATCGGGGCCGCGTGTGCCGGGCCGGCGGCGCTGCCGAGCGCGGCGATCACGCCGATCACGAGCGCCGTGAGGGCGCCGGTCCGTGCGATCGCACGCCAACGCCATGATGTGCCGTCGGAAGACATGACCACCTCCTGCTGGGCGGTGCGGCGTGGCTGGCCGCTGTCGATGGGTGTCGCGTTTCGAACATGGGAAGACATGACCACCTCCTGCTGGGCGGTGCGGCGTGGCTGGCCGCTGTCGATGGGTGTCGCGTTTCGAACATGGGAAGACATGACTACCTCCTGGTGGGCGGTGCGGCGTGGCTGGCCGCTGTCGATGGGTGTCGCGTTTCGAACATGGGAAGACATGACTACCTCCTGGTGGGCGGTGCGGCGTGGCTGGCCGCTGTCGATGGGTGTCGCGTTTCGAAC
>JBBSHN010000125.1:0-6428 GCA_038252945.1 Propionibacteriales bacterium | reverse complement strand
CGACCTCCACCACCCGCCCACCCACGACCAACACGCCCGCCTCACACCCCACCCAACCCCCAACCAACCAAAAACCACACCCCGAAACCCAGCAGCCCGCCTTACCCACTGAACTAGGTCTGACAACGGCGCCCAGATGACCTCGGGCTCCACCCGCGAGTTCATGGCCCTGCACGCCATCGCCACGCACTTCGGACGCCCCGGCGTCCCGACCGACCAGGCGCCGATCGAGAGCTTCCTCGGCCACATAAAGACCGAGTGGCCCCAGCTCCTCTCAATCCAAGACACCGCCACGCTCGCCACCGAGCTCGACGCGATCCGCGAGCAGTACAACACCGTGCGACTGCACGCCGGCATCGGCTACGTCACACCCGACGACGAGCACTCAGGCCGCGAGCCCGCCATCCGCCACGCCCGCCGCGACGGCCTCAAGCGCGCCCGCCGCCAACGCATCGCCTACCATCGCAACCGCAGAAACCAACCACCCACATGACCCCCGGACGACATTGCCTGATCGCCACACGGATTTCGGACATTAAGTCGGACACACCTCAGTCCTCGCGCAACAGCTCGGTCACCCTGGGCGCCTTGATGTCCTCGAAGTCCGCGACCAGCCTGCGCAGCACCGGCATCAACGGGTCCAGCATCGAGCCCGTCGCTTCGCGCCGGTAACGAGGCGGCTGCGCCGCCTCAGCCAGCCGCTTGAGTCCGCCGGTTTATCCCCAGCCGCGCCGCGATTTCCCGCTGCGACACCCCATCAGCCACCAACGCCCTGACCTGCGCCCACTCCGACACGCTGCGCACCCTCCCGCCGCCCTTCCGCTCGATGACCTCGAGCGTCCCGACAGCCGCGGTCACCACCCCGAGGAGGTGCACCTTTCGATTCCTAGAAGTGGCGCAGTATTCGGCTCACGGCAACACCTGGAAAATCGTGGTGTCCCCGGTTCGAGTCCGGGTCTCGCCATGTGACGGAAGCTTTTCCTTGAGGCTACTTGAGGGTTTCTTGCCCGATCTCGCCCGTTGAGGGCGGCCACGAGACCGGTCGGCAAACACCCGGATACGACCTGACCTCGACCGCTCGGCCCGCACGCAGGCTTCCTGGAACGCCTCCTCGACCTGGTCGTCGGTCGCCCGGGTTCCATCCGATCACCTGCCGACGGATCTCCAGCGCACCGTCGGCGCGGGCGATCTGCTCCAAGAGCGCACGCGTCGTCTCACGGCCCGGCCGGTGTCCGATCGAAAGACCCATGCATTCAGAAGAGCCGCCATACGAAAAGCTGGCCCCCTGTCGGGCGACTCGGTCTGACCGCTGACAAACGCCCCGTTGACGGGCTCGGTACGCGTCGCGTCGAGCCCGCCTGCGGTCGCGGTTCCGCGACCTGGACGGTCCGATCAAGGCGCACCGACCTACGTGGCGCGCGAGCGTTGGCAAATGGGGCGGCGAAGGAGGTCCGCCGCGTGGCGCAGGCGACCGTGACCGCCCGCAGCGGTCGCCCTAGATCGTCCCTGTCCGGCTACCTCCAGCAAGCCCGCCTTTCTCGGCAGCCTCACTACCCAGCTCGCGGCGTTGCCAACCTATCCGCGCTTTGACCGCAGATCCGCCAGCATGTCCACCGCATCAGGAATGATGACGTCGATGGGTCCAGTCGCCAGCAGCCACCCTCACCGGACCGAACTCACCGGTCTTGCCGGAGCGTTGCCGGCCGGCGTTGGTGATGCTGCGCCTACGGCCTTCGGTCGTCTCCGGTTGGCATCGGACGAGGCGCGTCCGGAGGCAGGGCAGATCAGGTCGCGGGAGCGAGTGCGCAACCTCGCTGAGGTCTACACGCATAAGCGCGAGGTCGACGCCATGCTTGACCTGGTCGCCGGGATGTTTCCTAGCGCCGCTGACCCGGGCAACACCGACCGGACCTTCTTGGAGCCAGCTTGTGGCTCGGGAAATTTTCTTGAAGAGATCCTGCGCCGGAAGCTCGCGTTCGTGACCGCGCAGCGCTACGAACGTGGAGAGCGCTACGAGCATCGGATCCTCCGGTGCCTCGCCTCGATCTACGGGATCGACATCACCGCCGACAACGTCGCCGAGTCCCGTAACCGTCTCCGAGTGCTCGTCAACGCGCATCTCGACCGAGACTTCGAGTCTGATCCCGCGTCGGCCGGATTCGTTTCGGCGGCTGAAGTTGTTCTCGAAACAAACATCGTCCAGGCCGATGCCCTCGCGGATGTCTCGACGATCGAGCTCGTCCAATACCGGCCTGGGCCGGGGGCCACGTTTATCCGAGAGTGGTCCTTCCTCGACGCCGAAGAGGGCGTACCCGACCTATTTTCGCCGGCGCCCCGCCGCGACGAAGCGCCGGTTCACTTCTCCTACCTGAGCGCCCACCCCGAACCCGTCACGGCACCGGAGGCGCTGGAAGGGGCAGCGTGATGCCTCCCGCAACAGGTGAGCAGTACGTCCCGGACATCCTGGACTGCCTCGCGCAGCTGTCCAACGACGAGGTTCCGACACCGCCGAAGCTAGTCCGGGCAATGCTCGAGGTTCTTCCGAGCAGTGTCTGGTCCGCTCCGGATTACCGATGGCTCGATCCGTTCTGCAAGTCCGGGATCTTCCTGCGCGAGGCCGCCGTGAGACTGCTCGAAGGCCTGAGCGAATGGGAACCTAACTTCGAGCGCCGGCGCGATCACATCTACCGCACCATGCTTTGGGGCACGTCGATCACAGAGATGACGGGGATAATCTCGCGCCGAAGCCTGTACTGCTCGCGCGACGCGTCGGGAGTCCACTCAGTGGTGCGGTTCGGCAAAGAGGGCGGAAACCTACCGTTCGTACCTGCTGCACACGACTTCAGCGGGGGGCGCTGCACCGTCTGCGGGGCGCCGGAAGATCTTGAACGCGGCGGGATCCGCGAAAACTACGCGTACTCGTTCATCCACGGCGCATACCCGACCAAGGAGCTGGCCGACATGAAATTTGACGTCATCGTGGGCAACCCGCCGTACCAGATCGACACCGCCGGCAACACCCGGACGAAGCCGGTCTATCACCTCTTCGTCGAACAGGCCATCCGGACGAAGCCCAGGTACGCGCTCATGATCACTCCGTCCCGCTGGTTCGCTGGCGGACTGGGGCTAAACGACTTCCGCGCCAGGATGCTGAAGGATCGGCGAATGGCACGCCTCGTCGACTACCGCGTCGAGAAGGACGTCTTCCCATACGTGAACATCAACGGCGGCGTCTCATACTTCCTATGGGATGCCGAGCACGACGGGAAGTGCCTAGTTAGCCACGTGCCGGCGGGCGGAGCGCCGAGTGCTCCTGAGCCACGCTATCTGGATGAGTTCGATCTCCTCGTCCGGCAGAACGAGGGCGTACGCATCCTCAGGAAGGTGCAGGCGCGCAAGGAGCCCACGTTCGACACGAGGGTGTCGTCGCAGAAGCCATTCGACCTCCACACGGACTTCCACGGGACCCCTTCGAAGGACGGGATCGCCGACCCGGTCCTGATGTACGGCGCGCGACGCCAAAGCTGGGTGCCGCGTGCGGGCATTCACAAGAACCTCGACTGGGCCGATTGCTGGAAGGTCTTCCTGAGCGCGGCAAGCGACGGCAACGAGTCGTTTCCGGCGCCCATCTGGGACCTAGCCAGGGGTCCGTTCGTCGGCGGCCCCGGAGAGATCTGCAGCGGCAGCTATCTCGTGGTCTATCCGACCGACACCGAATCCACTGCGAATGCTGTCGCCTCCTTCCTTCGATCGCGGTTCGTGCGCTTCCTCGTTTCGCTGCGGAAGATCGCGCAGCACAACGACGCGGGCCGCTTTGCCTTCGTGCCGGAGCTTCCGATGAACCGCGAGTGGACCGACGAAGAGCTCTATCGACGCTACGACCTGACCGATGAGGACATCGCGTTCATCGAATCGCAAGTTAAGGACATGCCCGCGCAGGCTGCAGTAGCTCGATGACCGGGCCTCCTGTCGACGACGACGCGCTCGTAGACGTCGCGGTCGTCGAGACGGTCGGATCGCCGGAGACGCCGCGAAGGATCTACGCCTACACCGTCGTTGGTCGCGATGCAGCCACGTGGACCCGCCTGCACGGCTCCACGCAAACAGCCGGCGTCGGCGAGATCAAGGTCGGCGAGACGACCAAACCTAAGGCCGAGCAGCGCATCAAAGAGCAACTCGGCACAGCGTTTCCGAACCTCGACGGCGTCGAGATCCTCCTTGACGAGGAGGCGCGCCGCGCGGACGGTACGTTCTTCCGTGACCACGCGGTGCATCTGGCGCTTGCGGCGCAGGGGATCAAGCGCGTCGGCGGCGAGTGGTTTCAGGCGACCCTCGCCGAGGTCACGGCCGCGATCGTCGCGGTCCGCAACGGGACGCAATACGACTCCGAGCGCACCCACGACTTCCCGATGCGTCCCGAGCAGGAGCGAGCTGTCGACCTGACCGCCGCGTACTTCGCCTTGCGGGCGGCCGAGGACCCAGACAGGGCGCCCAAGTTCCTATGGAACGCGAAGATGCGCTTTGGTAAGACCTTCACCACCTACCAGCTCGCGCGGGAGCTGGGTTGGCAGCGGGTGCTGGTGCTCACCTACAAACCGGCCGTCCAGATGGCATGGCGCGACGACCTGCTCGGGCACGTCGACTTCGAAGGCTGGCATTTCGTCGACCGCAACACGCCGGCAGTCCAGATGGCGGAGGTCGCTGACGGCGAAGACCCGCTGGTGTGGTTTGCCTCGTTTCAGGACCTTGGCGGAAAGACCGCCGACGGAGAAATCAAGGCCCACAACGAGTACATCCATCTGATCGAGTGGGACTGCATCGTCTTGGACGAGTACCACTTCGGCGCGTGGCGGGACTCGGCCCGAGACCTCTACGACCCATCCGACGCCGGACTCGCCGAGGAAGAGCAACCCGACGAGCAAGTCACCGACGAGGACCTCGGCCTCAGCGCCGGCCACTATCTGTACCTCTCGGGGACCCCTTTTCGCGCCATCACCAACGGAGAGTTCACTGAGGACGCGATCTTCAACTGGACCTACCCCGATGAGCAGCAGGCCAAGAAAACCTGGGACCTAGCGAACGGGCCCAATCCCTACGTCGACCTGCCTCGAATGGAGATGTACTGCTACCAGATGGGCGAGCAGGCGACCGCTTGGGCCGAAGATGGCGAGTTCAACGCGTTCTCGCTGTCGGAGTACTTCAAGGCCGCCAAGGCCGATGCGTCAACTAGAGGCACGGGGCCTGGCGCCTACGTCTTCGAGGATGAAACCAGGGTGTCTGAGTTCCTGGAGATGCTGCGCGGCAAGCTGCCAGAGCAGATGAAGGCGCAGGTGCTCGCGGCTGGCAAGAAGGCTCCGTTTCCCTACGAGGCAGCCGAGTTTCACCAGGCGATCCGGCACACCGTCTGGTACATGCCCGACGTCGCGTCTTGCTTCGCCATGCGGGACCTGCTTTCCGGCCACGCGTTCTTCAAGGACCTTGAGGTTGTGGTTGCCGCCGGCGCCAAAGCTGGCCAAGGAGCCGCCGCCAAGCCCCCTGTGGTCAACGCAATCGCCGCTGGGTCAAAGGGCACGTCGGGCTCGATCACGCTGTCTTGCGGCAAGCTAATGACGGGCGTGACCGTGCCCGAGTGGGGAGCGATCCTCATGCTTCGCTCGCTCAAGTCGCCGGAGTCCTACTTCCAGGCGGCCTTTCGAGTGCAGTCGCCATGGCGCAACCGCCATGCCGACGGGACGGTCGACGTTCTTAAGGACACCTGCTACGTCTTCGAGTTCGACCCGAACCGTGCACTCAGCCTTGTGGCCGAGTACGGCATGCGCCTCGCGTCGACCGGCGACATGAAGCCGAGCGAAGCCATCGGCCAGCTACTCGACTACCTGCCCATCTACCAATTCTCCGGCGGAGCGATGACGCCACTCGACGCCGACGAGGTCATGGCGTGGGCAACGGCGGGAGTCGGGGCTACGGCCCTGGCTCAGCGCTGGAACTCGCCGGTGTTGGTGGACGTCAGCTCGGCCACCCTATCGGCGCTACTTGCTCACCCTGAGCTGCTCGAAGCGCTCGAGCAAATCGAGGACTTCCGCAACCTCGCGAACACCGCTCAGCAGATCGTCACTTCGACGAAGGCTTTGAAGAAGGCCAAACGCGAACAGGGGGGCAAGCTCGATCCCGACCAGCAGAAGCAGCAGTCGGAGACGGCAAAGCAGCGCAAGGCGATCCGTCTCGACTTTCGTGATCTCACGCTGCGGCGAGCGCTGACGGTGTCGGGGCAGGCGTGATTTGTGGGTTGGTGGTCGTGGCGGGTGCTTGTGCGTGATATTCGTGGCGGATCAGCTCGCGGCGTAGCGCGGCGAGCATGTCGGTGTAGCTGATCGTCGTCTTGTGGTGGTACCACGGTGCGGCCTGGCGGCGGGCTGTCAGGTCTGCGG
>JBBSHN010000124.1:0-6465 GCA_038252945.1 Propionibacteriales bacterium | reverse complement strand
CTGCCAGCAGCTCGGGCGTGAGCGTGCCTTCGCTGGCGAGTGCTTGGGCCAGCACGTCGATGGCCTGCCGCAACTCGAGGTGGTCTTGGTGCAGCCCGGCAAGGCCGTCCGCGCCGCGGTGGGCCAGGAACACCAGCCGCTCCTCGTCGACGACCTGCTGCAGGATCTCCAGGTGCAGGTAGTCGACGAGTTCCCGAAGCTGCTCTTCAGGCCATCGACCCTCACCAGCCTCGTGCAACAGAGCGTCCGCGCGAGTCGCCACCTCGCTGAGCAGCAGCGAGTGCTCCTCCGACAGCGTCGCGGCTGCCCGGGGGGTCGACACAAACCCGGCCTTCGTCCGGGCGACAATACTTGCGTGGTGTTCGTCGTCGGACATCTGCCTACCTCTTCTGGGTCTCCTATTGATCGGCTTAAGCGTACTGGTGCGGCGACGCGCGAGAGTCGTACTGCATGCGGTCGAGCCTGAGGCGTGCAGAGCCTTAGGCCGGCCAATCTCGATCGCAGTCCACTCGACCGTCCAAAACGAGCGGAATCGTCCAGATACCCGTCGATGGCTACTGCGCGAGTCGGGCTTCGGCTTTAACGTATAGAATGGTATTTGAAATCGAAAGGGAGGCAACCCGTGGCCCCGCTGGCGTTCGCCCGCTTGGCGACCGCCCTTGATCAGCCAGAGCGCACGATTTCCGGTCTCAGCCGCCGCGGCTGATGCGGCAACGGTTGCCGCGGAGCACCGCCGGACGGGCCCGCCGTACGACCGGCACAGATGCACGATCACGACGACGATTCATCGCTGACGAGGAGGCACAGTGAGACGTTTCTCTATCCGGCCGACGCTGACGTTACGAGGACGAACCTTCAGGGGCTTGCGAGGATGGAGTGGCAAACCCCTCCATCCTCCGCTGACCGACTTCCCCATCGCGGCGTACGTGCTCGCCGCCGGGCTCGACGTGCTCTCCGTGATCGGCGGAACGAAGCACACCTGGGCGCGCGAGATGTGGCACGCCGGCACCTTCGTCTTCGTCGGCGGAGCCATCGTCTCGGTGTTCGCAGCCCTCACAGGATTCTGGGACTGGCTGAAGTCGTCCGAACAGGGCACGCAAGCGCGCCGCACCGCCAACACGCACGCCACGATCATGGTGACGGTCACCGTGCTCGCCCTCGCCGACATCGCGTGGCGGCTGTCTCAGTACAACGCTGATCTGGTCACACCGGTAGGCATCATGGTCTTGTCGGTCATCATCGCCGCCCTGGTCTCTCTCGGAGCAACCTTCGGCGGAACCCTCGTCTTCGACTACGGCTTCAACGTGGAGACGGCCGGCGACCACCCGGTGTGGCACCGGTCTGAGACGGACGTGCTTCCCGGCCAGCACTCTGCCGCAGACGCGTCCGGCGACAGATGACCAAGCTGCACCAGCTGCATGCCGAGTTCGATCAAAGCCCATGGCTCGACAACCTCACGCGCAATGACCTGCGCGACGGCACACTCTCGCAGTGGGTCGGCGATGGCATCCGCGGCGTTACGGCGAATCCGACGATCTTCGCCAGGGCCATTGAGGGCTCCGACGCGTACGACGAGCAGTTCCGGAGCCTGATCGCGCAAGGGCGCGACGTCAACGATGCCTACTGGGAGCTGGTCATCGCCGACACCTGCGACGCCCTCGCCGTGCTTCGACCATGCTTCGATGCGGCTGACGGGAACGATGGCTTCGTCTCTCTCGAAGTGGCACCAGAACTGGCACGAGACACGCCCGGGACCGAGCACGCCGCACGCGACTTGCATGAGCGCATCGACGAACCGAACCTGCTCGTGAAAATCCCGGCCACTCCCGCCGGCGTTCCCGCCATCCAGACCATGATTGGTGAAGGACGCAGCATCAATATCACGCTGATCTTCTCTCTCCACCGGTACGAGCAAGTCATGGAGGCTCACATCGCGGGACTGGAGTCACTGGTGCACGACGGCGGCGACCCCTCCTCAGTCCACAGCGTCGCGTCATTCTTTGTCAGCCGGGTCGACACCGAGGTCGACAAGCAGCTCGATGGGATCGGCACGGATGAGGCGTCCTCCATCCGCGGCCAGGCAGCGATCGCTCAGGCGAAACTCGCCTATCGCTCCTTCGTCAACACGTACTCCGGTCCTCGCTGGACCCGCCTCGCCGAGCGCGGTGCCCGCGTGCAGCGTCCCCTCTGGGCGTCCACGTCCACCAAGGACCCATCGCTGCCGGACACGCACTACGTCGACAACCTGATCGGCGCGCACACGGTCAACACGCTGCCCGAGCCGACGATCGCGGCATTCGAGGATCACGGCGCTCTCGCTCGGACGATCGACCGCAGTGTCGAAGACGCCGAGGAGACGATGCGCCATCTGGGTGAGCTGGGCGTCGACATGGATGCCGTTGGAACCGCACTGGAAGATCAGGGCGTCTCCTCGTTCCACGAGTCGTTCGCCCATGTCCTCGCCGCTCTTCAGACCAAGGCCGGCGCGCAAACGGTTCGCTGACATGGACTGGGCTGGGTGGGTGCTCTTCGGGCTCATTGCCACGACGGCGCTGACCGCAGTGATGATCACGGCGCAGATGCTCGGCCTGAGCCGGCTCGACATCCCCCTCATGTTGGGCACCCTCGTCACCGACGACCCAGACCGAGCGCGCGTCGCCGGATTCTTTCTGCACCTGATCGTCGGTCAGGGCTTTGCACTCGGCTACGCGGCCACCTTCGCCCTCCTCAACCGTGCGACGTGGTGGCTTGGCGCACTGCTCGGTCTCCTCCATGTTGCGATCGTGCTGACAGTTCTGGTCCCGCTCCTGCCCGGCGTTCACCCCCGCATGGCATCCGACCGCGCCGGTCTGAGATCGACCGCAGCGCTGGAGCCGCCCGGACGCTTCGGCCTCAACTACGGCCCGCGCACCCCGATTGTTGCCGTCGTTGCACATCTCGCGTTTGGGATCGCCCTCGGTGTCCTGCTTCGGGCCACGTGATGTCATCGCAAACAGACGCGCACGCGGTCGCGCAGAACGTCGCGCCATGGATGGCGACCACAGTCCCGATTGGCGACTACGGCTTCGTCGGCGATACCCGCACCGCGGCACTCGTGGCGCCCAATGGATCGATCGATTGGATGTGCGCCCCGCGCTTCGACGGTGAGCCGATCTTCGGGCAGCTGATCGGCGGAACGGACGCCGGCAGCTTCGTGCTCGGCCCCGCGGAATCAGACTCGTCACACCCTGCGGACCGCGCGTACGCACCCGAGACGGCGACGCTGGTGACGACGTGGGCTTCTCGTGGGGGCGCGCTGACCCTGACCGAGGGCATGGTTGCCGAGATCAAAGGCCGGCTGCTCCCGACGACATTGCTGGTGCGCCGTTTGACCGCCGTCGATGAGCCCGTGGACGCGGTCCTCGCGTTTGATCCGCGGCTCGGTGACCGTCACGCCCGGCCGCGGTGGCGGCACGGCGTGAACGGACTCACGTGTTCCTGGGGCAGCGTAGCCGCCTGGCTCGGCAACAGCGCTGGGATCGAGATCGTGCCAGGTCAGAGCCACCGGATCACGGTGCATCCCGATCGGCCGGTGACGTTCGCCTTCGGCCTCGTCTTTCGGGAACCCGTGATCTACGTGGACACGAATCACGCGTGGGACGCCCTGATCGAGGACGAGGAACGCTGGCGCGCCTGGAGTAATGAGGTCGCCAATAACCTTCCCTCCCGGGACGCGGTGGTCCGCAGCTTGATCACGTTGCGCTTGCTGACCTATTCGCCAGCTGGCTCCCCGGTCGCATCTCCGACGACCTCCCTCCCGGAAGAGAAGGGGGGAGTCCGCAACTGGGACTACCGCTTCGCATGGCCCCGCGACGCGAGCATCGGTGTGGGCGCTTTCCTCGGGACCGGCAAGCCGGACGAGGCCAAACGATTCCTCGAATGGCTCCTCCACGCGACCCGCCTCGATCGACCGCGCCTCCCTACCCTTCTGACGGTGCACGGCATTCCCCGAAAGAACGCGAACTCGAGGGCTGGCCGGGATACGCAGCGAGCATTCCGGTCCGGATGGGCAATGGTGCTTCGACCCAGCATCTGCTGGATGGCTACGGATGGGTTCTCGATGCCGCGTGGCTCCTCACCGATTCCGGGCACCGGCTGTCGTCCGAAGCCTGGCGCGCCATGCGGGGCTTCGCGGACACCGTCGTCGAGCTGTGGCGCCAGCCGGACGCGGCATCTGGGAACTCCGCGGCGACGGAGCCCACCACGTGCACTCGAAACTGATGGCGTGGCTCGCCGTCGATCGAGCACTGCGAATCGCCGCGACCCGCAAAACCCGACTGAAGCAGCGGCGTCGCTGGACATCCGCGCGGGATGCAATCGCCCGGGAGGTCAGGGAAAAAGGATTCGACGACGCCCGGCAGACCTACACGGCGACGTACGGATCTTCGGATCTCGACTCCGCGCTGCTCATCCTGCCGCTCCTCGATCTCCATCCCCCGACCGCACCCGAAGTTCGAGGAACCATCGACGCGGTGCGACGGGAACTGGACGCCGGACGACCATTGCTCTACCGATACCCGCCAGGCAGCGATGGCTTGGAAGGGTCCGAGGGAGCGTTCCTTCCCTGTTCCTTCTGGCTCGTTCAAGCCCTTGCAAAGGTCGGCAGGCGAGAGGAAGCGTCCGTTCTGTTTGCCGACCTGCTCGATCTGTCGGGACCGCTTGGCCTCCTTTCTGAAGAGATGGACCCACGGGACCGCAGCATGCTCGGCAACTTTCCGCAAGCACTGACCCACGCGGCGCTGATCCAGGCGGCGCTCGCTCTCCGCGAGACCGCCCAGTAGCTGCAGGTGGGCGCACGCCATGGTCGGCGAACGCGTGACAACACGAGAGTGATGGCAGCACAGATGTTGTGACCTTTGCGCAGGACGCCATCTCGGCCGCGTCCTGCGACGTCACGAAACGGTTGCCGGTCATCTCGCGGCACCAGGCTTAGCGCACGATCCTGCAGCGCTGCTATTCAGACCCCGACCCTGAGCTTCCACGGCGCGAGCTACACCAGCAGCTACCTGTCCTTCACCGGCAAGGAGTTGCAATGCAACCAGGTCGTCAACGGCACGTATGCGCGGCTGGACACCCTCACCGCGGCCGACGAAGCGCTGGTGAGCAAGTACACCCCCAGCCACTCAATCCCGTTCATCGACCTCGCGGCAGCTACGTCATCTCCGGCGCCTCCTACGATCCATCGGTGCTGGCCGGCAAGTCGCACGCCCAAATATCGGGCGCACTATCCGATCCCAGCTCGCCGATCGCCAAGGGCGTCGACGGCACCGCTAACGTGATCACCGCCGCTCTCTGCCGGCTCACCAAGAACAATCCCGCCCCTGTCTGCACGGCCCAAGGTGTGCTCGCCGCGACCGCTACGCTGAACAATGCCAGACACTGACAGCACACCGGCCCGCGGCGGCATCTCCTCGCTGGGGTCGGCCGTCATCGGCCTAGCGGTGTCGATCTATCTGACGATCGAGCACTACAGCGCCACAACCTCGCTGGCCTGTCCCGAGTCGGCCACGATCAACTGCCAGAAGGTCACCACCAGCGCGTGGTCACATGTCGGCCCGGTCCCGGTCGCCATACTGGGGCTGGTGTTTTTCGCCGCGATGACCGCGCTGTGCAGCCCGCCGGCGTGGCGGCTACGCAGCCTCGACGCGCCGCGTGTCGCCGGGCGCGGCGCTAGGCGTTCTGACGGCGCTGTACCTGGTGTGGGTCGAGCTGTTCCGCGTCGACGCGATCTGCCTAGGGTGCACCGGCGTACACCTGTGCTCAGTCACACTGCTGGCCGCGGTGCTATGGACCGCGAGCGCGGAACGCACACCCTCATGATCCAAGACACGCTCGCCGAACCCGAATGGGCCGCCGTCCTCGGCGACGCAGACCGCCGCGGTCCGGGTGCGCGCAGCGCACCGACTGGCGCCGCAGCAAGATCACCCGGCGGATGGCCGGGAACGACGCGCAGGTCAACGAGGAGTGGAACTGTGACAAGGGCCGCTGGGCGTTCCGCTACGCGACACAACCCGACCGCCTGACCGCCCCGCTCATGCGCGACCGGTCCGGCCAGCTCGTCGAGGCCAGTTGGCCGGCCGCGCTTGAGCGCGCCGCCATAGGACTGCGCGAGGCTGTCGACCGTGGCGGCGTCGGCGTGCTACCCGGCGGGCGGCTCACCGAAGAGGACGCCTACGCCTACGCCAAGTTCGCGCGGGTGGCCCTTCACACCAACGACATCGACTTCCGCGCCCGGCCGGTCAGCGCCGAGGAGCTGGCGTTCCTGGGCGCGCGCGTCGCCGGCGTCACGCCACTGCACGTGTCCTATGAGTCGCTGGAGCACGCCCCGACCGTTCTGCTCGTTGGCTTCGAGCCGGAGGAGGAGTCGCCGATCGTGTTCCTGCGGCTCCGCAAGGCTTTCCGGACCAACGGTACGCAGATCTTCGG
>JBBSHN010000123.1:0-6482 GCA_038252945.1 Propionibacteriales bacterium | reverse complement strand
GGCGGCGGTTGCGGGCGAAGCGGGCGAGCACCACCCGTCGAGTGCCCGAGGCTCAGTATGCCTCGGACACGGGTGTGCGAGAGCGGTTCGAAGCAGAGGCCCGCTCCGCCGCCAGCGGTCGTCGCCTGGCGTTCCCGTCTACCGGGAAGGAATAACGGCTGGTTCTTCAGAATATGAAATCGTATCCATTCCCTGACACACCGCTGGCTTGCGCGCTCCGGCGTCTTACTCTGGCCTCCGATCCGCCGCCACGGCTGCAGCCACGAGCGCGGGTGAGCAAGCCCATGCGCTCGTCGCCGGCTTCGAGGGTCACGGCCCGGATACGCGGAACCGATCCGTCGCTTCAGACCGAGCGCCGTGGCCCTGCCGACTTCGTTGCGCGCACGGGCGATGGAGCCTGGTGGCAAGCTGGTGTCGTGGCAATGGTCGTTGGTGCCCATATTGGTCCCTGGAGCGAGGAGGACCTCGTTGGTCTGCCCGACGACGTGCAACGCTACGAGCTGCTGGAGGGGACCCTCCTCGTGAGCCCTCCGCCGAGCGGCGTCCATCAACTCGTGAGCCTCAGGCTTGCGGGTGTGCTGGATGACGCGACGACTCCCGGCCTGGCAGTCGTTGAGGCCATGGGCGTACGCCTGCCCGACAACACGGTGTTCATCCCTGACGTTGTCGTCGCGAAACGCGACGTCGTGTTGGCAAACCGCTCTGGCATCCTCGATTCCGCTGCGGTCACCCTCGTGGTCGAGATCGTGTCGCCAGGCTCTCGCACGACTGACCGTCTCACCAAGCCCGCGGTCTACGCACGAGCGGGCATCGCCTCGTTCTGGCGTGTCGAACTGGAGGACGGTCCGACTATCACCTGCTACAGCCTCGACCAGGGCCGCTACGTCGAGGCGGGATCAGCTCGACCGGGACAGCGCCTCGCGCTCGATCAGCCGTTTTCTCTCTCCGTGGACCCGGCTGATCTCCGGCCCTGAACGCGGATGCCGGGTGGTTCAGACAACGACCGTCTCCGGCTGCACTTAAGTGGTAGCTGAGCGTCGGCTGCATCCGACGCGTGCCCGCCCAGCACGTTGATAAACGGAGGTATCCACGGCAAGACTTCCAATTCAAGCTGGGCCAGGCGATAGGGGAGGGGAGTGGTGCTCATCCCCCTGTCCCCGCAAGTGTTCGCGCAAGGCCACTTGGCCAGGATGGCCACGGACCACATCGCGCAGTCCCTCGGCGGTGGCGTCGAGGTACCGCCGGGTGGTGTCCAACGACGCGTGACCCAGCAGCGTCTGCAGCTCGACGACGTCTGCGCCCGCCTCGAGCGCCGAGGTGGCAAAAGTGTGACGCAGCGCGTGGACCATGGCTCCCGCCGGCACCCGCGCCCGCAGCCCGGCCCGGACGTAGAGCCGTTCGATCAGGTACTTCACCTGGTCGGCGGAGAGGCGGCGGCCCCGAACGTCGACGAACAGGGCCGTGGCTGGATGTTGCAGATCGTGTCTGGGGAACCGGGCCGCTCGGGTGCTCAGGTAGATGTCGAGGACCTGCTCGAGACCAGCCTCGATGGGAATGGCCCTGGTCTTGTTGGCCTTGCCAACCACCTGGAGGCGGCGGGCCCCCGCGGTCCCCTCCAGCGAACCCATGCTCAGCGCCACCGCTTCGGACTCGCGGATGCCGGTCACGCAGAATGTGGCCACCAGGGCCAGGTCCCGAGCCGGCCAGGGGTTGCGTCCCCGTGGATCGGCCACGGTGGCGACGCCCAGCAGGCGACCAGCGGCATCGGGAGCCCGGATGGCCCGGGGAGCGGATACGACCGCCTTGGGCTTGGCCACCGCCGCCATGGGGTTGCCCTCCAGGAGATCCTCGGCCACCAAGAAGTCGAAAAAGCTCGACCACGACGAATGGGCACGGAGTACCGAGGCTGCGGCGTGGTCGGCAGCCCACGAGGCAAAGGCGCCCCGCATGGCGTCTTTCGTCAGGTCTTCCAGGTGCAGCACCGAGACCTCGGCGTCGACGGCGATGCGTCGGGCGACGCCTTCGAGGTCCCGCCGGTAGGCGGCCACGGTGTTGGCCGCCGGCTTGGTCGTGCCGAGATCCCGCAGCCAGGCGTCGACGAGCTCGGCGAAGCGTGACGAGGGGGACAGCTTGCCGGCCCGGGGCATCCTCGCACTCTAGTCCCCATAATGTAGGTTTGGGGGTATCCACTTAGCCGGCGTAGCCCAGGTCAGCGGGCTGCTGGCCCAGGGGGATTCGGATGGATCGTGAGCGTCCCGGCTCCTGCACGCCGCGCCGACGCCACGAAGCGGCGTGGAGAGGACCCAGGAGCCACCAGAAAGCGCTCGACGGGACCGGCAACGAACCGGGGTCCCGACGGGAAAAAAGCAGCTGCCTCACCGTCTTGTCAAGGCCGGCTAAGTGGATACCCCCAATGTAGGTTATGGGGAAAGACCGGGGGATGCCCAGCCAACCCTGCTGCCGCTCCGCAAACTGGACACTACCGGTGACGCCATTGCTGTAGCTTGCTGCGGTGGGGCAGAGCGGGGGACCAGGCTGCGGCCCGGCGCGCCACAATCCGAGCGCGCGCTGGCTCGTTTGGCCGTCGCGCCAGATTGCCGTCCTGGTCGTGTTCGCGCTCCTGTGCGGACTGAGCGTGGCCTGCTCGGCGTTCCAGAAGAAGGCGAACCACCTGCCGGAAGGTGTCACAGCGAAGGGAAGCCCCCTCGACGTCGACGTTGCGGCCGACGGCAGCCTCAAAGCCGAGGTCCCGTCGGTTGGCACCCTCGAGGGCGGGCCGGGCTCCGTGACCAAGGGAGCGACGGTGCACGTCACGCCAGTGGCCATTTCCCGACCGCCGAATACGGTCGATGACGTCGAGATCGGAGCCATGGGCACCGGAATCCTGGTCCAGGTCGAGAAGGGCCGCGTCAACAAGGCACTTGCAGTGACGTTTCAGACAGGGCCCGCAGGAGGAGACCCCTCCTCGTTGGTCGCGCTACATCGCGGAGATGACGGCCGCTGGCAGCTGCTCCCTGCCACGCTGGCTGCCGATGGGAGGCTTGCCGTCGAGACCGATCACTTTTCGATAGTGAGTTGGGCGGTGAGCAAAATCCTCAAGCCCATCGGGGACTTCATGGCAGCGAAGCTCGCAGGCCGCACTCAGCCTTCGAAATGCGACGGCGCTCCGGCGTGGGCGTCTGCGGACGGGAGCCCGTCCGGATCGACGCACGCGTGCATACGGGCGGGTAAGCCGCTAAGTGACGGTACCGTGATCGCCGAGCTGGAGATCAAGTCGAACCGCGGCGCCTATCAGTGGGTCGACCTACCGAGCGGTATGAAACGCGAGTATGTCTGGGTCGAGGATGAGTCGGATTTAGCACGCGCGATGATCCGGAAGGCTTTCCAACGCGGCGAGTCGATTCTCCTCCCACCAGGAACTCGAATGACCGTCGGCTACCGGCAACCCGGGACGCCCGCACAGCTTCGGTTCCGGACCTATGTCGACACACTGTCAGGCGCCTTGACCATCGGTCGGCTCGCCGTTGACGCTGCCACGGACGACACTGTCGACAAGACCGGCGGCTACCTCGCGGTGCTCAGTTGTTTCGGTATCCTCAAGATCGACCTCACGAACCTGAACTCACCGGCACAGTTACAGAACCCGGAGCTGCTCACCTCGCTCATCCCATGCGTGGTTAAGCAAGTGAAATCCTTCCACGACGATCCGGCGAAGGTGGTCGGCGCAGCACGGGACCTCCTCGGCAGTGAAGTAGATGGCCAAGCACTTACTAGCCTCAGCCAGGATCTATTCAAGTTGGGGCGGTACGCGACGCTGTTCTTGAAGGCGATCGAACTCGGGACCTACATCTTCAAGGAACTGGGGTTCATCACCGACGCCCTCACCGCTGGCTTCGGCGCTGCTAACGGTACCAATGTTACTCTGACCCTTGGCGCCACGAGTGCCGTGGAGTCCCAAAGACCGGGACCGACCGGTGTGCCCGTGCAGTACGTGAAGCAGTGGGGCCGCCACGGCCAGACCTTGACCGTGCGACCGGATGGCACCGGAATGAGGTCCTCCCGGACCTACTCGGAGCCCAATTCTGGGCAGAACATGTACTACGAACTCGACACGACGGCCTTCACGATCTCTGCGGACGGTGGCACCTTGTTGGGCACCGTCAGCGCCGTTCGGTTCGCCGACAGCGCCGGAACCCCGCTTCCGCCTCAGCCCACCTCGTCAAAAGTTGGGGACACCTACGCCTACTTCCTTAAGCCCAACGGTGCCCTAAATGAGCACCAGGTTCAGCCGCCGGCGCCGAACGGGGGAGAAGACCTCGCGTACTGCGTGGATGGAGTCCAAGACTTGATGTGCGGGGCGTGACCACCGCGACGGCGCGGAACCGCCCTTCCGTAGGGGTAACAGTTCAGCCCCTCGACCAGCAGCCGCGGGTGGCGGCATCCAAGAAGTTCAACGTCGCCAACTGGTGGCTGGGAGACGGGCTTCGTATTCGCTCGAAGGTCCGTTTAGTTTCAGGGGGCAGAACCATGACTTGGCTGGGACCAATGAAACCGGAGGCTGGCCGACGTCGCTCTCGAGGTCGGTTCCCTCGATGTCTCTGCGGCCAAGTCTCACCGCGGGATGGCCAACCGGAAGGGATTCGCTCTTGAACACCTCGACACGCGTCCACCGCCGGCGACAGTTCCTGGCAGCAATGGCTGCCATCGCTGTCCTGGCAGCCGTGGTCCTGGTCGTGGTGAGACCCTTCGACGGACCGGCCAACACGGCTGACAGCGTCACGGTCACCGGTGACCACCGGCCGGCGGGGCTCAAGGTGAAGACGACAGATCCCCTCGCCCCGCCCTTCGCCGGGCTGACCGCTGCGTCCAAGCTCATCGAGTTGGCCCCGTCGGGCCCTCTGGGCGGCGACGTCACCGTCAAAGCGCCCCTGCTCCGAAAGCCTGGATCCGATGACGTGGTCATGGTCTTCACGGCCGAGGGCCCCGGGGGTCCGTGGACACCGATCGGATCGCACCTGGCCACAGACGGGCACAGCGTGTCCTTCTCGACCGATCACTTCTCCCTGTTCGGAAGCTTCTTCGCCAGTGCAAAGGATCTCCTGTCGGCGGCCAAGTCCGAGCTCCTCGACGGCCTCGACGGCGGTCTCACCAAAGAGGCGGCCGCGCCGTCCTGTGCCGACGAGGCGGGAGCGCGCACCGGCGGCTGGTCGGTCACCTCGGACTCCAAGGACACGATCTACTGGTGCTTCGGCCGCCGGTCGAAGAGCGCCGACAGCGGCCGGTTCGTGACCGTCGTCAACCGTCGCCGGTACCCGCTACTGGTGGCGCATCCCAACATGACCGAGACCCACTCCGACACCGGGGACGGCCTGCAGTCCTTCTCCCGCTTCCTCAACAACGGGTCGACGGTCGTGTTCCCCGCCAAGTCGGCCACCTTCGACACCGACATTGCCCCAGGCCAGAAGGGCGAGCTGCACACAGAATTCGACGGTGTGGGCCAGAGCCTCTATCAGATCGACGCTGGCGTTCGCACCCTGCTGTCGCTTCTCACCCGGTTCGGTGCCGGCTCACCCGACACAGTCGTCGACGTGACTGAGAAGATCCTTTCGGGATCGGACTGCGCCTCCACCGTCAAGGACGCCAACGGGGGCGACATCATCGCCAAATGCTTCTCGCCGAAGCAGATCCTCGTCGCCTTCGGGGCCAAGGCGCTCTTCCTGGCTCCGCTAATGACGGTTGGGCCCGTGTTGCAGTACTTCCGGTCCGAGTCCAACGCCATCTTCGACCAGCTCAACCAGCGGGATGACTACCGAGTCGAGGTATCGCGTATGGAGAGTAGGACGACGACGACGACAACAACTCTGTCGACACCGTCTACAGCCGTCGGGACCACCGCCTGCGGACCTGTCCGAGGTTACGACTGGGCAAAGGCACAGAACATGTCTTGTGAGGAGGCTGCCGAGGTTCTCTGGAACGCCAGACAGGGATCGAGTACGCAGGGCTTCCAGTGCGAGACCAAGAGCACCAATCCTGACGGGGGCTTCCCGGTTATCGCGACCTGTACGCAAGGCAACAAGGTCGCGAGCGGATCGGTGTTCGACGGTCAGGCGTGAGTTCGCTCCGGCCATGCAGAGAGCGCCCGCAATCTCAGGTCAGTTTCTGTTCCCGCTGCGCGGGCGTGGCGCGTGCGTGAAAATGGTGCGTGAGCGAGCCCGTCACGCCGTCGTCTTCTTGGTCCCGAGGCCGTAGATCAGTTTGGCGTGGGGTCCGGCCAGAAGGGTTGCGCACTGTTGCCACGAGCACGACGATCAGACTTTCGGTTTCCCTCCAGGGCCCCCGGGCTCGCTCGTCGCCTGTCAGCCGAGCCACGGAGGTGCCCTTGAAGCCCATCAGCAACGATGTCGAGGAGATCGACGGTGACGAGACCGAACGAGTCCTGAGTTGCGCGGCGGCGATCGACGTGGCCAAGGCGACAGGGATGG
>JBBSHN010000122.1:0-6661 GCA_038252945.1 Propionibacteriales bacterium | reverse complement strand
GGTTGCTCGCGCCAGGTCCCAGCCATGCACCTGGTATTCCCACAGCATCATGCTCAGCGACAGGTCGCCCGGCATCTCCGATTCGCCGAGTCGCAGGGGGCGGGTCCCTGCGCCCTTGCGGATTGCCTCGTCGAGCGTTCGTGCCGAGCTGATGACCTCGGCGGCGGCATGATCGGGCGTCGAGTAGTCGTCGACCGAGGCCGAGGGGGCCCGTCCGTTCGGGTCAGCGAAGCCGGCGGCGAAGTTGCTCAGCCAGCCCAGCATGTGGTTGCGCAGTGTGTCGACGTCGTAGTCAGGGCAGGGAGTTGGGTGGTGCAGTTGCTCGTCGCGAATTGCGCCGACCACGCTGGAGAGGTCGGAGAGCACAGCCTGCAGCTGCTCGTTGGTCCGTTGCGGTGAGGCGGTCATGCGCTGACGTTAGTGGACGTGGCGCGGCTGTCGTCAGCCTGCTCAGCCCACGCCGCATGTCGGAAGCGGCGAACGGGTACAGGCCGGCCATGACAGTTTCGTCGAACGAACAGTCCGGTGTGCCGGCCGAGGAAGGGATCGAACCCGCTGACATGCGCGGCGACATCAGCACCGACCCGGAGGCAGTGCCGAACGCGCCGAACCGCGATCCCGCGGTGCCACCTCAGACTGACGATCTGGGAACCGGCGACGATCCCGAAACGCCAATAGGTTACGAGTCCTTCGATGACGGGCGTGGCGGCAACTTTGCCGACCACCCGCCCCGCTGAGCTGGCTCGTACCCCGTAGCCTGGCCGAGTGGCTGCGCCCGATCTGTCCGAGCGGATCAAGGCGCTCGACGCCACGTTGGCCGGCATCGAGCAAGTGCTGAAGCTGGACGATCTGCGGGCGGAGATCGGGCAGCGGCAAGAGCAGGTGACCGCACCAGACCTGTGGAACGACCAGGCTCACGCGCAGCGAGTCACCGGACGGCTGTCCTTTTTGCAGGCGGAGCTGGAGCGCGTGACGAGTCTTCGCAGCCGGGTCGACGACGTCGCCGTACTGCTCGACCTTGCCGCCGAGGAGGAGGACGCGGCCTCGTTCGCGGAGGTGGAGGGAGAGGTCGACCGGCTGGCGAAGAGCATTGAGCAGCTCGAGGTCCGAACGCTGTTGTCGGGGGAGTACGACGAGCGTGAGGCCCTAGTGACCATCCGGTCGGGCGCTGGCGGGGTGGACGCAGCAGACTGGGCGGAGATGCTCATGCGGATGTATCTGCGCTGGGCGGAGCGGCACAAGTATCCGGTCGAGGTGTACGACACGTCGTACGCCGAGGAGGCCGGCATCAAGTCGGCGACGTTTGCTGTCAAGGCGCCGTATGCCTACGGCACGCTGAGTGTGGAGCAGGGCACTCATCGGTTGGTGCGTATCTCACCGTTCGACAACCAGGGGCGCCGGCAGACGTCGTTCGCCGCGGTCGAGGTCGTGCCGGTGCTGGAACAGACCGAAGACATCGACATCCCGGAAGAGGACATTCGAGTCGACGTCTTCCGATCGTCCGGCCCTGGTGGGCAGAGCGTTAACACCACGGACTCCGCCGTGCGGATCACCCACCTGCCCACCGGGATCGTGGTGGCAGTGCAGAACGAGAAAAGCCAGCTGCAGAACAAGAACACCGCGATGGCGATCCTCAAGGCCAAGCTTCTGGCGCTGAAGCGGGCGGAAGAGAAGGCCACGCTGGATCAGATGCGAGGTGACGTGGCGGCATCGTGGGGAGACCAGATGCGCAACTACGTGCTTCACCCCTACCAGATGGTCAAGGACCTGCGCACCGATTACGAGGAGGGCAATCCCGCCAACGTCCTCGACGGGGATCTCGACGAGTTTATCGAGGCGGGTATTCGCTGGCGGCGAGCCACCACCTGACCATCGCGCTCGCGCCATCGCCTCCTCTCCGTGCGTTTGCCATGCGGACGTGGCGGAGGCCACGTGTCCTGTGACGAGACATGCCTGACACATGTGTCACGACATCCCTGACACTAGCGGCGTGATCTCAGTTGGTATTGCCGGCTGGGGTCGATGTGCAGGAAGTCGATGAGCTGGTTGTCGTGGAAGATCGCGACGGCGGGGTCTTCACGTATGACGGTCACGGTGGCGTAGGCCCATTGGACCCCGATGCTGGTTTTGAGGCCGCCGCCGAGGTCGATGACACCATCGCGTCGTGCGCGGACCTTGTGTTGAGTGAGGGGGGCGGCCAACGCAACGTCGGCGGCGCTGGCCTTGGGGTGTGCGGTGTAGATCTCATCTGGCGTGGCCCCGCTGTGCGCCTGGTGCGGGCGGCGGCTGTTGAAGATCAGGTCGTAGGCATCAAGTTGAGCCTGAAGCTCGGTGTGAGTGCGCGCCAGCGGGCGGGCGTTGAGCCACTGCTGCAGAGTTTCCCACTCTCGTTCCTTCTTGCCGCAAGTTTGTGGATGATTCGGGCTGGCGACGACCGGCAGAATTCCGCGCTGACGCAGTTTCGCCTCGAACTGGCCGAGGCTGCCGTGGACACGCCGCATCGTGAACGCGACACCGCCGTCGCTGAGAAACATCGCCGGTGCTCCGTGCCGCGCAATCGCCAACGCCACACATTTCCAGGCGTCGGAGCTGTTTTCGGTGTCGGCGACGACGCTGGCCAGCAGCTTGCGGGACCGGTCGTCTTGGACCCGCAACACCACGACCAGGGTGCCGTCAGCCAGCTGCCACTTCATGCCGTCGATTTGCCAGCAGCTGTTCGGGGCGGCCGCCTCGAATCGTTTGTAGGACGACCTTGGCCGCTTGCGTGGCTGCGGCTCCACCACACCGGCGGCGACCAGGATCCGGTGAATGGTGCGGGCCGACGGAACTCCGGCTGCCCCTTCGCGGCGCAGCCAATGCCCGATGCTCACCGCGCCGCAGTCCCAGCCGGCGGCAGTGAGCTCAGCGCGTTTGGCCACCAGCAACGCGACCATGTTTGGTGGCGTCACCGTCGGCGACGACAACGGTCGCCGCGACCGCGGAACCAGACCCTCTAAGCCCTCCTTGCAGAACCGGCGCCGATACACATAGAACGTCTGCGAACTGATGTTGTGCTGACGACAAAACGCCCGCACACTCGTCCCTGAATTCTCCTGCTCAAAGAACGCCACCGTGATCCGAACATCCATAGAAACCACCATCTCTGCCATGGCCGAACCCTCAACCAACAGCGGATCAGGTGTCAGGAATGTCTTGTCACATACCCGTCAGGTATGTCCTGGCACTGCACACGTGGCGGAGGCCACGTCCGCATCGGAGATCTCCCATGCTGGCGGTGGGGGCGCCACGTCAGCGTGGGAAACCGCCATCAGCACCACGCCAAGGGGTTGGCGCTGCTAAGGGGAGGTTGCTCGACGACCTAAACTCTGGCCAGTGATTCGGTTCGACGAGGTGTCCAAGGCGTACGGCGAAACCGCCCGTCCCGCCCTCGACACCGTCAACGTCGAGATCGACAAGGGGGAGTTCGTCTTCCTAGTAGGGCCGTCGGGGTCGGGCAAGTCAACATTCCTGCGCCTGGTCCTACGAGAGGCGCGCCCGACAGCCGGCCGTGTCTACGTGGCGGGCAAGGAGATCAACCGGCTCGCTGGCTGGAAGGTGCCCGGTCTCAGGCGCCAGATCGGTACGGTCTTTCAAGATTTCAGGCTGCTGCCGAACAAGACCGTCAGCCAGAACGTCGCTTTCGCCTTGCAAGTCATCGGCAAGCCGAAGAAGGCCATCGACAACCTCGTGCCCCAGACCCTGGAGATGGTGGGACTAGACGGCAAGGGTCGACGCCTGCCGCATGAGTTGTCAGGCGGTGAACAGCAGCGAGTCGCCATCGCTCGCGCCTTCGTCAACCGGCCGATGATCCTCATCGCCGACGAGCCCACCGGCAATCTCGACCCAGCCACATCGGTCGGCATCATGAAGCTGCTCGACCGCATCAACCGCACGGGCACCACGGTGATTATGGCTTCCCACGACTCGGGAGTAGTGGACCAGATGCGCAAGCGCGTGATCGAACTTCAGTCCGGACGCGTGGTAAGAGATCAAGCCCGCGGCCTGTACGGCTACCAGGGCTGACCCAGACCTGGCGACACGAGCAACTCATGCAACTTCGGTACGTGGCGAGCGAACTCGCCATCGGGCTCAGGCGCAACGTCTCCATGACGCTCGCGGTCATCTTGACGATCTGGATCTCGTTGACGCTGGTGGGGCTGGGATTGCTGATTCGCTCCCAGGTCGGCGAGATCGAGCAGTTCCTGGGAAGCCAGCTGGAGGTAAAGGTCGTCTTCTGCGCCAAGAACAGTCAGACACCGACGTGTGTGAAGGGTCAGGCGACGGCGCAGCAGGAGAATCAGGTCAAGAGTCTCCTCACAACGAGCAAATACGTCGCGTCGTTCCGCTACGAGTCGCGGCAGCAGGCCTTTCGGGGCTTCTTGGCCACGCATACCGACAAGGCCGGCAATCCTGACGCCATCGCCCAGGAGTTGAAGGTGTCGGACATGTCGACGGCGTATTGGGCCACGCTCGCACATCCCGACGACAACGTCGCTTTGGTGAGGCAGGTGCGCAGTCTGCCCGGCATCGAACAGGTCGTAGACCTGCGCAAGGAGCTGGATCCGGTCTACCGCACACTCAACATGCTTAAGTGGCTGGCGCTCGGTGCCGCCGGGCTGCTCGTGCTTGCTGCGGTTCTGCAGGTGTCGAACACCATCCGGCTGGCTGCAATGGCCCGGCGCCGAGAGATCGGCATTATGCGGCTCGTCGGTGCATCGAGCATGTACATTCAGCTGCCGTTCGTGCTCGAGGTGTTTTTCTCTGCACTGGTGGGCGCTGCGCTTGCTTGCGGCTCGGTGGTCGCGGTCATGGAGCTCTTCGTGCCATGGCTGCGCGCGCACCTGCAGATCTGGCCGTGGATCGACTGGAACGCTGCGTTCTTCGCCATGGCCACTATCGGAGGAATCGCAGTTGTGCTGGCCGTCGTGCCGACGCTCCTAATGACGCGCAAATACCTCAAGGTTTGATATCTCAAGAACGCAACAGAACCGCAGGTCAGAGAGCATAAGCAGCTACCGATTCGGCTCTTATGCCGTAGCACAACGCTCACGATCAAGATAACGGGGACGATGGACTCGTGGCTGAGCCGGTCCTCGCAGCACTCGCGGAGTCCTGGTCATCGCGCTCAAGGCTGAGCGGAAGAGTCCTGCAACAATCCAGTCGTACTCGACAGGCGGTCGAGCAGTATCTCGCCTGGTGTGCTGAGTTCAAGCTGCCAGCAGTTCTCACCCGGCGGCAGGTCACAGCTTGGGTCGAGTCTCTGCTGGCGAATGGTGCTCAGGCGACCACCGCCCGCGCTCGCCAAGCACCCCGGCAGAAGCCAACATCTGGGCGTGCGGAGAGAAGGAACCACTCCTTTCTGCCACCTCGTTGGCAGTCCGTCATCCACGTGATGGAGTGCATCGGCAGCTGGAACCAACGATGCCGAGTTGACGCAGAGGGGGCCGAATCGGACGGTGAGTCGGTTTGGGGGATAGGTGACCTGCCGTGGAAGTCGATGGCCTACCTGGCCAGGAGTGCCACCGATGAGGATGTGGCGGTGGCGAACCATTGGGAGGACGAACGCATCCCCGAGGACGCGAAAGAGTGGAAGAAGGCGTTCGAAGTTATAGCTCGTTACGTATGTCCAAGGTGGGAGGACCTCGCTGAGTGGTGGGTCGTTCACTACACAACCCTTGAAAAGAACGCGGCTGAAGCGCGGCGGCGGCAGCAGGGCAAGTGGCTCCGGACTTCAACAAGCAGCTGCGGCAGTGGTTGTCGTTGGTGAACACCAGACAACGGCGGGCGCTGGGCTGTGCGCCGACTGATCGCATCACTGCGGACCGGGCCGCGATGCTCACCTTGCCGCCGGTCGCACCGGCGACCGGGTGGCGGTCGGCGACCCGGCCGGCCGCGACCACTACCTGCGGCTGGACTCCAACGACTACTCGCCGCATCCATCGGTGATCGGCCGGCGTGTCGAGGTGATCGCCGACCTGCGTCGGGTCCGTGCCTTGTGCGACGGGCGGCTGGTCGCCGACCACGACCGCGTCTGGGCCTGGCACCAAACCCTGTCCGATCCTGAGCAAGTCGCTGCCGCGAAGGCGCTGCGCCGCGAACGGGTCGGCGTGCTTCGCCCCGTCACCGAACCCGAGGTCGAGCAACGGTCCCTCGCCGACTATGACGCCGCGCTCGGTCTCGATGACGCTGACGGCGGGGTGGCGTGATGGGCACCGTCCGGACCAAAACCACATCGCGCGACCTGTCAGCCGACGTCGCGTTCTTGACCCGAGCGCTGAAGACACCGACGCTGCGTGAGTCGGTCGAGCGGCTCGCCGAACGAGCACGGGCTGAGTCCTGGTCGCACGAGGAGTTCCTCGTCGCCTGCCTGCAACGCGAGGTGTCGGCCCGCGAGAGCCACGGCGGCGAAGGGCGCATCCGCGCCGCCCGGTTCCCAGCCCGCAAGAGCTTGGAGGAGTTCGACTTCGACCACGCACGCGGGCTCAAACGCGACCTGATCGCCCACCTGGGCACCCCGGACTTCGTCACCGCCAAAGACAACGTCGTGTTCCTCGGACCGCCCGGCACCGGCAAAAAAAACGAATTTCCGCACCCGATTCCGCACGTCCCGGGCCTCAGAGGC
>JBBSHN010000121.1:0-6789 GCA_038252945.1 Propionibacteriales bacterium | reverse complement strand
GACGTGGACCGTGACACCTTTGCACGGCTGGCGCCCACCATTCCCGACAACGTGGTGCGAGTGGCAGAGTCAGGCGTCCGGGGTCCGCACGATGTCTTGGAGTACGCCCGCAACGGTGCGGACGTCGTACTTGTCGGGGAGGCGCTGGTGACAGAGAAGGATCCCCGCACTCAAGTTGCTGACCTCGTCGCCGCCGGAGCACATCCGGCCGTGCGTCAGCGGTACTGACCGGTGGCTGTGACGCAGTCCGGCAAGCTTCCCGACGCATCCGGCCACTTCGGGCGATTTGGCGGTCGGTTTCTTCCGGAGGCGCTGATCGCCCCGCTCGACGAGCTCGAACGGCACTGGCGCTCGGCGATGTCCGACCCTGAGTTCATTGACACTCTCCAGCGGCTGGGCAGCGAGTATGCAGGGCTGCCGAGCCTGCTGTACGACGCGGAGCGGTTCTCAGCCGCCGCCGGAGCCCGGGTGCTTCTGAAGCGGGAGGACCTCAACCACACGGGTGCGCACAAGATCCGCAACGTGCTCGGTCAGGCCCTGCTGACACAGCGGATGGGAAAGACCCGAGTCATCGCCGAAACCGGCGCCGGTCAGCACGGTGTCGCGACTGCCACAGCTTGCGCGTACTTCGGCTTGGACTGCGTGGTCTACATGGGGGAGGTCGACTGCGAACGGCAAGCTCTGAACGTCGCGCGCATGAAGCTGCTCGGAGCCGACGTTGTTCCGGTCGTCACCGGCAGCCGCACCCTCAAGGACGCGATCAATGCAGCCCTGCGGGACTGGGTAGCTCACGTCGACACCACGCACTATCTGCTGGGCACGGCGGCTGGAGCTCATCCGTTTCCTGCGCTTGTACGTGACTTCGCCCGCGGCATCGGTGATGAGGCGCGCGCTCAGTGTCTGCAGCTGCTTGGCCGCTTGCCGGACGCTGCACTTGCGTGTGTCGGCGGAGGCTCCAATGCGATCGGGTTGTTCACCGGCTTTCTCGACGACGAGCAGGTCCGGTTGTTCGGGTTCGAGGCAGGGGGGGAGGGCATCGAGTCCGGTCGCCACGCCGCCACGATCTCGGTGGGTGAGGTTGGCGTGCTGCACGGTACCCGGTCGTTTCTTTTGCAAGACGCTGACGGCCAGACCGTTGAGTCGCACTCCATCTCCGCGGGCCTGGACTATCCCGGCGTGGGGCCGGAGCACGCCTGGCTCGCAGAGAACGGCCGAGCGACGTACCGACCGATCACTGACAGGCAAGCTATGGACGCCCTGCAGCTGCTGGCGCAAACCGAGGGGATCATCCCCGCGATCGAGAGCGCGCACGCTCTCGCCGGAGCACTCGACGTGGCCGCTGAGCTTGGACCTGCGGCGGTCCTTGTCGTGTGCCTGTCCGGCCGCGGCGACAAGGACATGGTGACTGCGGCCACCTGGTTCGACTACGTTGCGGTCGGCGAGGTTGTCGAGGATGTTCTCGAGGACGCCACGTGAGCGCTGCACCCAGCGCCGGACCAGTGATCGAGGCCGCGCGAGCGGAGAACCGTGCCGCGTTGGTCGGATATCTTCCAGCCGGATTCCCCAGCGTCAAGGAGTCGGCTGAACTGCTGCGGGTGCTGTTCGCCTCAGGCGCTGACATTGTCGAGGTGGGACTGCCCTACTCCGACCCGGTCATGGACGGACCGACTATCCAAGCCGCGGCGCAACGTGCGCTAGAGGCTGGGACCCGCACTACCGACGTCCTTCGGGTTGTCGAGAACGTGGCCCCTCTGGGTCCCGCACTGGTGATGACGTACTGGAACCAGGTCGAACGGTACGGCGTGGACAGCTTCGCCACAGATCTCGCCGCCGCCGGCGGCGCGGGGCTCATCACCCCGGACCTCATCCCTGAGGAGGCGGGGCAGTGGATCGAAGCCGCTGACCGCCACGACCTTGACAAGGTCTTTCTCGTCGCGCCGTCCTCGACGCAGCAGCGGCTCGACGAAACGGCCGCTGAATGCCGGGGATTCGTCTACGCGACCTCGGTGATGGGAGTCACGGGAGCTCGTGAGCTCAGCAGTCCGGCGGCTCCCGGCCTGGTGCAGCGCCTGCGGAAGGTGACCGAGAAGCCGATCGGTGTGGGGCTCGGCGTCTCGACGGAGAACCAAGCGGCCGACGTTGCGCGGTACGCCGACGCCGTCATTGTGGGCAGCGCACTCGTGCGGTGCGTGCTCGAAGCCCACGACCTTCGATCAGCCACGCGAATGCTCAGCGACTTGGTCAGTGCTCTCGCAGACGGGGTCAGAAGAGGCAGATGAGCGCCCGCTTTCGGAGCGGGAGAGTGCACCTTGGCGGGTAAGTTGGTGCCGAAATGACCGTCGCGTACATCCCGAGCCCTCCGACGGGTGTGTGGCATCTCGGCCCGATTCCGATTCGCGCCTATGCGTTGTGCATCATCGCCGGCGTGATTGTCGCCGTCTGGCTCGGCAACCGGCGATGGGTGGCGCGAGGTGGGCGCGCGGGCACCGTCGGAGACGTCGCGGTGTGGGCGGTTCCGTTCGGCATCGTCGGCGGGCGGCTCTACCACGTGATGACCGATCCCGAGCTCTACTTCGGGTCGGGTCAGAACTGGCGACCGCTCGCGGCGCTCTACATCTGGGAAGGCGGCCTCGGCATCTGGGGAGCCGTGGCACTGGGGGCTCTCGGTGCCTACATCGGCTGCCGCCGGCGACATATCAGGTTTCGAGCGTTCGCCGACGCCGTGGCGCCAGCCATCGCTCTCGCTCAGGCCATCGGCCGGTGGGGCAACTACTTCAACCAGGAGCTTTTCGGCAAGCCCACCACTCTGCCGTGGGGACTGGAGATCGACCGGGCTCATCGCGGTGACCTGCAACAGTTTGCGACGTTCCATCCCACATTCCTGTACGAGTCGCTGTGGGATCTCGGGGTGGCCGGTCTCGTGATCTGGGCGGACCGCAAGTTCCGGCTCGGGTACGGTCGCGCGTTCGCCCTCTATGTCATGGCCTACACAGCCGGACGGTGCTGGATCGAGTACCTTCGCGTCGATCAAGCCAACCACATCTTCGGGATACGCCTGAACGTCTGGACGTCCATCGTCGTCTTCGTGGCCGCAGCGGCCTACTTCATCGTCTCCGGTCGGCGCCACCCGGGGCGCGAGGCGGACGTGGAGCCCGTGCCGCCAGACGCTCCGCGCGGGGAGGATCTTGAGGTGCCGGATGCAGGGCAGAATGCTGTAGACGCTCCGCCCGAGCACTCGAGAGGCGTGCCCACGTGACTGAACCTCCATCGCAGGCGCCCACGGCACATGATCCGGCCGGTGTGCCTCCGTTGGTGCCTGCGACCACGTCGACGACGGCCTCTGCGACCGCAGAGGAAGAGGTGGGCCACGAGCACCCCGACGTCACAGGTGGGTGGCTGCGGCCGGCCGTCTTTGGGGCCATGGACGGGCTGGTCTCCAACTTTGCGCTGATTACGGGCATCGTCGGCGGTACCCGCGGTGACCACTCGTCCCAGGTCGTGCTTGCGGGTTTCGCCGGCCTCGCGGCCGGCGCGTTCTCGATGGCAGCGGGGGAGTACACCTCTGTGGCGAGCCAGGCCGAGTTCACCGCCAAAGAGATCGACGTCGAGCGGCGGGAGATCGAGGTCAACTCCGAAGCCGAGCAGGCAGAGCTTGCCCGGATCTACGTCGAACGCGGCATCGAACCCAGGTTGGCCGAGGCCGTCGCTGAGCAGGTGCACTCCGATCCTGAGCTGGCGGTAGCGGTTCATGCTCGAGAGGAGCTGGGGGTCGATCCCGATAACCTTCCCTCACCGCTTGTCGCAGCGGTCTCCTCCTTCGTGTCCTTTGCTCTCGGCGCTTTCCTGCCGGTGCTGCCGTACGTACTCGGAGGCACCAGTTTGGTTCCTGCCTTGGTCATCAGCTTTGGAGCGCTCTTCGCGTGCGGAGCCATCGTGTCTCGGGTCACGACTCGGTCATGGTGGTACGGCGGGCTGCGTCAGCTGCTTCTCGGCGGTGCCGCCGCCGGCCTCACCTATCTCATTGGAGACCTTGTCGGCGCGGCCGTCGGATGACCGGAGTAGCCCGCCTCCGCGGGTAGGCTCGGCGAAGTGCGCAGAGCCAAGATCGTCTGCACGCTAGGCCCTGCTTCTGCACAACCCGGACGCATTCGCCAGCTTGTGGATGCCGGAATGAACGTTGCCCGGCTCAATCTCAGTCACGGTGACCACGCCGGCCACGAGGACTTGTACCGGCAGGTGCGCCATGCCTCCGACAGCTGTGGGTCGGCTGTCGGCGTTCTCGTCGACCTGCAGGGTCCGAAGATACGACTTGGCCGCTTTGCGGGCGGCTTTGTGGAGCTTGCTGCCGGCAGCGCGTTCACCGTGACGACACGGGCCGTTCTGGGCGACGCACGAACGAGCTCGACGACGTACACCGCCCTGCCGACCGACGTCTCAGCCGGCGACACGATCTTGGTCGACGACGGCCGCATCCGGCTGCTGGTCACATCCGTGTCCGACACCGACGTGACCACCGAGGTTGTCGTGGGCGGCCGGCTCAGTGATCACAAGGGCCTCAATCTTCCGGGCGTTGCTGTCAGCGTGCCGGCGCTCAGTGACAAGGACGTCGACGACCTGAGGTGGGCGCTGCACCTGCGAGCCGACATGATCGCGCTTTCGTTCGTGCGGTCTGCTGCCGACGTGGCGGAAGTCCACAAGGTCATGGACGAAGAGGGCGTTCGGCTGCCGGTTGTGGCCAAGATCGAGAAGCCGCAAGCCATCGACTGCATCGAGGAGATCCTCGAGGAGTTCGATGCCGTCATGGTGGCTCGTGGCGACCTGGGGGTGGAACTGCCGCTGGAGGAAGTGCCACTTCTGCAGAAGCAGGTGGCAGAAGTGGCTCGGCGCAACGCCAAACCCGTGGTGGTCGCCACACAGATGCTCGAGTCGATGATCGAGGCGCCGCGGCCCACGCGAGCCGAGGTCAGCGACGTGGCGAACGCCGTCCTCGACGGTGCAGACGCGGTGATGCTGTCCGGCGAGACCAGTGTCGGAAAGTATCCGATCGAGGCCACCCGGATGATGGCCCGCATCATCGAGTCGACCGAGGACCACGGCCTCAGCCGCATGGCGTACACGGAGCTACCGACACGGACCCGCGGCGGCATCATCGCCAAGGCTGCTGTTCATGTGGCAGAGGAGCTGAATGCGCGCTATCTGATCGCCTTCACGCAATCCGGGGATACGGCTCGCCGGTTGTCCCGGTACCGGTCGCCTGTGCCGGTGCTCGCGTTCACTCCGGAACAGGTGGTGCGATCCCAACTTGCGCTGACCTGGGGAATCGAAACGTTTCTCGTCGACCCCGTCGGTCACACCGACGAGATGGCGATGCAGGTGGACCGAGAGCTGCTCGAAATCGGCCGGTGCTCCGAGGGGGAGACGGTTGTCCTTGTAGCAGGCAGTCCGCCCGGCATCCCAGGGTCAACGAACGCCCTTCGTGTGCACCGGATGGGGGACGCCCGCAACGGCGTGGCACCCGCCTATCGCGCTCAGGCGTTGCCGCAGCTGTGACAGTTGTGCGACCCGGGGTCCGTTGGTTCGCTGCCTTGACAAGCTCGGTCCTGCTCACGGCCTGCGACAGTGGCGCCTCCTCGTCCGTAGTGCATGGCGGCTCCGTTGCCACCGAGAGCGCGACAGCCACTGTCCCCGTCGGCGCAGCCACCTCCGTCGACCCGTCAAGCACCAGTCGACCTTCAACCTCCGCACGTATCCAGGGTCATCGGACCCCGATGCAGCACCGCCTGCACGGCATGACGTTGCGGAACAAGGTCGAAGAGCTCCTCGTCCTCAGCTTCTCCGGTACGACGGCGCCGCGTTCTCTCATCCGCCGATGGCATCCCGGCGGGCTAATCTACTTCAGTGACAACCTACTTGCACAGCATCAGACGCGTGCGTTGTCAGCGCGCTCCCAACGCCTTTCGCGCCGGGTAGGTCAGCCGCTGCTGATCATGACGGACCAAGAAGGCGGCATCGTGACCCGGGTTCCTGGCACCTCCGGAACCCCGGGGGGCGCCGACTTCGCCGGCAGTTCCTCTGCGGCACGGCGCACAGCCGAGCGGACGGGGACGCTTCTTCACCGTCTCGGCATCAACGTCGATCTTGCTCCAGACGCCGACGTCAACACCGTGGGGTCGGCGGGGGTGATCGGGCCGCGGTCGTTCTCCTCCAGCCCTGACGTCGTGTCGCGACTGGTTCGAGCGCAGATCTGCGGATATCACAGGGGTGGCGTCGCGGCGACTGCCAAGCATTTCCCCGGCCACGGCTCCACGAGCACCGACAGTCACAAGTCCACCGCGACGATCACCGAGAGCCGACGAACTTGGCGTGCCGTCGACTTGCCGCCGTTCAGGCAGGCTGTCCGCAGCTCCGTCGACCTTGTGATGGTCGGGCACCTGGCGTTTCCGGCGATGAGCGGTGACCGGCGGCCGGCCAGCATCTCCGGTGGGTTGACCCACCGGCTGCTACGGCGGCGACTCGGCTTCGACGGGGTAGTGATCACCGACGCGCTCAACATGGGCGGCATCACCTCTTCGGGTCGCCCAGCGCTAATCGCCGTACATGCTGTCAGGGCGGGAGCCGACCTCCTGCTGATGACACCGCAGCCCGCACAGGCGGTGAGTGGGCTAATGCGAGCTGTGCATTCGGGCCGCCTGAGCGTCGGACGGATCAATGCTGCCGTCGGGCGAATACTGGCGTTGAAACGACGACTGGGGCTACTCGGCGCTGATGCTGCTCTGCCGACGTGCTGAG
>JBBSHN010000120.1:0-6870 GCA_038252945.1 Propionibacteriales bacterium | reverse complement strand
GTGCGCTCGGCAGGATTCGAACCTGCGACCCGCGGATTAGAAGTCCGCCGCTCTATCCAGCTGAGCTACGAGCGCTGGGACGGCTAGCGTCGCGGCGAGTCTACTGAGCGCTGGACGGTTGACGCCGACAAAAAGCACCGGGTTGTCGTGCCAGATATGACACTGCGCGTCGGTTTCTCGGCAGGCGGTCATGGAGGTGGGGCCGCGCGGCTGCCTTACAGGCCACAGCCGCAGCCCGCGTCCGACGCCGCTAGGTTTGGCTCAATGACTACCGCGCTGCTGGCGCCTGAGGGAGGGGCAGCTCCCCGCAATCGGCTTCGGCTTATTGGCACGGCGTTGATTGCCATCGGCATCGCGCTTCTCGCGGGCATCGCCATTTGGTCGATTTACCGCGATCTCGACCGCGTGATCGACGGGCGCGCGTTCGGTTGGGCGGTGCTGTTTGCGCTGGCCCCAGTCGTACCGTTGAGCGCGGCATTCCTCGTCCTGGACCGGCTGCGACCAGAGCCGGCGAAATTGCAGGCGGCTGCTCTGCTGTGGGGTGCGATAGGCGCGACGTACGTCGCCTTGAAGGTCAACGCGTGGCTCACGCTGCAGGTCGGCGATCTCCAGGGGGCCAGTCCCCGCAGTGCCGTCTTCATCGCGCCCTGGGTAGAGGAGACGGCGAAGGCGGTCGTGATTTTCGCGTTCGCGTGGTGGCGGCGGCATGACTTCAACGGAGTGCTGGCCGGAGTCATCTACGGCGGGCTCGCCGGCATCGGGTTCGCCTTCACCGAAAACATCGTCTACTACGGACAGGTCTTCCAGCAGGTCTACAACACGTCAAGCAACGGTGCGGCACTCACTGCGGTGCAGCACCTCTTCTTCTGGCGAGGGCTGGCCGCGCCGTTCGTGCATCCGATGTTCACCATGCTCACCGGCGCCGGGGTCGGCTATGCCGTCCGTCAGCGCCATCTGGGCGTACGGATCCTGGCGCCCGTTGCCGGCTTCTGCGCCGCCGTGCTGCTGCACATGGCATACAACACCTTGGCGTCCTTCGCGACGGGTGAGGGGCTCACTGCGGCGTACGTTTCGCTTCTGCTGCCAACGGTCCTGGGGCTCAGTGTGGTGTTGCTCCTCATCCGTCGGCATGAGCATGCTGTCGTCGCCTCCCGGTTGCGCGACTACACGATTTTCGGCTGGCTCCGGCCCGCCGTGGTGCCGTACCTGTGCACCGGAAGAGGGCGGAGGACAGCCCGCAGATATGCCAAGGAGATCGGGCCTGGGCCGCTCGCTGCGGTACACGACCTGCAGCGTTGCGGCATCGAGCTCGCTGTCCTCCGAGACCGCCTGGTGCGCGGCGTGGCGGGCGTAGAGAAGCAGTCCACGGAGGCCAGACTCATTGCAAGAATGCGCGCCGCACAGCGAGAGGCGGCGCTTCCTCCAGACGCTGCAATCTCCCAGGTGGATGACTTGGCGACGCTCAATTCGAGTTGGTGAGCCCTAAACTGCTCGCACCGACGTGATTACCGGAGCGGGAGGGCAGTTCCCATGTCCAGTGCCCTCTCCGGCCCGGACCTCATTGGCCTACTCACCCGGCTGCGTGAGGACTTAGTCGCATACGACTTGCCGTTCGAGGCCGCGGACGCACCGCCGGCTCGAGCGGAGCGGGATCAGCTGGTCAAACAGCTGGACGACTACATTCTTCCGCGGCTGCAGCAGATCGATGCGCCGCTGCTCGCCGTCGTCGGAGGCTCGACCGGGGCCGGCAAGTCGGTTCTGGTGAACTCGATCGTGGGGACCCCGGTCAGCGCCACCGGGGTGTTACGGCCGACCACCCGATCACCGGTGCTCGTCCACAACTTCGAAGACGCCGGCTGGTTCGGCACCGACCGGCTCCTGCCGGACCTTGAGCGCAGCGACCGCGCCACCGGCGATCAGAGCGCGATGCAGCTGGTGCCGACGGAGAGCCTGCCGGCGGGTCTCGCCATCCTCGACGCTCCCGACATCGACTCCGTGGTGGAGCGCAACCGCCGCCTTGCTGGACAGTTGCTGGCCGCCGCCGACCTCTGGCTATTCGTCACCTCAGCCGCCCGGTACGCCGACCAAGTGCCGTGGGGATTCTTGCGCGAAGCCGCCGAGCGCAGCACCCAGGTGGCGGTCGTTCTTGACCGCACGACGCCGGAGGCGCTGCGAGAGGTGAGCACCCACCTGGCCCACATGATGACCGAGCGGGGGCTGGGCAACTCACCGCTCTTCACCGTGCCCGAGGCTTCGGTGACCGACGACGGACTGCTGCCTCCACCGGCGGTGGAACCGATCCGCCGCTGGCTTGCCGCCCTGGCCGCCGACGAGGCCGCCCGCACTGACGTGGTCCGCAAAACACTGAGCGGGGCTGTCGCCTCGCTTGGCCCCCGCACGCGCACCGTGGCCTCGGCCCTTGCCGGGCAAGAGAAGATCGCGGCGCGCCTGCGGGCGGACGCTGCCAGTGCATACGACGATGCGCTCGCCGCCGTCGACGAGGCCACTCAAGACGGCAGCCTGCTCCGCGGTGAGGTGCTCGCCCGCTGGCAGGAGTTCGTGGGAACCGGTGAGCTGCTCCGCAATCTCGAGTCCCGGGTTGGGCGACTCCGTGACTGGCTGTTCAGCGCCGCTCGGGGACGCCCCCAGCCCGCCCAGGAGGTCACGGTCGCGGTCGAGACCGGCCTGGAGACGCTGATCGTCGAGCACGCCGAGTCCGCCGCCGAGCGCGCGGCACTGGCCTGGCGCAGCCTGCCCGCGGGCGCGGCTCTCCTCCGGGAAGCGCCCGGCGACATCGGCCGCGCCACCCGGGACCTGCGGACTCAGGTGGAGCGGAGCGTGCGCGACTGGCAGGGAGCGGTGCTCGACCTGGTGCGCACCGAAGGAAGCGACCGTCGGGCGACCGCGCGGGTGCTCGCCTACGGCGTTAACGGGCTCGGTGTTGCCCTGATGATCCTCATTTTCGCCCAGACGGCCGGCGTCACCGGCGCCGAGGTCGGGGTCGCCGGAGGCACGGCCGTCATAGCCCAAAAGGTGCTGGAGGCCGTCTTCGGCGATCAGGCTGTACGTCGCCTCGCGGAGGAGTCTCATCGGGAGCTGCACGCCCGTGTGGCCGACCTGTACGAGCAGGAGTGCCTCCGCTACGTCGACGTACTCGAACAGCATGCGGTAGCGCCCGGGGCCGCGGAAAAACTGCTCGAGGTGGCCCGCGACCTCGATACTGCCCGGTGGTCGGGGGATCAGACCTCGTGAGCGGAACGGTCAAGACGCTTCGCAAGGCGTCCGGCCGCACGTCCGACGTCGCGCAGCGGCTGACGGGTCTGGAGACAGCCGTCGAGGCGGCTCGGGGTCGGCTCGACCACGACCTCATCACCCTAGGTCAGGCGGTGGTAGAGCGCGCCGGCGGCCGGCTGAGACTGTCCGCTGACCACACCATTGTGGCGCTGGCCGGAGCCACCGGCTCGGGGAAGTCGTCGCTTTTCAACGCACTGACCGGTCTGGACCTCGCGGCCGTCGGCTTACGACGCCCAACCACGTCGTGGACCCTCGCCTGTGCCTGGGGCACCGACGGATCTGAGGAGTTGCTCGAGTGGCTCGGCATCCCGAAGCGTCATCAGGTTCACCGCGCGGACCTGCTGAACGAGTCACCTGCCGACCGGGACATGTTGGGGCTGATTCTCCTGGACCTGCCCGACCACGATTCGATCGAAGTGGCTCATCACCTGGAGGTCGAGCGGCTCGTGAAGCTTGCCGACCTGCTCGTGTGGGTGCTGGATCCGCAGAAGTACGCCGACGCGGCGCTGCACGACCGGTTCTTGCGCCCGATGAGCTCTTACGCCGACGTCATGCTGGTCGTGCTCAACCGCGTCGACGAGCTCGCGCCGGACCGTGTCGAGCCGTGCCTCGCCGACATCCGCAAGTTGCTGCGAGAGGACGGGCTCGCCGACGTACCGGTCATCGCCACGTCGGCGACTCGTGGCGACGGTATGGCGGAGCTCCGCAAGGCCATCGCCGACCGCGTCGCGGATAAGCGGTCCGCCCGGGAGCGGGTCGCCGCCGACGTACGAGTTGTGGCGCAGCGACTGGCGGAGCATACGGGTACGGCGACTCCCGGCGACATGCGCACTGCAGCTGGTGGTGATCTGCTCGAAGCCTGCGCAGACGCCGCCGGAGTGCCGGTGGTGCAGCGAGCGATCCAGAGTGCGTGGGTCTTGCGGGCGCAGCAGGCCACCGGATGGCCGGTCACAAAGTGGCTCGGTCGGTTGCGTCCCGACCCGCTTCGGCGACTGCATTTGGCGCTCCCCGGGGGCGGAGGAGACTCGTCGGGGACCGAGGATCTGCGGCGCATCTCGCGCACCTCGATTCCGCAGCCCTCGTCGGTGCAGCGCGCACGGGTAGAGGGTGCGGTCCGCATCGTCGCCGACGAGGTCACGACCGGGATGGCTCAGCCGTGGACCGCGGCGGTCCGCACGGCGTCGACGTCGAGGCTCCCCGACTTCTCTGACGCCCTCGACTCCGCCGTGGCGACCACTGACCTAGGCATTTCCAAGGATCCTGGCTGGTGGAGCGTCGTACGGGTGCTGCAGTGGGGGCTCTTCCTGACCGCCCTCGTCGGCGGCCTGTGGCTCGCCGCTTTGGCGTTCTTCGCCTATCTGCGGCTTCCGGAACCAGGCGGCATCGATTGGCACGGTTTTCCGGTGCCGACTCTGCTGTTGCTGGGTGGGGCGGCTGGTGGGCTGCTTCTGGCTGCGATCAGCCGGATCGCTGCCAGGGTCTCCGCTCGCCGACGGGCTGCTCGCGCCGGCGCGCGACTCCGTACGGCGATCGCGCAGGTGTGCTCGGAGTACGTTGTCGCGCCGATGCAGCGGGAGATTGACGCGTACCTGCGCTGCCGCGACGCTCTCGCCGTCGCCCTCCGCCGCTGAGCGAGCCGCTGCCGGCGCCGCCGGCGCCTCACTCCGCGAGCGCGTGGGGTTTGCCATGCTGACGTGGCGGATGCACCGCTGACATGGCGGATTTGCGGTGCCCACGGTGGATCTGCGGTGTCGATCCGCCCAGGTACGCCGATCCCCGCTACCGGGTACGCCGATCCGCTACCCGGGCACGCCGATCCCGCTGTCCGGGCACGCCAATCCCGGCGCGGGCGACGCCGCCCTTCGACACCTAGGCGACGGCAAAACGACCGAAGTGCTGACCCAAGTGCCGTCTTCGCGCGTTTGAGTGGCCCACGGGAGGACTTCAGTCAGGGGTTTGGTTGCAGAACAGCAGGGGCCGCCGGTGCGAGCAGGCAGGGCACGCGACGCTGCCCGTAGGCTGGCCGCATCATGGCTGACTTCGTCTTTACCCTGCGCAACGTTCGCAAGGCCCTTGGCGAAAAGGTTGTGCTGGATGACGTGACGCTGTCGTTTCTGCACGGCGCGAAGATCGGTGTGGTCGGTCCGAACGGCACCGGCAAGTCGACGTTGCTGAAGATCATGGCGGGCTTGGAGCACCCGTCTAACGGCGACGCGATCCGCGACCTCGACGCCACGGTCGGCATTCTGCTACAAGAGCCACCGCTCACCGAGGGCACGACCGTGCTGGAGAACGTCGAGGAAGCCGTCGTAACCACCAAGCACCAGCTCGACCGCTTCAACCAGATCTCAGAGGCGCTGGCTGACCCAGACGCCGACTACGACACGTTGCTCGCCGAGATGGGCGACCTCCAAACGGACCTCGACCACGCCAACGCCTGGGACCTCGACTCCCGCCTCGAACAAGCCATGGACGCGCTGCGCTGCCCGCCGCCTGACCAGCTCGTCGACTCGCTCAGTGGCGGCGAGCGTCGCCGGGTCGCGCTGTGCAAGCTGCTGCTGCAGCAGCCCGACCTGCTCCTTCTCGACGAGCCGACCAACCACCTCGACGCCGAGAGCGTGCAGTGGCTGGAGCAGCACCTCGCGTCCTACCCGGGTTGCGTCCTGGCCGTTACGCACGACCGGTACTTCCTCGACAACGTGGCCCAGTGGATCCTCGAGCTCGACCGTGGCAAGACGCACCCCTACGAGGGCAACTACTCGACGTACCTCGAAACCAAGAGGGACCGGCTCGTCGTCGAAGGCCGCAAGGATGCGCGCCGTCAAAAGATCCTGGAGCGCGAGCTGGAGTGGGTGCGCTCCAACCCGAAGGCGCGCCAGGCCAAGAGCAAGTCCCGGCTCGCGCGTTACGAGGAGCTCGCAACGGAGGCCGAGCGCTCGCGCCGCATCGATCTGTCGGAGATCAACATCCCCGCGGGACCACGGCTCGGCGACCTGGTGTTGGAGGCGAGCGGTGTCGGCAAGGGGTTCGGCAACCGCCTCCTCATGCACGACCTGTCGTTCACGCTGCCGCGAGCCGGCATCGTCGGCGTCGTAGGGCCGAACGGCGTCGGCAAGACGACGCTGTTCCGCATGGTCGTTGGCGAGGATTCTCCTGACACTGGCGATCTCCGTGTTGGCGACACAGTGAAGATCTCGTATGTCGACCAATCTCGCGGCGGTCTCGACCCCAAGAAGTCAGTGTGGCAGGTGGTGTCCGACGGCCTCGACCACATCAAGGTCGCGAACTTCGAGATGCCCAGCCGTGCCTATATCGCGTCGTTCGGCTTCAAAGGGCCAGATCAGCAGAAGCCTGCCGGAGTGCTTTCCGGCGGAGAGCGCAACCGACTCAATCTAGCGATGACGCTCAAGATGGGCGGCAACCTGCTGCTGCTCGATGAGCCCACCAACGACCTTGACGTCGAGACTTTGCAATCAATGGAAGACGCCCTGCTGGAGTTTCCCGGTTGTGCCGTGGTGATCTCCCACGACCGCTGGTTCCTCGACCGCGTCTGCACGCACATCCTCGCGTGGGAAG
>JBBSHN010000119.1:0-6889 GCA_038252945.1 Propionibacteriales bacterium | reverse complement strand
GTTCTCATAGTGGGTCCACCGGTTGGAAGCGGAGGCCGCTGAGGCTGCTTTCCCGTTTCTTCAGAGGAGGCCACGTTGACGAGATTCGCTGGTGGACGCGCCCAGAGCGCGTACATGGACAAGGTGCAAGGTCTGCCGCCACGGAAGTGTCTGGTGGTGCCGGTCGACGTCGGCAAGCGAGCGGCTATGTCGCTGGTGGCCGATCATCACGGCCGTGTCGTCACCGAACCGTTCGAGTTCGCATTGACCGCCACGGGCACCGAAACCTTCGTGTCCGTTGTTTCGCAGGCTGCCACCTCGGCGGAGGCGGCGAACGTCCGGTTCGGGATCGAGGCTGCGGGTCATTATCACCGGGCTCTTGCTTCGACGTTGCACTCCAGAGGGCTCGACGTCGTCGAGCTGAACCCGCGAGCTGTGAAGGTCGCCCGCACCCAGCTCGGCCAAGCACTGTTGAAGACCGACGAACGTGATTGCCTGGCCATGGTTGAGCTGCTCGTCCGTGGTTCGGGCTGGCCGTTCCATCGACACCGCGACCAGATCGCTCAGCAAGCGATGTGGGTCGCGCAACGCCGCCGGAAACTCGACGCCGTCCAGGTGTTGAATAGTCAGGTCCACGCGCTGGCCGACACCGCACTGCCGGGGATCATCGGAGCGTTCAAGACCGGTCTCGATTCGATGACGTTGCGGATGCTGCTGACCACGATCGAGCATCCCTGTCAGCTCGCGGCGATGAGCCCCACCGAGCTCGTCGGGCACGCCCGAATGCACGGCCGGCGGATGCTCCGACCGAAGGCAATCGAAGTGATCGACGCGGCGACCGACGCCTTGACCCTGCCCGAAACCCAGCAACGAGTGGCCCAACAACTACTGGCAAGGGAGGTCGCCGCGCTCGAGACGATGCAGCGCGAGATCAGCTTCTGTGACGACGCGCTCGACACGCTGCTGGGCTCGACACCCGCCGGTGTGCTCACATCGATCCCCGGCGTCGGAGTGGTCGCCGCGTCCTACTACGGCGCCGCTCTCGGTGACCCGTGGCGATTCGCCAACGCCGGCGCTGCCTACCGCTACTCGGGCTTGGCACCGACCAGCTACGAGTCATCGGGACGAAGGAGCCCACGAGTGCGGATCAGTCGCGAGGGATCCGTTGAGCTTCGACGAGCGATGATCACCTTGGGGACCGGGATGGCCCTGCACCACCCCGACTTCGTCGCCTACAAGCGTCGCCTCGTGGGCAACGGCAAGAAACCCATGATCGCAGCGATCGCCGTTGCGCATCGGGCTCACCGCCTGGCGTTCGCCATGATCCGTGACCAGACCCCGTTCGACCCCGACCAGTGGGACCGGTCAGTGGCGAAGGGCCGGTCCGTCTCGGCCGCCAAGGAGGTGACCGCAACGACGTAACCGGCCCTCCGCCGAGCACACGCTGGCCCCACCGCCTGCGTCACCACAACTCCCCGCTGCCCCGGCACCGAGGACGGGCCCGATCAACGTCGCCAAGTTCAAGCAGCCATCAAGGACTGCGTATCCAGCAAGACGCCGGACCCGATCCCGACCAGCGAGCGCGAACACGACAGCCAGCGCTCCGAGCGCGCCTACATGAGTCAGCACCGCCCGGGACCCAAGGTCGCCACCGCAGCCCCATCAGCACCCGAACCGCTGCCACAACCAGCGGACGACCCGCCGCGCCGATCAACCCCTTGACAAACACAACAGAACAGCTGGATGAGCGTGCTCACCGACCTCCGCAACCGGGGCGTCAAGGATGTGTTCTTCGTGGTGTGCGACGGGTTGAAAGGGCCTGCCCGAGGTCGTCGGGAACGTATGGCCCCAGACGATCGTGCAGACCTGCATCATCCACCTGATCCGCAACACGTTCCGGTTGACGTCACGGAAGTACTGGGACGAGCTCAAACGCGACGTGAGACCGATTTACACCGCGGTCAACGCCACCGCGGCCCGGGCTGCGTTCGATGAGCTGGCCGACAAGTGGGGTGACCGTTACCCCGCCGTGGTGCGGTTGTGGAACAACGCGTGGGAAGAGTTCATCCCGTTCCTGGACTACGACGTCGAGATCCGACGGGTGATCTGCTCGACCAACGCCATCGAATCTTTGAACGCCCGCTACCGGCGGGCGGTCAGGGCCCGAGGCCATTTCCCCAACGAGCAGGCCGCACTAAAATGCCTCTATCTCGTGACCCGATCGCTCGACCCGACCGGGACCGGACGGACCCGATGGATGATGCGCTGGAAGCCCGCTCTCAACGCATTCGCCATCACCTTCAGCAACCGATTCCCAGCAGCAGAAACCTACTGATCAAACCGCCGGAAACACCGTTAACGAGATAGTCCCGTTCTCAGCAGCGTCGACAATCAGTGCCGAACCGGTTGGAAGCCGAGGAACCCTCGTCTCGCCGCGACGGGCGAGTCGTTGCTGTTCGCAGAGGACCACGTGTTCGGGGAGGTCTACGGCGCGCGTGCGGGCGCGCCATCGCCGCGTTCGCGCCGACCGCCGGTGACCGTTGTTGCCGTCCGGGAGCACGAGTTCGGTGCGTGGTGATCATCTCATCGCTGCCAGGCGACGAGGAGGAGAGGATGCCTAGAGGTGGAACCGGGGCTCGGGTCGGCCGCGGTAGCCGGTATCTCGGACGGTCATGAGTGCGCCTGCGTTGGGCGACGTCACTTCGATGTCGCCGAGACTGACGGCGATCGACACGAAGAACATGCGATCGAGTGAGGGGCCGCCGAAGGTCACGTCGCTCGGCATCTCGACCGTCGAGTCGATGACGTCGGTAGGGCCGTCGGTGGTGTAGCGGACGATGCGGCCCGCACCGAGCAGGCAGCTCCACACGCCGCCGTCGGCGTCGGCGCACGCCCCATCGGGGTGACCGTTGAGCCCGCTTGTATCGGCGAAGACTCGACGGCCGTGCGCGGTTCCTTCAGTCCCGTCGTAAGCGTAGGCGTAGAGGACCGAAGCCTGGCTGTCGGCAAACACAAGCGTGGACTGGTCGTTCAGATGAAGCACGACCGGTCCGTTGGCGTTTCCGATGCCGCTATCGAGCTGGCGCCAAACCCGGTCGGCGGAGTACCACCAGTACGAGCCCGGCGCCGGGCTGAGGTTCAGCGTTCCGGTTACAAGGTTCCCGTCCAGATCGGCATGAGCGTCGTTGGCGCGCCCCCCGAGTCCGGCCGGGTAGGCGGCGAGTCGCTCGATGGCGCCGGTGTCGGCGTCCACGACGTACAGACCGTCGTCCAAGGCCGCGACGAGGCGCCCGTCATCGGCGAGGACCAGCCCAGCGGGCATGCTGGGCATCTGCAGCGTGCGCAAGGGTGGCTCGGCGTCGTCCAGCCAGTGCAACCTCTGGGTCCCGCAGTCGACGAAGTACAGCCGGCCGCGCTCGTCGTCCCAGCGCACGCTCTCGCCCCACACCAATGCGAACTCGCCGACCCGTGAGACTTCCATGACGCGCGGCTCCCTTCGTCTGACAAACCGCAGCTTCGTTCAAAGCTGTGCGACGGACACGGCGAGTATCGCCGCGCTCACCACCACCAGCACGACGACGACCGGATGCACCGCGACGGCCCGCAACGACCGCTGGTCCGGGCTCGGTCGTCCCGCCGACGCCAGGCCGCCCCGACGGCGCAGCGCAACGAGGCCGGCCACGCCAAGGATGATCGCGCTGACGGTCTCCAGCGACGCCGCGCCCCATGACAATGGGCGCACATTGGCCGCGCTAATGAATGAGTCGCTCAGCCAACTGCGATGCGGCAGGAAGTGCACTACGAGATACCCGGCCCCGAGCGAGAAGCCGATTACGGCGGCAGCGAGGGGCGCCCATCGGTGCCGACGATAAATGAGCACGGCGATGCCGACCTCGAGGATGATCGCGGATGACCCAACCACGAACACATCCCGCCCCATCGAGTCGACACCCCGACGGGCGTGATCAGAGTTGTGCAGAAGCACCGCGACAGCGAACAACGTGACGGCCCACACCAGCCACCGGTCCGTCTTGCGATACTCGACGGTGTCACGCACGTCGGTCCGCGGCGAAGTCGATGTTCTCGCCATTAGAATGATCGTTCTAGCAGTGCGAGGATGAGGAGTCAAAGAGACTGATGACCGCGACCCGTCAACGCTTCGTGGAGACCGCGGCCGCCTTGTTCATGCAACAGGGCTACGCGGGCAGCGGACTGAAGCAGATCTCCACCGAAAGCGCGGCGCCGATCGGATCTCTGTACCACTTTTTTCCCGGCGGCAAAGAAGAACTCGCGGCCGAGACTCTCCAGTGGGCGGGCAAGGCTTATCAGGATCTCGTGGAGGCGGTCTTCGTCGCGTCGCCCGACATCGTGAGCGGCGTGCGCAACTGCTTCGAGGGCGCGGCCGCGACGCTGGAGAGCACCAACTATGCCGACGCATGTCCGATCGCAACGGTCGCGCTGGAGGTCGCCAGCACCAACGAGGCGTTGCGCGCCGTCACCGCCGGGATCTTCGACGAATGGCTCGGCATGGTCGCGGGACGGCTGACCGCCGCCGGGCTGACAAAACGCGATGCGAAAGAACTCGCGGCGACGTTGGTAGCTGCGCTCGAGGGCGGCCTTCTGCTCAGCCGGGCGGCCCGCAACACTACGGCGTTGCGATCGATTGGCCGCTCCATGGCGACGCTCGTCGAAACGGCACTGGCCCACCGCAGGACCGCGACGACGTAAACCTCACCGGCCGGTTCACGCACCCTGTCTGACCTGGCGCAGGTTCCCATCGAGCCCGTAGGTCCAACCGTGATAGCCGCACACGAACGCCTTCGCGCACCCCGACCCGCTCGCCACCTGCGTTCCACGATGGCGGCACGCATTCCGAAACACGTTGACCTCGCCATCGGCTCCGCGCACGGCGACGAGCGGCGTCCCTGCTGCCTCACGAGAGACGCAGGAGCCGACATCTGGGAGCGTGGCCGAGGGACAGAACGGCGTCGGATGTCTGCGCAGCAAGTAGAGCTCGGCGGCGAACCGCTCCGGGGACCGGTAGTTCTCAACCGGTTCCCGCCCCACGTCACCTCACTCAGATCGGTCGGCCCGTTGTCGACGTGATCGATGATCCGCTCCACGACGCCCGGGCCGCCTAACAGGGCTTGCGGTGAATCCATGTCACACCGTAGTGAACGCTGATTCACAAGCGCAATCGCGAACGCCAGTCGGACCGCCCAGCTATGGGTTGGCACGCCAGTTGACTTGGCGGGCATCGACCGGACCGGAGCATCGATCACACACCAGCACTGCTCGGACGCGGCCGTCGTCGCCCTGGTGGTGCAGGTTCAGGGGTCGCTCGTCGAGCACCCATCGTTCGCCCCATTGCATGAGCGCAACGATCATCGTGAACAGGTCTCGACCCATGTCGGTGAGACGGTACTCGTGACGAACCGGGCGCTCCTGGTATGGGCGGCGTTCGAGAAGTCCGTCGGCTACCAGCTGGTCGAGCCGCTCGCTCAGCACCTTCCGGGAGATCCCCAGGTTGGCGAGAAAGTCACTGAAACGCCGAACCCGGAAGAACGCCTCGCGCAACAGCAGGAACGTCCATCGATCGCCCAGCACCTCGATCGCCGCGCCAACTGCGTCGAGCTCAGGCCGTTGACGCGGAGCGGGGGAGGTCGAACCCATCGAACGCATCGTAGAGGTTGGTCTTGATTGGAAACTCACCGGATGGCACAGTCGGTCTACCACAGAGACCGACTGAGGAGAACCATCCAGATGACGATCACGAATCCGTCGGAGCGAACGGCGAAGGCGAGCCCCACCGCACACGGAGTCACGACCCCCTATGAGTTCTTGCACCTGTCAGTGGACGGGCCGGTGGCCGAGCTGGTGCTGGATCGCCCGGAGAAGCGGAACGCCCTGTCGATGGCGTTGTCCGATGAACTGATCCACGCCTTGGAGGACCTGCGCGACCGCGCCGACGTGCGGGTCGTGGTCCTGCGCGGTGCCGGCGGGACGTTCTGCGCCGGCGACGACATCAGCGAGATGCCCAAGTGGGGCAACGCCAACGACGTCATGCGCCGGGTACGTGGCTACCAGCACATGGCTGACACCCTGGAACGGCTGGACAAGCTCACCATCGCGGCGGTCGAAGGCTTCGCCGTCGGTGGTGGCCTGGAGCTCACCATGGCCTGTGACTTCGTGGTGGCCGCCGAGTCTGCACGATGGGGCATGCCCGAGATCGACGTCGGCATCACCCCCGGCTGGGGCGGCACGACTCGCATGGCTCGACTCATCGGCCGGCGCATGACCAAGGAGGTGAACCTCATCGGCGCGTTGCACCCAGCAGCTCGAGCCGCAGACCTCGGACTCTGGAACCGCGTCGTCCCCGACGACGATCTCCCCAGGACGGTCGATTCCCTCGTGCAAGTGCTGCTGGCCAAGAACCACCAAGCCGCCCGGCAGCTCAAGTTCATCATCAACGCCGGCGTCGAAGCCGACCTCCATACCGCCCAGGCGTTCGAGGAGCTGTCCGGCGGCCTCTCCGCCGCGGTGAACGGAGGCTGGAAGGTCCCCGACGCCGACCAGGGTTCCGGCGTGAGCGACTTCGTGTCCAAAGGCGAGCTCTGGGACAAACGCCGAGGGCTCGCCCGCGACTTCTGGATCGACGGACCGCTGCCGAAGGTCTGACACCCGCGCTCCCCCAGCGCGACCCCCGTCGCGCTGTGGGGCCTCTCGGCGAAGTCACCTACTTGAACGTGAACTGCTTAGCCTCGGGCGGGGCGAACAGACCCTTGACCGGGCCGCCCGGGGTGCTTCGCGTCGACCTTGAAGATCGCGCTCTCCCGTGGCGGGTTGCGGGTCGCCGCAGAATACCGTAGTCGTAGTCACCGGTGAGAGCGTCGAAGGTGACCGTCCCCAG
>JBBSHN010000118.1:0-6904 GCA_038252945.1 Propionibacteriales bacterium | reverse complement strand
CCATCTCTGCCATGGCCGAACCCTCAACCAACAGCGGATCAGGTGTCAGGAATGTCTTGTCACATACCCGTCAGGTATGTCCTGGCACTGCACACGGTGAGCCTGCCCCGTCCGCATGGGAAACCGCACTGGGCACCCCGCGCTTCTCTGGAACACTTCGGGGGTGCACTCAGCGGTGGAGATAGTGGCCTTGGTGGCAATCGTCACCGTGGTCACGGGGCTCTCGCGCCGCTTTCCGGTACCGGCGCCGCTCGTGCTCGCCGTCGTCGGCGTCGCCGGGTCGTACGTTCCCGGCGCTCCCGTCGTGCACCTGAGCCCTGAGGTGGCACTGGTCGGGTTCCTGCCGCCTCTCCTGTACGCCGCAGTGCTGAACACCTCGCTTCTCGACTTCCACCGCAACGCCCGCCCGATCGGACTGTTGTCCGTAGGTCTGGTCGCCGTGACCACCGTCACCGTGGGAGTCGTCGTTCACCTGGTGCTGCCGATTTCCTGGCCGTATGCGATGGCGCTGGGTGCCGTCGTCTCGCCGCCGGACGCGGTCGCCGCGACCGCTATCGCGCGCCGGGTCGGTATGCCGGGGCGGGTGGTGACGATCCTGCAGGGGGAGAGCCTGCTCAACGACGCGACCGCCCTCGTGGGGCTGCGTACGGCGCTCGCGGCGGCGACCGGGGCCGTCTCAGTGCTGGGAGTCGCCGGAGACTTCGTCGTCACGGCGGTCGGTGGTGTCGCCATCGGTCTGGGCCTCGCCTTCGTCACCGGCAAGATCCGCGGCCGAGTCATCGACGAGATCACTGACACGGCGATCTCGCTGATCACGCCGTTCATCGCCTACCTGATCGCGGAGCAGTTCCACGTCTCCGGCCTGCTCGCGGTGGTGGTGACCGGTCTCGCGCTCGGTCACCGCTCGCACGTCGTGCAGTCCGCCTCCTCTCGAGTCTTCGAGCGCACGAACTGGGCGACGATCGAGTTCCTGCTGGAGAACACGGTCTTCTTGCTGATCGGACTCCAAGTCCGCGAAATCCTGCTCGCCGCGTCGCGAAGCTCCCTCCCAGTCAGCCAGATCGTGTTCGCATGTGTCGCTGTGACGCTCACCGTCATGATCGTGCGGCCGCTCTGGGTGTTCCCGGCGACGTACATTCCCCGGCTCATCCCGGCCATCGAGGCCCGTGACCCGGCCCCGGCCTGGCGCTATCCGGCGGCGATCTCCTGGGCCGGCATGCGTGGCGTCGTGACGCTCGCCGCGGTCTTCATCCTGCCGACGAACGCTCCTCACCGCGAGGTCTTGATCCTTATCGCGCTCGTCGTGGTGGGCGCGACGCTGGTCATACAGGCCGCCACACTGCCGTGGGTGCTGCGCCGACTGAATCTGCGCGGGCCTGATCCGGCGGAGGACGCACTGGAGGCCGCGACCGCACATCAGCACTCCACGGCGGCCGGACTCGCGCGGCTCGAAGAGGTCGTGCGCCCGGACGACCCTTCCGACGCGGTGGAGCGGGTACGACGCCGGACCCAGGAGCGCGCCGAGGCGATGTGGGAGCGGCTGGGAAGCTCCACCGAGACGCCGAGCGAGGCCTACGCCCGGCTGCGCATGGAGGTGATCCAGGCACAGCGGGCCGACCTAATCCGGTTGCGCGACGAGGGCTCGGCGCCCGAGGACGTCTTGCGCACCGTCTTCAACGACCTCGACATCGAGGAGACGGTTCTCGACTTCCGACGATCCGCCAGCGTGGAGAGTCGCGAACAAGAGCTCACCGCAGGGAGCGGCCACGTGCCCTGCGAGCATCTCAAGGAGCTGACTGACGCCCCACCGCCGGATGTGCCAGATGCTTGCGGTGACTGCCTCGCCGAGGAGCTGCAATGGGTGCACCTGCGCCTTTGCATGACGTGCGGCCACGTTGCCTGCTGTGACTCCTCCGTCGGAAAGCACGCGAACCGCCATTTCCGCCGCACCCACCATCCTGTGATCCGCAGTCTGGAAGCCGGTGAAGCCTGGCGCTGGTGCTTCCCGGACGAGGTGCTCGGCTGATGGAGATCAGCTATCCACCGCAGCTGCCGGTCTCGCAGCGCAAGGACGACATCGCCCGCACGATCCGCGAGCACCAGATCGTGATCGTGGCGGGGGAAACCGGAAGCGGCAAGACGACCCAGCTGCCGAAGATCTGCCTTGAGCTCGGCCGGGGAAAGCCAGGCGCAGCCATCGGCCATACGCAGCCTCGCCGGATCGCGGCCCGCACGGTGGCCGAACGCATCGCTGACGAGCTCGGCACCCCGCTTGGGGACGTGGTCGGATACAAGATCCGGTTCACCGACCGCTCGAGTGAGACGACAGCGGTCAAGGTCATGACCGATGGGATTTTGTTGGCGGAGATCCAGCGCGACCGGCAGCTGCGGCGCTACGACACGATCATCGTCGACGAGGCGCACGAGCGCAGCCTCAACATCGACTTTCTGCTCGGCTACCTCACCCGCTTGTTACCCCGCCGGCCGGACCTCAAATTGATCATCACCTCCGCCACCATCGACCCGGACCGCTTCGCCAAGCACTTCGGCGACGCTCCCGTCATCGAGGTGTCGGGTCGCATGTTCCCCGTCGAGGTCCGGTACCGAGGGCTCGAGGACGACCAGACCGCCGGCATCGTCGACGCGGTTGCCGAACTCACGCGCGAGGGGCCCGGTGACGTCTTGGTCTTCCTGTCCGGCGAGCGGGAGATCCGCGACGCGGCCGAAGCACTTCGTCGGGTGCGGCCGCGCCGACCGATGGACGAGTTCGACGTACTCCCGCTTTACGGCCGGTTGGCTACGGCCGACCAGCACAAGGTGTTTGCCCCGCACGAACGGCGCCGCGTCGTGCTCGCCACCAATGTCGCGGAGACGTCGCTCACCGTGCCTGGCGTCCGGTACGTCGTCGACACCGGCCTCGCTCGCATTTCGCGCTACAGCCCGCGCACTAAGGTGCAACGGTTGCCGATCGAGCCGATCTCCAAGGCGAGCGCCAGCCAGCGCAAGGGCCGGTGCGGCCGGGTCGCGGAGGGCATCTGCATCCGGTTGTACGCCGAGGAGGACTTCGAGGCGCGACCGGAATTCACCGATCCGGAGATCCTGCGCACCAACCTCGCGTCGGTGATCCTGCAGATGACCGCGCTGCGACTAGGCGAGGTCGCCGACTTCCCTTTTCTCGACCGGCCCGACACCCGCAGTGTGCAGGCGGGCGTGCAGCTCCTGGAGGAGCTCGGCGCGATCGAGGCAGCCGGGGTCTCGACAAGCTCGACCGCCAATGCCGCCAATGCCGCCAGTGCCGCCGATTCGACTGGTGTGGTCTTGAGGGGCTCGACTGCCGGGGAGCAGTCCGATGGTCGAGCTCGTCGAGACCGGGGCCGACCAAGGTCACTGCGACTCACGTCGATCGGGCGCCAGCTCGCCTCACTCCCCATCGACCCACGGCTCGGCCGGATGCTGATCGAGGCGGGCCGCAACGACTGCCTTCGCGACGTTGTCGCCGTTACAGCGGCGTTGTCGATCCAAGACCCTCGGGAGCGACCACTCGATGCCCAGGAGGCGGCCGACGCCAAGCACCGCCGGTTCGTCGACCCACGCTCCGACTTCGTGGCGTTGCTCAACTTGTGGCGGTACGTCGGTGAGCAGCAGGCACAGCTGTCGTCAAGCGCATTCCGCCGGCTGTGCAAGAGCGACTTCCTCAACTATCTCCGGGTACGTGAGTGGCAAGACCTCGACGGGCAGCTCCGGCAGGCGGCGAAGCAGCTGGGCTTCAAGATCTCCTCCACGCCCGCGAACGTCGATGAGATTCACCGCTCACTGCTCGCCGGGCTCCTGTCGCATATCGGCATGCGCGACTCCGAACGCCGCGACTACCTAGGGGCGCGCGGCACCCGGTTCGCGATCTTCCCCGGGTCGGCGCTCGCCAAAAAACCTCCCGAGTTCGTCATGGCCGCGGAGCTCGTGGAGACGAGCCGGCTCTGGGCACGCGTCAACGCCGCACTCGACCCGGCGGAGGCGGAGACAGCGGGCGTCCACCTGGTGAAGCGCAACTACAGCGAGCCGCACTGGTCGAAGCGCCGCGGCGCGGTACTGGCGAGAGAGAAGGTGACGCTGTACGGCGTACCGATCGTCGCCGACCGCCTGATCCCGTACGCCCGCATCGATCATGAGGGCGCGCGCGAGCTGTTCGTGCGGCACGCGCTGGTGCAGGGGGAATGGGACACCCATCACCGCTTCTTCGCTACCAACGCCGCGCTGCTCGAGGAAGCCGAGGAGCTGGAACACAAGACGCGGCGCAGAGATCTGCTCGTGGACGACGAGACACTCTTCCGGTTCTACGACGAGCGGGTGCCGCAGAACGTCGTCTCAGCGACGACGTTCGACGCATGGTGGAAGTCCGCGCGCGGGCAGTCCCCGGACTTACTGACGTTTCCGCGAGAGCTCCTGCTCAACGAGTCCGCCGCCGATGTGTCGCACGACGCGTTCCCCGACGAATGGCGCTCCGGCGACGCGGCTCTCCCGCTCACGTACACATTCGATCCGGGGTCCGACGCCGACGGCGTCAGCGTGCGACTTCCGGTGGCTGCGCGTCCCGCCTTCACAGAGACGGACTTCTCGTGGCCGGTGCCGGGGCTACGGCAGGAGCTGGTGGTCGCTCTGCTGCGTTCGCTTCCGAAGTCGCTGCGCCGGAACTTCGTGCCGGCACCCGACGTCGCTGCGTCGTTTCTGGCCGCCGCACCTCCAGGCGCGGAGCCGTTGCTCGATGCGCTCGAGCGTTACCTGCGCCGTACGACGGGGGTGCTGGTTCAGCGTTCGGACTGGCGGCCCGACGCTGTGCCGCCACATCTGCAACCACGGTTCACGGTGGTGTCCGACGACGGTGACATCGTGGCGGCCAGCCGCGACCTCGCCGCACTGCAGTCCGACCTCGCCTCGGCGGCAGAGCGGGCGGTCTCCTCGACGGGTGCGGAACTGGAGCGGTCAGGGCTCACGGAGTGGGACTTCGACGCTGTCGCGAAGGAGTTGGCGGCAACACGGGCCGGAGCAGTGGTGCGAGGTTATCCCGCGCTCGTTGACGAGGGCACCAGCGTGGCATTGCGGGTCTTGCCAACCCCCGGGGCCCAGCAGGCCGCGATGCAATTCGGCGTACGCCGGCTGCTGATGCTCACGGGTGATTCGCCGGGGCGGCGAATCACCGAGCGCCTCGACACCAAGGGGCGCTTGGAGCTGGGGCTGTGTCCGGGCGCCAGCCCTGCCCAGCTGCTTGAAGACTGCTTCGCGTGCGCGGTTGACTCGATCATTCGCGAGTCCGGTGGCCCGGCCTGGGACCGTGCGCAGTTCGACCGGCTGGTCCGAGCGGTCGAGTCCGACGGGGAGCGTCGTACCGAGGCGGTCGTGACAGGAGCTCGGGCGGCGCTCGTCACTGCGTCCGAAGTCAACCGCGGGATGACGGGCAGGGTGTCGCTGCACCTGCTGCCGGCTTACACCGACATGCAGGGCCAGTGGAGCCGGCTCGTCTACGCCGGATTCGCCGCCCAGTCAGGGCTCGCCGCCCTTAGTCACTATCCGCGCTATTTCGCTGCTCTGCAGCAGCGGATCGACCGGTTGGCTCACGACCCGCGCCGAGACGCTTCACTGATGGCCTCGGTGGCGGGCGTGCAGGCGGCGTACCTGCACGCGGTCGAGGCTCAGCCGCAGAGTGAGGCGCCTTCACCTCAGCTGCAAGACATCCGGTGGATGCTGGAGGAGCTGCGAGTGAGCCTGTTCGCCCCGACGTTGAGGACAGCACGACCGATCTCGGTTCAACGGGTGCAGGCTGCGCTCAATGACCTCCGCTGAGCGCGTCATCCGATCGGGCGTGCTCCGCACACACTTACGCTTCGACGCAAGGAGAGTGGCAGTGTCCCAGGCACAGCAAGCCGCGCATGACCTCAACACCAGCGTCTGGTTGGATCGCGGTGTTCGCATCGGGCTAGTGGCGTACGGCATCGTTCACGTGCTTGTCGCCGGGCTCGCCTTGGAGTTGGCCTTCGGCAAGTCGCCTGAGCCAGCCAGCCAGCAAGGCGCCATGCAGGCTCTCGCCGAGCAGTCGTGGGGGCCTCTTCTGCTCTGGGCGCTGGCGCTCGGCTTCGCTGCGCTGGCCGTCTGGCAGTTGGTGGAGGCGGTCATCGGGCATCGCCGGTCGGGTGTGTGGACGCGCTGGTTCTGGCGCGCGCTCGCTGTCGGGAGAGTTCTCGTCTACGGAGCCTTCGGCGAAAGCGCCATCTCCGAGGCCATCGGCAGTGGGTCGAATTCGAGCAAGAACCACCTCACCGCCGAGGTGATGCGGCTGCCATTCGGGCCGGTCCTCGTGGCGCTGGTCGGCGTTTTTTTCGTCGCGGTAGGCGTCGGCTTGGCTTGGCAGGGTGTGTCGCGGTCGTTCCTCGACAATCTCGACTACGACGCCGATTCAGGCTCCTCGGGTACGGCGCTGGTCGCGGCGGGAATGTTCGGCTATCCGATGAAGGGGCTGGCGCTTGGTGTTGTGGGTGGCCTCCTCATCTGGGCTGCGCTGACCTACAACCCGCGTCATGTTGGCGGACTCGATGTAGCGCTGCGGACTCTCGTCGCTCAGCCGGTCGGCCCGTGGCTGTTGGCTGTGGTGGCAGCGGGCATCGGATGCTTCGGGCTCTACTGCTTCGGCTGGGCGCGGTACACAAACACCGCTGCCTGAGCCGGTGGTGGTTTCGACACGCTCGACGCAGCCGTCACCGGCGTGTCGGCCGGATGTTTGCTTGGAGCGGAAGCGATGGCGTAGCGTCTCCGGCGTTCCTTCGCAGAAGGAGCACCGGTCGTGGTACGCCGAGTCCTGCCCTCACGACCGGGCGCCGAACCCAAGGGTGGGAGCGGGGGACCCGTGACCCGGCTG
>JBBSHN010000117.1:0-6984 GCA_038252945.1 Propionibacteriales bacterium | reverse complement strand
TCGCTCCACCCAGCGCGCTGAAGCCGCAGCCGATCCCACCGAGCGCCGACTGGCGCATCGACCTGGCCCGAGGGTGCCCGGCTCACTGCCAGTACTGCTATCTGGCTGGCTCGCTCACCGGGCCGCCCGTTACCCGCGTGTACGCCAACCTCGACGACGTGCTGGCCGGCATCAAGAGCCACGCTGGCAGGGGAAGCGTCACCAGCGGCACATCAGAGCGCGGCCACGAGGGCACCACCTTCGAGTTGTCCTGCTACACCGACCCGCTCGGCATCGAACACCTCACCGGCTCGCTCGCCGCGGCGATCACCCGAGGCGGCTCGGTCGACTTCGGTGACGACGTGTCGCTTCGCTTCACCACCAAATTCGACGCTGTTGACGGTCTGCTCGACCTGCCGCACGGGCGGCGTACCCGGATGCGGGTGTCGGTCAACGCCGACGAGGTCGCCTCGCGGTTTGAGGGCGGCACCGCCCCGATGCCGGCCCGGCTGACCGTCCTGCGTCGCATGGCCCTCGCCGGATACCCGGTCGGCCTGACCATCGCGCCGGTGATGCCTATCCCTGACTGGCGGACGGCGTACGGCCGGCTGCTGAACGACGTCGCTGCCGCGATGACCGACGTGCCTGACGTCGACCTCACCGTCGAGATCATCACCCACCGCTTCACACCGGGCAGCAAGGACGTGCTGCTGGAGTGGTACCCGAAGACCAAGCTCGAGATGGACGAACGCCAACGCAGCCAGAAGCGGAGCAAGTTCGGCGGAACGAAGTACGTCTACCCCAAGGAGATCATGCGCGAGATGCGGACGTGGTTCACCGACGCGGTTGACCGGCATCTGCCCGAAGCGCAACTGCTCTACTGGACGTGAGAGCCGGGCCTGACCCCCACGCATAAGTTCCTCGCCGGTCGGCGGCATTCTGCTGGGTACGTTCGCAATCAGACACCGGACACCCCTTCGTTTGGAGATGCGTTTCCCATGGCCAATCCCGTTTCTCGCAGCTTGCACGATGTCGGCCTCTCGGCCTGGTTCGGCGGCACCCTCGCCAACGCTGTCGCGCTCAACCGCGCCGCCTCCGAGGCCGGCGACGCCAGCAGCACCGGCAAGGTCGCCAACGCCGGCTGGGACCGCTGGACACCGGTCAACGCGGCGGCGATCGGCGCACACATCATCGGCAGCATCGGCCAGCTCAGTGCTAACCGCTCGCGCTTGCAGGCCCAAGAGGGCGTCGCCTCGATGGCGGTCACCAAGACGTTAGTGACAGCTGCCGCTTTGGGCGCCACGGCGTACAGCCGCGTGCTCGGGCAGAAGGTCTCGAACTACGACGCCGTCCCAGCCGAGTCCGGCACGGCCCCTTCTGTCGCGACGCCCCCTGAGGCCGCCAAGGCGCAGAAGCAGCTCGCCGTGCTGCAGTGGGTGGTGCCCGCCCTGACCGGAGCGCTCGTGGTCATCAGCTCCTACGCGGGTGAGCAGCAGCGAGCAACCGAGGTGCACAAGGGCGTCGCTGCCCGCCTCTTCGGCTGACAGCTTGCCCGCTCCTGCACGCCACCAACGATTCACCGTCCCGGTGCCGCAACTGGCTTAGAAGGGCATCGCCGCGAAGGGTGACCGGTACTTCTCGTCACCGAGGAGCCGGAGTTCAGCGTCTTCCGTCGACATGCGTTCACGTTCGGCCGTAAGCAGCATCTCCAGCAGGCAGACGTCTCCCGCGGTCGCAAGTCCAGTAGTCTCCCGGTGCGCTAGCACCCACGACACCGCAGCAGTGATCCGCTCCTGGTCGTTGTACGGCTCGTACCAGGTTGCGTACGGATGGCTCTCCCGTTCGCTCGGCCAGTTGCGCCTGGACACCGTCTTGATGGTCATCAGGCCCACGTCTTGGCATTGGACCTCAACCACCAGGGCCTCGTAGTCCGCGCGGTACTGGTCGTCGCGCCACAGCACCGGGTTCAGAGGAGTCAGCACGGTCGCGAACGGATATCGGTGCAGCGCCTCCAGGTGAGTGGCGGGCGCCTGGTGGCCATGGCCGGTGATGCCCACCGCCCCCACGAGCCCCTCCTCTTGCGCGCGCACGGCGGCCTCCAGTGCGCCACCGGGTCTGGTGGCCCGGTCCAGCTCGGGCACATCTCCCACCGCGTGCAGCTGCAGGAGGTCCAGGCGGTCGGTCTGGAGACGTTCGAGGGAGGAATTGATCTGGGCCCAGGCTTCGTCTCGGTCACGTAGCCCGGTCTTAGTCGCGAGGAAGATGGCGTCGCGGATGTCAGTCATCCAAGGGCCGAGCCGCAGCTCCGCATCACCGTAGTCCGCCGCTACGTCGAAGTGGTTGATGCCACCATCGAGAGCCTGCCGCACCGACCGGTCCGCAGCCTCCTGAGTGACGTCACCAAGAGCCACCGCGCCATAGATCAGCACCGAACTGTCGTGCCCCAGACGTCCGAGCCGTCGCTTCTCCACAGTCCCTACCTTTGACGCTGGCGATGCAACGGTCAAGCCCAGCAAACGCAGCGATGACTAGCCACTCCAGCCGTCAGCGGCGAGACTCAACGGCACGCGCCGCGGCGACCGCTTCGGCAGGTGAACCGGACCAGGGGTCGCCGTGTCCGGGCAGCAGCAACTCCGCCTGCAGCGTCTCCAGCCGCGCCAGCGACGTACGCGCGACCTCCGGATCGTCGTTCACTGCGGGCGGCATCAGGCGAGGGCCCCGCTCGCGGGTGAGGACATCGAGGGTGACGAGCTCGTCGCCGCCGAAGAGCACACCGTGGTCCTCGAGCAGGAAAGACGTGTGACCACGCGTGTGGCCGGGCGTGGCCACGGCGCGAGGATGCCCGGGCAGGTCGAGGACCTCGCCATCGTCGAACGGCTCAACCTGCTGCACCCATTGCGGGGTGAGGAACCCGTGCCTCGTCGCGTGCAGGACGAACCCGAACGCCGAGGGCCTCCACAGGTGCGGAAGCAGATGCGGGACGAGGGCGAACGATGATCCGCCGCGTTCCCGCCCCTGAACTCGATCGACCTCCTCCGCGCGCGCCCGCACCGGTGTGCCCCACTCGGTGCGCACTCGCTCAGCCGCACCAAGGTGGTCGCCGTGCCCGTGCGTCAGCAGCACGGACCGCAGGTCGGCCGGGCGGCGACCCATCTGCTCGACCGCGGCGACCACACGCGACCAACTGTTTGGCCAACCGGAGTCGACGAGAAGCAACTCGCCGCCGTCCTCAACGAGATACCAGTTCACGATGCCGTCCGCGCAGCGATGGACGCCCGGCGCCACCTGTTCAAGGGTCATCATGTCTCCAAGGGCAATCGCAGGCGGCGTAGCTGTCTTCCTCTGATCATTCTCTGCTCCCGGCTGCGCAACTCAAACGCGAGCACCGGCTGATTATCGACGGCAGTCACGACGTACCGCTGTTGGGCAGCCAAGCGCAGCCTATGCCTGGTGGCTACGGTGCCTCGACGGCCGCGATGACGTATTTCGCGACGGTGGCCGCGGCGAGCGGCGGCAGGGCAGGGTTGATTCCGCCTCCGCCTCGAAACCGGAGAAGGTCGCCATCGGAGGCCCACCGTTCGTAGACGTTGATTCGCTCAGGGTCGATCGGATCAGCCGTCCTGTACGAAGTCCAGACATGCGGACCAGTGTCTCAGTAATAGCGCATCTAGCCGGGCCGGAGTCCTCACGAGGATGAACGCTGCGGGAGGCTGACTCGCAGCACTGTCTCACCCGGTTGAGAATCTATGTCGAGGGCACCGCCGTGGCGTTCGACGACGATGCGGCGGGCGATGTCCAGACCGAGACCGGTGCCCTTGCCGACCTCTTTGGTGGTGTAGAAGGCCTCGAACGCGCGGGCGGCGACCTCAGGCGGCATTCCGGGGCCGGTGTCGCGGATCTCGACAACCACGGCGTCGCCATCCCGGCGCGTGGAAATTGCTAGCGTGCCGTTCCCGTCCATGGCGTCCACTGCGTTGTCGATGAGATTGGTCCACACCTGGTTCAGCTCGCCGACGTACGCCTCGATCTCTGGCATGTCCGTTCCGTAGTTGCGCACGACGGTGATCCCACCACGCAGCTTGTGGCCGAGCATCACCAACGTGCTTTCGAGACCGTCGGTGACGTCGATGCGCTGGATCGATCCGCGATCCATCTGGGTGTAGGACCGAACAGCCGCAACGAGGTCGGAAACCCGCCGGGTGGACTCCTTCACCTCCGACAACAACGTGCCCACCGACAAGGTGCTCGCCACCCACTCCAGGCCAGCCTCCAGCGCCGTACCCTCGACGAGCACCTTCGCCACCCGCTCGCACCAGTCCACATCAACTCCGGCAGCAGCAAGAGGCGGTGCGATGACCCAGTCACGGTCCACGTCGTGCCGGGCGAGCCAGGACGACAAGGCGTCTTCCCGGTCAACCAGATCCAGCGGGTCCACAGTCGCCGTACCGGGCTGGATCTGACACCGCAACGCGTCGAGCTCACTGAACTGCTGCGCGGAGATATGACCGTCTGCCAACCGGCGTAAGGAGAGCAGCAGCGTCGAGCAAGCGCCCTCCAGGCCGTCGACCGCCCGAGTGGCTGCAGAAGCCGGGTTGTTGATCTCGTGCGCCAGACCCGCCGACAGGGTGCCGAGAGTGATAAGTGACTCTCGGTGCCGAGCCGTCGACTCGATCGAGCGCGCCGTCGCGTAGAGCCCTCGGATGAGATGTCCGCCGAGCGGGAGCCAGGCGTTGACCCGGTCCCGAAGTGCCTCGGCCGGCACCTTCAGGACTCGACCCTGGGTCAGTCCTCGCCCGGTGGCAAGGTAAACGCCGTCGTCGTGCCAGGCGCGGAAACCACCCGCCCAGCGGCCCGGCACGTCCAGCTTCCCGACCGCTGTGTCTTCGCGGCCGATGTGGCGGTGCAGTTCGATCGCACCCTCGACGAGCACCCACCAAAAGTCGGCGTGCTCCCCCTCGTGGAACAGATCGACGCCAGGCTCTATTGGCACCTCGGTGCCCGCATCGACCAACTCCCTGAGCTGGACGTCGGTCAGGCCGTCGAAGAGGCTGAGTGAGCGGAGGTCGGCGACTCGCATCAGATCGTGGCCAGGTAGCGGTGCACGAGGTGCACCGACATCGCGCCCTCACCCACCGCAGATGCCACCCGCTTCATCGAGTCGAGCCGTACGTCGCCGGCGGCGAACACTCCGGGCACGCTTGTCTCGAGCGCGAATGGTGCTCGAGCTAGCGGCCAGGTCACCGTGTTGGTCGAGCTCAGCAGCTCTTGGCCGGTGATCACGAAGCCCTTGTCGTCGCGGGCGACGGTCGGTCCGAGCCACTCGGTGTGCGGGGAGGCGCCGATGAAGACGAACAGCAGGCTCGACGACACCTCCTCCTCTTCACCTGTGTCCCGGTTTGCGAGGGTGAGCGACTCCAGATGGCCTTTGCCGTTGCACGCCACCACCTCCGTACGACACCGCAGCTCGATGTTCGGAGCGGCCGAGATCCGCTCGACGAGGTAGCTCGACATCGTGGGGTCGACGCTCGCAGCCCGGACCACCAGCACCGCACGCTTGGCGAAGCGGGCCATGTTGAGTGCCGCTTGTCCGGCCGAGTTGGCGGCGCCCACGATGTAGACCTCATCACCGTCGCACTGGTTCGCGTCAGCCGCCGTCGCGCCGTAGTAAACGCCCCTGCCTGTGAACTGGTGCAGCCCCTTCGCCTCCAAGCGCCGATACGACACCCCCGACGCCACGATCATCGCCCGCGCCTCAATTTCTCCGGCTCCGTCGAACCGCACCGCGTGGACGGGGCCACGAGTCTCGTAGCCAGTCACATCACGCGCCAGCACCATCTCCGCCCCGAAACGAACGACCTGGGCCATAGCGCGCTGCGCGAGGTCCGAGCCTGACAGTCCCTTGGGGAATCCAAGGTAGTTCTCGATCGCCGCGCTCTGCCCGGCCTGGCCGCCCGGCGCCTCACGTTCAACGATGACGGTGCTCAATCCCTCCGACGCCCCGTACACAGCGGCAGCGAGCCCAGCCGGGCCGCCACCCACGATGCACAGGTCGTACAACGGCTGCTCCGCCGCCGTGCGCAGACCCAGGGCGCCGGCCAGATCCAGCGTCGAAGGTGAGCACAAGCTGTCGCCGTCCGGAATGAGCACCAACGGCAAATCGAGCGGGTCGGCGTCAGCCAGTTCGCGCAACCGTTGCCCTTCAGGGTCGCGCTCCACGTCGTACCAGCGGTACGGCACGTGATTGCGGGCGAGGAACGTCTTGATCTCATAGCTGCGGTCGGACCACCGATCGCCGACAACCTGTACGTCGGACGTGTGGTCGGGGTTAGCGTGCACCCAGTCGCCGAGCAGGTCGTCGACGATGGGATACAGGCGCTCCTCGGGAGGATCCCACGGCTTGAGCAGGTAGTAGTCGAGGCCGATGTCATTGATCGCCTTGATGGCCACGTCGGTGTCGGCGTACGCCGTGAGCAGCAGGTACTTTGCGGTCGGCGCATGTGCGCGCGCCTGCTCCAGCATCTCGATGCCCGTCATTCCCGGCATCCGCTGGTCGGAGACGATCAACGCGACAGGCTGGCTGCGCAGCGCGATCTTCGTGAGAACCGCCAGCGCCTGTGTTCCCGACGTCGCGGGTACGACGCGGTAGTCGGCGCCGTACTGCTTCCGTAGGTCCCGGGAGATCGCCGCCGAGACCTGCGGATCGTCGTCGACGGTCAGAATGGTGGGCTTACTCATATGCGGAGCCTTCTGGCCACCTCATTGCCTCGCCGCAAGGAAGGTGTGGAGAAACGCGACTGTTCAAGTCCGGCAGCATAACCCGCAAGGTGTCGCGGGTCGAAGGTCGATGAGGCGACGATGACCGGAGCCCTGGGAAGGGATTCAGCTCGGCCACACGATACCTGCGACGCGGTCGAAGTTGGCACCTTGACGTCCCAGAAGATGGAGGAGTATCACTACTTCGCGGGTGTTTACTCAAGTCCCGCCTAACCCGGGAGACCCGCTATG
>JBBSHN010000116.1:0-7003 GCA_038252945.1 Propionibacteriales bacterium | reverse complement strand
TAGACCTGAGCGGCCGGATAGCCTCGGTGGCGCGGTCCGCGAAGTGGGTTTGGGCCCCCCCGGGGGCGGGGCCGCCACCCGCGGGGTGTACTTAACGCCCCCCCAAACCCGGGCCGGAGGTGTGGCCGGGGGGGCCGGCGGGCCCCCCGGACCATCCCCCGGCCGGGGGTTGGGGGTGCCTTTTTGAAAACACGGGGTGTTGGGGCCCGCCCCCGGGGGGCCCCAACACCCACTTCGCGGACCGCGCCACCGAGGCTATCCGGCCGCTCAGGTCTAGCGTTTGACGATCGTGAAGATGACGCTCTTTGGCTTCGATGTGTTCTTCGCGGCGTCGGTCGCGGTCAGCGTGGCCTGATAGCGGCCGGGCTTGAGGGCCTTGGACCCGATCCTTCCGGAAAACGCGACCTTGTTGGCGCCCGTGTGGCTCGTGCGGGTCAGTGTGCCCTTGGTGGCGAGGCGAACGCACTTCTTCGCCTTCGCGAGCTTCTTTGTTGGGGCGACGCACTTCTTGCCCTTGCGTCGGCCGCTGCGCCCCTGAGCGATGACGATCTTGACCGTCGCCGCCTCGGATAGCGTGTAGTTGAACGTCGTCCCCATCTTGTGCTTCTTTGCCTTCGCGGCACTGCCGTTGAGGGGCGTTGGGCCACCTCCCACGACGAACACGCTGTTGGTCAACCCGGAGCCTCGGAATGTGACCACTGGCGCGGTCTTGTCTGGGGTCGTGGTGATCGGGATGCTCGAGGCCGGGCCACTTCCAGTCGCGGGTGGAGTTCCATTCGGCGGATTTCCCCCGTTGTCCGGCGCGGTCACGTTGACGCTGGTGTTGGCGCTACTTGGACGATGACCACCGTTGCCGGAGTAGCTCGCGCCAATCGTATGAGTGCCCGAGCCCACGGCCGAGGGCGTGTAGGCGACCTGGCAGGTAGCCGACGCGCCGCTGCCCGCCAGCGTGCAACTTCCGCCGGAGTCGAACGAACCCGGGTCGTCCGTCGAAAGGCTCACGTTGCCCGATGGGGTACTCGTGGTCCCGCCGGCGGTGTCGGTGATGGTCGCGGTGCACGTCGTCGCATTGCCAACCGCGATGGACCCCGGCACACAGCTCAGTGCCGTGGACGTCGACCTTGTACCACCCGGGCTGCCGACAAAGCCATTGCCGACGCTATCGACGGTCACGCACTGTGCGACCGAGCTGCAGGCGACACTCGACAGCGAGTTCGCATTGGCGATCGGTTCAATCGCCCAGCTGGCGGGATTTCCCGGGTCCCCCTCGACTGCGCGACCGCTCTGGTCGACCGCGACACACTTGCTCGTCGACGGGCATGCCACCGCGTTGAGGAGGTGCCCGCTGTCGATCGTGGTCGGTGTCGGGGTCCCGGGCGAGGTCGGGTTGAACGTCACTTGCCGTCCCGAGAAGTCGACAGCGGTGCACTGACTGGTCGACGGGCACGCCACATCGGACAGGAATCCGCCGCTGTCGATTGTGGTCGGCGCCGGGGTACCCGGCGACATCGGGTTGAACGTCACCTCCCGCCCGTCGCCTACGGCGGTGCATTGGCTGGTCGATGGACATGCCAATCCGGACAGGCCGTCTTGGCTGTCGATGGTTGTCGGCGCCGGGGTACCCGGCGAGGCTGGGTTGAAAGTCACCTCTCGTCCCCCGCTATCGACAGCGGTGCACTGACTCGTCGACGGGCACGCAACCCCCCCGAGGCTGGCTGAGCTATCAATCGTGGTGGGCGTGGGGGTTCCCGGCGACATCGGGTTGAACGTCACCTGCTCGGCACCGAAGTCGACAGCGGTGCACCGGCTGGTCGATGGACATGCCAATCCGGCCTGGGCGTGGAAAGAGTTGATCGTGGTCGGTGTCGGCGTGCCCGGCGAGGCCGGGTTGAACGTGACTTGCTGCCCGATGTCATCGACGACGGTGCACTGGCTCGCGGAAGGGCACGCCACCCCGAGCAAGCGGTTGCCCTTGGCGATCCTGACCGGCGTGGGAGTGCCGGGCGCGGTGGGATTGAACGTCACCTCTTCCCCCGTGATACCGTCGGAGAAGCTAACGGCGGTGCACTGGCTGGCCGACGGGCACGCTACCGCGGTCAGGTTGTTGCTGCAGCAATCGTTGGTGCCATCGATCGTCATTGGGGTTGGTGTGCCCGGCGCCGTCGGGTTGAAAGTCACCTCCCGGGCGCCGCCGGCGAAAGCGCCAGCGGCATCGACCGCGGTGCACTGGGTCGTCGACGGACACGCCACCGCGTTGACAATGTGGCCGCTGTCAATCGTGGTCGGTGTCGGGGTGCCGGGCGCCGTGGGGGTGAAGGTCACCTGCCGCCCGGCGTAGTCGACGGCGGTGCACTGGCTCGTCGACGGACACGCCACCCCAGTCAGGACCTGGCCGCTGTCGATCGTCATAGGGGTCGGCGTGCCCGGCGCGGTCGGGTTGAACGTCACCTCCCGCCCGTTGCCTATGGCGGTGCACTGAGTCGTCGACGGACACGTGATCGCGGATGCGCCGTCGCTGTCAATCGTGGTTGGTGTCGGCGTGCCCGGCGCGGTCGGGTTGAACGTCACCTGATTCCCAGCGTAGTCGACGGCGGTGCATTGGCTGGTCGATGGGCACGCTACCCCGGACAGGCCGGCGGAGCTGTCGATTGTGGTCGGTGTCGGGGCGCCAGGCGAGTTCGGGTTGAACGTGACCTCCCTTCCCGAGCCATCGACGGCAATGCACTGACTCGTCGACGAGCACGCCACGGCGTTTAGTTGGGTCGAAGGGTCAATCGTTACCGGTGTCGGTGTCCCCGGCGCATTCGGATTGAAGGTCACCTCCCGTCCCGCATCGTCGATGGCCGTGCATTGGCTGGTGGAGGGGCACGCCACCTCGAATAGGTTGCGGTCGTTCAGGCCGCCTGAACCCGTGGTGTCCAGAGAAATCGGAGTAGACCACGCCAGCGATGCTGCGCTCGCAACGCTCGCGGGGCCGGCGAAGACGGCCAAGGCCACAACGGCGATGAGCAACCCCATCCGGGGAAGAGAGGGACGATCAGGAACAGTCACGCGGTCACGCGTACCACGAGCACATCGCCCTAGCGTTTGACGATCGTGAAGACGACGACCTTTGGTTTCGACGTGTCTTGCGCATTGTCGGTGGCGGTCAGAAGGTGCGGTCAGGCGTTGAGCTGAGCGCCGCGGAGGCCGGCGTGTTCCCCGCGAGGATCGAGCGCGACCGAAGATGCGACGTGGGCACCGGGACACCTGGCGCGGCCGTTCAACAGACAAGCGGCTCAAACCGCGGGTCAAGCGAGTGTTCGAAGGCACCTTGTATCTCCATCCCGTTGGACTTGGAAGCCCGATTCCGACGCATCGCGCTTCGGTTTGCTGACCCCTCCCGTCGAGGGGGGAACCGTTGCGGATGCGTGCGGCCTGGTCAATCGATCGAAACACCTATTTCTCGTCTGGCGGCGGATGGAGCGGAACCAGGCCGCGGCGCAACGCCGTGACGGCAACCTGCGTGCGAGACCTGGCTCCGAGCTTCGTCATACAGCTCCGGACATGGCCCTGGACGGTGCGAAGGGCCACGTGCAATTCGTCCGCAATCTCCTGGTTGCTCAGGCCTTCGGTGACGAGGTGGGCAACCTCAAGCTCCCGGGCGCTCAGTGCCTTGCCGCTGGATTCTTCGGTTTCCCCGGCGTCGGATTCCACGGCTCGACGCTATGGCGCCGGTGCGCGAAATGACACGGCGTAATGTGATGAGTCAGGGCACGACAACGCTGGAAACGGGCGGCACCAGCCGGTTTTCTACGAGCATGGCGACGAGCTCGCTCGTGGTTCGGGCTCCGACACGCTCGCGGGCTTCGCGCGAATGTCGTTCGACCTGCCTCGCCGAGATCGACAGGCACTCGGCTATCTCGGCGTGGTGGAGCCCGTCGCGCAAGAGCACCACTACCTCAAGCTGGCGGGCAGTCAGGCGGCTGGTAGACGGCCGTCGTCGAGAGCGCGCGGGACTGGCTCCAGGTGCAACGTCGGGCTCCACCAGCGCGGAAACCCGCTTGGGCGCGAGCGGTTCAGGTTCGCGGTCAAAGCGATGCAGCCGGAGCACAAACCCCGCCACCCAATGAACCATGGCGTAGCCCACGAGACCATTGACGACCAGGCCGATGGCTGCCCCGAAGCGGCTGAAATCACCTTCCGGAAAGAAGTCCGCGCCCGGGATGACCGTCCCTGCGGTGAACGTGGTCATCGCCAGCACCGCCAATAACAGTGTCGTCCGAAGAGAGCTCACCACGGCCGTGACCAAGACCAAGCCCATCGCCGTAAACCACATCGGTCCATACGGCCCGAGGAGGAGCAGGGCCGCTGCGAACAGGCCGGGGGCCGCCTGGCCAGCCTGCGTCAGGCGCAGGCGGCAGTAGACCTGCGATGCGCGGCGCAGCGCAGCAGCGACGCTCGCGCTCATCACGCAGCTCATGACGACGACCACTGCGCGGTGGGACACGCTCGCGTCGATTTCCGCGTAGAGGGCATCGCACGTCGCGCCCACGATGACCGCGCATAGAGCCACGCGGAAGATTCGGAGATAGAACGTTTCGGTCACCTCAACTAGATCCGCCCCCGAGCGGATGAGGGGCGCACTGAACGCAGTCGCCGGTTGGCCGTTTGGGCCGATGACCAGATCGTCGCTCATTGCAGATTGGCCTCAGCGGCCAGGCCGACGAGCTGCTCGAGCGTTCGGGACCCGGTCTTGCGCTTGGCGGAGGCAAGCCGGGAGCGAATCGTCGCAAGCGGAACGTCGAGGGCGACCGCAGCCTGCTTCGGCGCAAGCCCGTCGGCCAGCAGCGAGACCACGCGACGTTCCGCATCGGAGAGCTGTGTCACGACGGCGGAAGCGGGCGCGCGCGGCAGCAACGGGGGAGCGGCGCCGTCTGCTGCTCGCAACGCTGTGGTAAGCGCGGGCGTAAAACCGCCGGCCCCCTGCCGGACCTCCTCGAGCGTGGATCGGGCGTTTGCGAGCACGGCGCGAAGCGCTCCCACCACCGCGGAAACGAGTAGTGCAACGAGCACGAAGTCCACAGAATTCGTGACCACCTCGTGGAGTCGCGGGCCGATGGTGAGCTGCCCCAGCGGCCAGCCGCTGACCGCTACCCCCACGACGTAGCCCACGACCGAGGCCGTCACGCAACCAGCAACCCCCCGCCACGAGTCGACGACCCCCGAGACCAAGACCAGCGCGAAACCGACCCCCAGGAACGGGTTATGCCACGTTCCTTCAAGCGCGATAACTACGGCGAACGCTCCGGCCAGCGCGCTTGTCGCGTATCGGCGAGCCAACAGCCGCGCCGTAACGGCGGGCTTACAGGCCGCGAGGGTCCATACGGCGACAAGGACTGCTCCGGTGACGATCCAGCGTGTCGGAGCTCCACCGATAACCAGCGCAGCAAGCAACAGGACTGCCACTACGGCACCCATGATGAGCGCGATTTGGAGCGCTCCGACCGCGAAAACCTGAGCCGCAAGCGCGACGTGGTCTCGTTCGCGGCTTCGATCCGACGGATTGGCCAGGGTGGGGGCGTCGCCGTACGGCATAAGCCGAGAAGCGCAAGCTAGTACAGCTAAGAGCCTAAACGAGGCTCGGAGCCGTCGGTCGTCATCGGCGCACAGGATATATCCGATGGCGAGGAGGGTGTCAAGGCGAGAGGTTGCCGGGGGTGACCGTCTCCCCGCCCACCGCCCAGGCACTCGGCGCCGCTGTGCGGGCCATGCGCCAGGAGCGCGAGCTAACCCTGGAGGCGCTGGCAGACCAAGCCGGAATCCACACCACCTACCTGTCGGACATCGAGCGGGGCAAGAGCAATCCCAGCGTAGCCAAGCTCGGAGCCGTGGCGACCGTCTTTGGGATACGCCTGTCGGTGCTCATCGCAGCCGCCGAAGACGTGTCCAACGGCTAGCGCGCACCTCAGGGTGCTGCGGAGTCCCGTCCTGTCGGCACGTCGTCGTGTTCATGTCTGCGTCGTTCGCTAAAAAACCAAGGTTGCCTATCCAGTTCCCACCCCTGAACGCGCGGAGTGGGGCGCATCGCCGGCAAACACCGCCGGTCCGAGCCGGCGTCCCATTCTCGGGGCCGATGAGCGGGCCATCAGTCGGAACGGGCCCAACGAGGGGAGCGAGGTGGATACCCCATTAAACCAAGGTCCTAGCGATGAGTAGAACCAAGTCAAAGACCCCCGGAATGCTGTTCGAGCAGGTCACCCGCGTGGACCCGTCCCCAGCTGGCCACGGAGAAGACAGCTTCACGTTCATGAACCGGGTGGATCAGCCGCTCTGGGCGCGGGTCCGTGAGGTCCTGGACGCTTGGTTCGCCGAATGGCCGCGCGGTGAGGCGACGGATCTGGCAGCCCGGTTCCAGGACGCCGACTCGCGTCAGCACTATCCCGCTTGGTGGGAGCTTTACCTTTTCACGCTCTACCGCAGACTGGGTTACTCGGTACGCCGTTCATCCGAACGTCCCGCGCACCTCCGGGCATCCGGATTTTCTGATCGCCCGCGAGAGCGAGCAGGTCTACGTCGAGGCGGCGGTCGTGAACTCCGGCATCGTGGACGACGAGCAGCGCCACGGCGCTCGCGAAGGCTGGATCTTTGATCTCGTCAATCAGGCGCAGAGCCCGAACTTCCATGTTCAGTTGCAGTTCGATTCCGTGGGCATGCAGCGCCCGACGGTGCGCGAGATTGTCCGGCCCGTCGAGGAGTGGCTAGAGAGCCTCGATCCGGATACCGTCGCGCAGGCGCGGGAGGCCGACGGGGAGCTACCCGAGCTGCCCCTTCGGGTACGCGACTGGGAGCTGGCCTTTACGGCGCTTCCGATCAAGCCCGGGTGAGAGCGACGGCTTCGGTTGGCCCCGGTGCGACGGTTTGAAGTGGCCCCACTTCGGGTTGGTTGGTGTGTTGGTCAGATAGTGCCTGATGTGTCGGATGGAGGTCGTGTGGAGGGGTCGCCCGTAGGGCGGGCCCGGAG
>JBBSHN010000115.1:0-7009 GCA_038252945.1 Propionibacteriales bacterium | reverse complement strand
TGCGGTCTCTGCCTGCCTAGCCGCAGTGCTCTCGGTCGCCCTCCTTCGGTCAGCCGCCGCAGAGGAGGCACGCAGCATCACCGGCTACGGCTTGTGATCACCGGCCGCTCACCCCTATCCACAGACCAGTGCGATCGCCCGGGGCGGCAGTCGCCAGACGGCGGCGATGGCTTCGCTCATCCGTTGCACTCATTTGCTCGGTCAGATGTCGAGCGCGTCATCGGACAGCGAACCACCGTTGGCGACGATGAAGTCTTTACGGGGCCCGACGTCGTTGCCCATGAGCAGTTCGAAGACTCGCTCGGCGTCGGTGCTGTCGTCTGAAGTGATCCTCCGCAGAGTGCGGTGCCGCGGGTCCATGGTGGTTTCAGCGAGCTGGTGCGCGTCCATCTCCCCCAGACCCTTGTAACGCTGCACTGGGTCTTTCCAGCGCACCCCTTTCTTGGCCAGTTCGGCGAGCTTTCGCTGCAACTCGTCATCGGTGTAGGTGTAGACGTACTTCGGCATCCCTTTCTTGGGATTGGCAAGCTCAATACGGTGCAGTGGCGGTACGGCGGCGAACACGCGCCCCACCTCCAGCAACGGTCGCATGTGCTTGTGGAATAAGGTGGCCAACAGACACCGAATATGCGCACCGTCGGTGTCGGCGTCAGCCATGAAGATGATCTTGCCGTAGCGCGCCGAGTCCAGATCGAAGGTCCGACCGCTGCCAGCGCCGACCACTTGGATTATCGATGCACATTCGGCGTTCTGCAGCATCTCCCCCGATGACTTCTTCTGCGTGTTGAGGATCTTGCCGCGAATCGGGAGCAGCGCCTGATATTCGGAGTCCCGGGCCAGCTTCGCAGTACCCAACGCTGAGTCGCCTTCGACGATGAAGAGCTCGCTGCGGTCGACGTCGGTGCTTCGACAATCGGCCAACTTGGCGGGCAGCGCACTGGACTCCAACGCGTTCTTGCGCCGCTGGGTGTCCCGCTGCTGTCGCGCGGCGACCCGCGTACGGGCGGCGCTGACGACCTTCTCCATGAGCGCCCGGGCCTGCGCCTTGTCGTTCTTCTTCGAGGCGGTAAGAAAGCTCTTCAGCGAACTTGACACAACCCGGGAGACGATGCGGGAAGCCGCTGGAGTGCCGAGCACCTCCTTGGTCTGTCCCTCGAACTGTGGCTCGGCGAGCCGCACCGTGACCACGGCCGTGAGACCTTCGAGAACGTCTTCCTTGGCAACGTCCGCCTCCCCGCTACGAAGCAGCCGGGTCTGCCGGATGACGTCGTTGAACGTCTTGGTGAGCGCGCGCTCGAAGCCAGCGACGTGAGTGCCGCCTTTCGGGGTGGCGATGACGTTGACGAACGACCGAATCTCGGTGTCATAACCCGAGCCCCAGCGCACTGCCACGTCGACCGCGAGCTCCCGCTCGACATCGCACGGCGTCATGTGCCCCGCGCCGTCGAGGACAGGCACCGTCTCGGTGAACATGTCGGCGCCTTGCAAGCGGTGCACGCTGGTGACCGGCTCGTCGGAAGTCAGAAACTCACACAACTCGCTGAGCCCGCCGTCGTGCCGGAACTGTTCTTCGACCGGCTCGGCCCCGCGCTGGTCGCGAACGGTGATGGAAAGTCCCGGAACGAGAAAGGACGTCTGCCGTGCGCGCGTGATCAGCTCGTCGTAGGCGAACACTGCGTCTCGAGTGAAAACCTGCCGGTCGGGCCAGAAGCGCACCCGGGTGCCCGTCGTGCCCTTGCGCACGCGTCTGGTCTTGACGAGCGCGCTCTCGGCGGTGAACGCGGCGTCGACGCCGTCCGCAGCGAAGCGGCCTGGCACTCCTCGACGAAAGGACATCGACCACGTCGCCGGCGGGCGATCAACCTCGACGTCCAGGCGCGCCGAGAGCGCGTTGACCACCGAGGCCCCGACACCGTGCAGGCCACCGGTCGCTACGTACGAGCCACCACCGAACTTGCCGCCGGCGTGCAGCTTCGTGTAGACGACCTCCACGCCACTGAGCCCGGTCTTGGGCTCGATGTCGACGGGAATACCACGTCCGTTGTCGTGCACCTCAGCGGAACCGTCGCGATGCAAGATCACGCGGATGGCGCGACAGTGCCCGCCGAGTGCCTCGTCGACCCCGTTGTCGATGACCTCCCACAGACAATGCATGAGCCCGCGGGTGTCGGTTGAGCCGATGTACATGCCCGGGCGCTTGCGAACGGCCTCAAGGCCTTCGAGCACCAGAAGATGGCGAGCATTGTAGGAGGAGTCCACGGCAGCTCCTGTGACGCTCACCTCTCGCCTCCTGCTCTGTGCACCGCGCATTCCCGCCACGGCGCAGCTCTCCATGGCCGCGGCGTGTTGCCGAACCTACCGGGCGGCGCCGACAGGGACCGGTCCCCACGCCGACACAAGGCGACACGCGCGCACCGTTTGGGTGCACGTCGTTGAGGGAATGTCCCCTCCTTATGAGATGTTGAAGCAGAGGAAACCCCGAAGGTACGTAACGGAAGAGGCATCGTGACCACTGCAGTCGCCCCGAGTCCACAACTCACCCCGCTTGACAGGTGCGACCGTTGTGGCGCGCGGGCGTACGTCCGCGTAGAGCTTTCGGCCGGCGGGGAGCTGCTGTTCTGCGCACATCACGCGCGGGAACACCTGGTCAAGTTGCAGCAGGTTGCTGCCGCCATCCAAGACGACACCGGACGGCTGGCGTCGACCCCTACTTCTGACGAGCGGTGATCGAGTCCGCTTAGCGGCACCGCCGTAGAGCTCCCCCAGGCGCTCCCCTGACCACCGCCGGTCTGGTCCTGATTGGGGCGCTCATCGTGCTGGGTTTGGTGGGCATACTCGTGCCGGCTGTGCCCGGGGCCTGGGTCGTCGTCGCAGCAATCCTGGTCTGGGCATCCGAGGAAACGACTGCGGTCGCATGGACCGTCTTCGGTGTCGCCGCCGGCGCCGTCGCCCTTTCCCAAGTCCTGAAGTACACCGTGCCCAGTGGGCGCATGGTGGGCGCAGGAGTTCACCGATCGTCGATCATTGTCGGCTCAGTGCTGGGGATGCTGGGCTTCTTCGTCGTGCCGGTTATCGGACTTATCCTCGGTTTCGTGGTCGGCGTGTACGCGGCGGAACGCCGCCGCCTCAAGGACCGGCGCGCGGCATCCTTATCGACGCGTTCGGCCGTTCGGGCGGTCGGCTTGTCGATTCTCATCGAGCTGTGCGGGGCTCTGATCGCTGCGTCGACGTGGGTGCTCGGCGTACTGTTCACCCCGTGAGGCCCGATACTCTGAGTCGACTGTTCGACTCCTGTGTGTATGCGGGGGGAGCGGCCGTCGGCGGCGCCGCTCTGATCTTCTTGGCCCTCAACCCCGGGCAAGTCCAGCCTGCATACCTCCTCGGCGTGCCCCTCATCATGGTGATGGGTTGGTTCCCGATGGTGCTCGGGCGCACCGGTGGTGGCATCGAGATCGCCTTCGACTCCTGTGTTCTCATCTTCCTCACACTCATGACGACGCCGATGCAGGCGCTGGCGGTGTGGTCGATTGGGTTGGCTCTCGGGCAGCTGTTCACCGACAAGCGACGCTCCACTCAGGCCTTCAACACCGGACTTGGGATCGTTGCCGGCGGTTGTGCCGTGCTGGTCATCGACGCCGCCCAAGGCCCGCAACAGAACACCCCGCGCGAGTTGCTGGCGGTTGGTCTCGGTGCGGCGGTCTACTTCCTCTTCGACTTCGTGGTCTCAGCTGTTTCCTTGAGCCTCGCTGAGCGAACGAGCATCCGGCGGGAGCTCGCGCCGACCGGCGTGTGGCAGCCCATGGTGGCGTTCCTCGCGATAGCTTCCCTCGGTTACCTCGGCGCCGTGGTCGTCCGGACTCGACCGACCTGGTTGGCGATTCTGCTTGCCGTACCTGTCGCCGCCATCCTCGTCGCCTCGCGGGCGCAGTCACGCGGCAGCGAGTACGCCCGCAGGCTTCGTGTGCTGCTCACCACGGCGGTCCGCGTGCAGACCGTCACGACGACGCCAGAAGTGCTCGAGGAGCTGCGGCTTGGTGCTGCCGAACTGCTCCGCGACCCGCGCACGCGCCTTAGCAAAGAGCCTCCGGCCGTCAGCGAGATTGGTGTGTCCGTCAAGGGCGGTGATGAGCCGCTGTGGATCGTGTCCCCGGCGCTCAACCGGCCGAGAGCCACCGGGAAGGACGATCAACAAGGGCTCGACGCGTTGGTTGCTCTGGCCGAGGACGCCTTCGCGCGCCTGCGGCTCAGCGACGCCATGGCACATCTGGCCTGGCACGATCCGTTGACCGGCTTGGCGAACCGCTCGCTGTTCTTGGACCGGGTGGAGCATGCAATGCAGATGCAAACACGGCGAGGCGGTCAACTGGCTGTGCTCTTTTGCGACCTGGACGGCTTCAAGCGGGTCAACGACCTGTTCGGCCATGCCGCCGGAGATGAGCTGCTGATCGAGATCGGCCGACGTATCCGGGCAAGCGTTCGACAGACCGACACGGTCGCTCGCCTCGGAGGCGATGAGTTCGCGGTTCTGTTGGAGGAGGTTCACGGGGACTCCGAGGTCGACGGGGCATGTCAGCGCATCCTGCAGGCGGTGCGGACACGCACGACGGTCGCCGGTGAAGACGTGGCCGTGACGACGACCATCGGCGTCGCCATGTCTGGGACGGCGGCATCCGCCGATGCCCTGCTCAGCCAAGCTGACATGGCCATGTATTACGGCAAAGCCCACGGCAAGAACCGGTACGAGAACTACCGGCTGTCCTTCGGCGACGAGCGACTCCAGCGCATCGAGCTCGTGGAGACGCTGCGCCGCGCGGTCGAGGACAAGGACCTGGAGGTGTACTACCAGCCTGTCGTCGATCTGCGTACCAGGGAGATCTTCGGAGTGGAAGCCCTGGTCCGTTGGCGCCGCAAGGGCGAGCTGGTGCCGCCGGAGCTCTTCATCCGAACCGCTGAAGAGAGCGGGCTGATCGTGGCACTTGGCGACATCGTGCTCGAGCGGGTGACACTCGATGCTGCTCGCCTGGTGCAAGCGGCTGGCTCACGGCTCAACATCGGCGTCAACGTGTCGGCTCAGCAGCTGCAGCTGGACGAGTTCGTCGAAACGGTGCGGGCGGCGCTCCACGACATGACAGATGTCGACCTCATCTTGGAGGTGACGGAGCGGGACTTCGTCGACAACGATCCGCGCATCGTCTCCGGTATGACCGCACTCGCCGCGGCTGGTGTGCGGTTCGCCATCGACGACTTCGGTGTCGGCTTCTCCTCCCTCGGCTACCTGCAGCGTCTGCCGGTGAGCACCCTCAAGATTGACAAGTCGTTTCTCTCCCACATTGAGAACGACCCTCGCGCGTGTTCCCTCGTCAAATCCATGGTGGTCATGGGTGAAGCGCTTGGACTGGACGTGGTGGTGGAGGGGATCGAGCGCGCACCCCAGGTTGACCATCTGATCGAGCACTGTGGAGCGAGAGCCGGTCAGGGCTTCTACTTCGCCGTACCGATGCCGATCAGGGACATGGCTTCCGCGTTGGCCGACCAACCGAGGCGAGCCCAAACGGCAGTCCACGTCGGCAGCGCCTCCTAGTCCTTTTGCGCCAAGTCACCTTGACGGTGACCTCACTTGACATGTCTACTTTTCACAGTGGCGTTATTTCTGCGCTGCCGTACAAGTGATGGGGAGCCCGGTGTCAGGTCGTCATACCAACCGCTCTTCCGCCTGGCGTTTCGGCCCGAGTTGGGATTGGCGGGGAATCCTCCTGCCCGTTCTCATCGTCGTCGGCGTCTTGGCGGCGGTCACCATTACTAACTGGAACTTCTTCAATCACCCTGCACCGGCCCATTCCTCCAAGAATGGCCCGGGATCGTCGGCGGCGTCGGGGCCCAACGGCAATGCCTCCAGCCAACCCAACGCCCTCGCCGGTTGTGTGCGGCTGTTCACCCACCAAAGCGCCGCCACTCAGGCGGCAAACTCCTCGCTCGACCAGTGGAAGCTCCACATCCAAGCCATGAACCAGCTGGTAGCCGGCCAGATTACGCTGAAGCAGGCGCAGAAGTACTGGGCGCAGACTCGGGCGGGTGCGATACACAAGGTTCTCGCATTTCAGCGGCTTCGCCAGAGGTTGGATGGACTCCAGTGTCCGGGCGTTGCGTCATCAGGGTCTCAGTTGACAGCATGTCAGCGCGCGACCGCAGCGTATGCCGGCGTGGTGAAAGCTGCCGGAGTCACCGTCAGCACGTGGAACATGCACATCCAGGAGATGGAGGACCTGGTCGCGGGTCGGATCACGCCCACGCAAGCGCTCCACATGTGGACTCGCATGTGGCATCTCGGTCAGAGGCAACTCCAGTCCTATAACCAGGCGCTCGGACGAGCCCAACAGGAGAGCTGCGTCGGCTGAGCGAGCCCCGGCTCAGCTGTTCATTCGCCGAGTTTCAGGGAGACTTCTTGGTCAGACGTTCCACGGCGTCGAGTAGCTCTTTGCGAGTACCGACGACCGCGCGCTGCCGACGTACCAACTCGGCGGCGGAACATGTCGCGGGCTCGTCCTCATCTACCAGGCCGAAGGTCGAAGCTATCTCCGACTTCATCTCAGCGTCGTTGGGCGCCGACTGAGCGGGTATCTGCCTGGGATCCATGCGGATCTTCTCCCCGGTACTTGCACGTTGTCGCGTACAGTCATCTGGCCGCTGTCAGTCTTGCGCTGTCACCACTTCACCGCCAGACCAATCGAGTGATGATCCACGCACTGTCAGTAGTCCTGACCTGAAGCCGCCCTACCGCTTGCGAATCCGTACGCAGTCGGTCGCGCCGGATAGGTAGTCACGCCGTGTGCCAGGCACTGTCTTCAGACGTCGACCGACCGTGAGTGGCTGCCTAGTCCAGGTAGTCGCGGAGAACCTGTGACCGGGACGGGTGGCGCAACTTGCTCATCGTCTTGGACTCGATCTGACGGATGCGCTCGCGGGTGACGCCATACACTTTGCCGATCTCGTCCAGAGTCTTGGGTTGGCC
>JBBSHN010000114.1:0-7092 GCA_038252945.1 Propionibacteriales bacterium | reverse complement strand
GACTCGCACATCGCCCGCATCGAGCGGTGCCTGTCGCTGGAGCCACCTCAGAACGGTCCGGAGGAGTTGCGGCTCTTCGCGACAACAATGGCGCCGGCGCTGTCCGCGACGCTGTACGAACCCGCGGTGCCCGCCGAGCTCCTTCCCACCGACTGGCCGGGCCCGACGCTTCGCCAACTGATCACCGAGTACTCGCAGAGATTCGGAACCACCGTGAGTCTCTACGTCGGATCCCGGCTGTAGACGACACCAGCCGCCCATCAAGGGGCCACAACGCTGCTGGTCACTCCGGCAGGCCCCAGACCAGACCCGCACAGCATTCTGGACAGCACTGACCAGCGACTCCGGGCCATCGGCACTCACGGGCGGCCAGGTTCGAGCACTACGCGATGTCGCCGATAGCCGATCCACCTGCGGGAATCCGATCAAGGCGTCCGCTCGCGGCCGTGTCGGCCCCGGCTCCTCGTCGCAAGCGGTTCCCTATCCGAACGACTGGCCATGCCGCGAGCAGCTCCCTGGTAGCGAGCCGGGTGGGATCAGGGGAGACGGGTCGTCCATGCCGGCTGCTGAAGCTCGTCGTTGTGCACGACGATGTCGGCGTGATCGGTCGGACGGGCTGCCGCGAAGAAGAGCTGTTGGGAGGGAATGTAACGGGTGCTCCAGCGCCGCTCGATCTCCGCGGCGGAGCACGTGCCCCGTTCTCGGATCAGAGCGCGATCCACAGTCGTGTCGAACGAGGCCGCCACGAAGATGCGCAGGTCCCATCGAGCAATCAGTTCTGGACGCAGGAGAAACACACCATCAAAGATCAGGATGGCGTCGACAGGGGCACTTCTACGCGGCAGTGACAGGGTGGCGTCAGTGTCGCGATCGTAGATCGCTTGTTGGTACCGCCGGTCTCCGCCCGAGCCCAGCCGATCGAGCAGAACCCGATTGAGCGCGTCGTAGTCGTGGGGGTCGAAATAACAACCTTCCGGCGAGTACTCGCCCCGCCGATAGCGCCGCGCCCGAGCGAGAAGGAAGCCCTCGATCGTTGCGCGGATAACCTCGCGGCCCTGCGCTCGCAACACGACGGCTAGCTCGTCGGCCAGCGTGGTCTTTCCGGCGCCAGGCGGGCCGTCGACGGCAACCCGAATCGGGTGCGCAATCGTGACGGATCCGACGGCCTCGGCAAGGTGACTGAGCATCTGATCGCGCGTGCCGTAGTCCACGTTCTGCCCGCCCCCTCGTCCTAAGAGTCGCATCAAGCTCGACCCTATGCGCGGACCGACGTCAGCAGCCGCGGGACGACGGCTTCCCACACGCCGGACCGAACCACTGTCATGCCCGCAGGCGGGTCGGCTATCGGACAGCGCGCGCCGCTGATGGTTCCCCACCTGACACGGCCATCACGCACTTGGACAGTCTGGTGATTGCAACTCAGTCAAGCGTCAGCCCTCCTGCGACAATTTCCTCGGCGGGGTCGTCGGGCAGCTGCTCGACGCTGGTGCCGACACAAGCAAAGGGCTGGACGAGCCACCGGTCGCCGACCTGTCTGAGTGCCACTACCTGGCTCGTATGACTACAACCGGTTGACATCGTCTGCGTGGATCTCGGTCATGCCGTCGCAGCTCCACAGGATGTGGTTCTGTCCCGCGGTCAACGGCGAACGTCCAAGCGGTATCGATCGCGTGCTGCTCGGATCTGGCTGAGCCACAAGGTGCCGAGCTGCCGCCCGTTTGGGAGTTGGTCGTCTCGATCCCAACTCCACGCCGTGATCATCGCCAGCACGAGGATCCGGCACTCGCGTAGCAAGTCTTGATTGACACCCGGATAGTGCTCGCTGACGCGTTCTGGCGCATGGGCGAGGTCGAATTCGACAGGCCCACGGCAGCACGTCTCGAGGTCTATAAACAGCGGCCCGTTCTTCGTGGTGAGCACATTGCCTGGGTGCGGCTCGCCGTGCAGTAGCTGCTCGGCGAGCCGCGCTCGCCGATCACTCGTCTCAGGCTTCGTAACGTGTCGCCGAGGACCTCCCGGTCCGCGTCCGCGAGCGCCGGAGTGTGGTCGCGGCTCGCCACGAGCTGTTGGGCTTGCTCGACTCGATCCGTGAAATGCGGCGTCGGGACATCGACCTCGCGCATGCCAGCATGCAGCCGCTCGAGCGCAGTGGCGTAGTCGGCTGGTGAGACGTCTCGAGGCGTCACGGGTTCGTAGTAGGTCCACAACGTGACCACGAAGCCATCACGCTCATACACGCGTGGCTCCACTCGAGGCTCGATAGCAGCCACCGGGCTCCCGGATAAGGCGAGCCGCTGAGCAAGCTCGATTTCGAACTGTGCGACCTGATTCGCTACGGGTGCAACCCGGGCCAGGACATCACAAGGCAGCAGACGCAGACTCAGCTTGTTCGAGTCATGAAGAACGATCGCGTCATTGACCGTCAGGTCAAGCGCGGCGGCCGTGGAGACACTCGCGGTCACCGCACGCGGAACGTCTGATGCCTTCATCGTCGCTCGTCCCTCTCCCTTGCGCAGCCGACCGGCGTGGAGCGACAGCGAGGATCGCGACGCATTCCCTGGTGTTCGTCCCTGCACCGTGAAGCACCCTACGACCACCCTGTCTGAGGACAGGATTTCTACCTGCCCAGCGTGCCGTGCAGAACAGTGCGGGCAATGCCAGCGGCAGAACCTGCGGTTCTCCAAGTCGCCGGTGACCTGTTGCCGTTGATGAACGGCTTGGCGGAATCCGTGGTGAACCTCGCTGGCCCGCGGCTAAGCGGGCAGGGTGGCTTCGTGCACCTGGAGCTGGTAGCGATCGTGGTCGACGGGTACGACGCCGCCATCGACTTCTTCGTAGACGCCCTCGGCTTCGACCTCGTAGAAGACTTGGCCTCCTCGACCGATGCTGGCACTTCAAGAGGTGGCTGGTTGTCCGGCCGCCCGGAGCAGTGACCGGGCTGCTCCTGGCCCAGGCCGACGGCGAGCAGCAGGCTGCGATCGTAGGCGGACAGGCCGCCGGGCGGGTCGGCTTCCCTCCTCCGCGTCGACGACTTCGACACTGCTCACCAGCGCATGGCGGTCGCCGGCCTGCGCTTCCTGACGGAGCCACGGCGCGAGCCGTACGGGCAGGTCGCGGTCTTCCTCGATCTCTGCGGGAACCGTTGCGACCTGCCCGACCCGGCCTAGTCCCGGGTGCGGCACGCATGCCCTCGTCGCGATGCCGCGTCCCGCTGGTCGTTCGGCTTACGGAACGCCCTGCTCATAATCGACGAGCGAGGCGTTGCCCCGGGACAGCCTGGGTGTCGGCTGGCGGCCTAGAGTCGAGGCCATGCTGCAGGTGACGCCGAGTGGCCCGTGGGGCAAAGATGTCCACCCCAACATGCCCGTCTCTCTGGACGAGCTTCTGACCGATCTTCGCGAGTGCTTCCGGTCCGGAGCGACCGGGGTACATCTTCATGCGCGTGACCCGTCCGGTGCCGAGACACTGGAACCGTCAACGGTCAACGACACCTGCCGCCAAGTACGTGAGGTCGCCATCGAGACAGGCGTGACGGTCGAGATCGGACTGACGACCGGTGAGTGGATCGTCCCAGAACTCGCTCAGCGGATAGCGATGATTCGGGAATGGGAGGGAGTCGACTGCGCGACAGTCAATCTCTCCGAGAGGGGTTTCGAGGACGTCATGCGAGCCATGCTCGACGTCAAGATTGGCATCGATGTGGGTTTGTGGGCACCGGTCGAGATGGATCGCCTAGTGCGGTCGGAACTGTTGCCGCAGGCACAGCGGATCAGCATCGAGCTCGATCCCGGTGAGCCTTACTTCCTTGAGGGCAATCCGGCAGACCTGGCCCAGCAGATCAATGACGCTCTCGACGACGCGGGGGCCACCTGCCCTCGCCTGACGCACGGGATGAACGACTGGACGTGGAGTCTCGTGGCGGATGCCTTCCGCCGTGGCCATGACACCCGCGTCGGCTTCGAGGACTCCGTACTCCTGCCAGACGGCACAAGGGCCGAGAGCAATGCCCAGCTGGTGGAAGCGGCACTCGCCCTTCAGGCAGATATCCGCTCGTCGTAGCCCCTGAACAGGGGCGTACCCAGCCACACGACGACGGATTTCGTCACTTGCCGCGCAGCGGCTCTACCGGAATTGCCGCTTGAGGATCCGCTACTGCGACAGTCAAGCGCTGGCCGTCTCGATGGCCGGGCGGGCCGCTGGGATACCTGTGTAAGCCGTCGGTTACCCCAGGTGCGGCCAGGCGTCGTCCCCGAGCTCGGTACGTCGGATGTCGACCATCAAGGCGATGCAGTCGTCGCAGGCGTAAATGTCCGGCGTCTCGCCGGCGACGCCGTCTCGTTTGGAGAGGCCGCAGAACGTGCAGCTGAACCCGCTCCCATCGGGTGCGGGGTCGCTGGATTGGACGTTGGGCATGGCATGCAGGATATCGCCGGAAGGCCGTGCGGTCGTCCCGCATGAGGATCGGTGACCGGAACGGGTTCGGCTACCGGAACGCCCGGTTCTGAAGCTGCGGTCCCTGACGGCGAAGATACGGACTCCCTGAGCGCGCGGATCGCGGCATGTCCGTGCGTTGGCATGGGGGGTGTCGGTACCGTCCCCCTATGGATGCCAAGGGGCCAGGCGGTGGGTCCGGCTCGCCTCACGAGGGTGGTGTCCGCCTGCTTGACGACACCGATTGGGAGTGGCGTCGGCGCGGTCCCACTCGCCGGGCCGTTCGCGCGTTCGGTGTTCGCGAGGACGCGTTGCGTCGCCTTCCCGGTGGCGCAGGGCATGCCTGGACCGATGGACGGCTCGTCCTCAAACCTGTGGGGTGCGTGCCGGAGCACGCGTGGGTGTGCGAGGTGTATGCCGCCTGGCCCAGTGAAGATGTGCGGGTGCCGGAGCCGGCCGTGCCTCGTGGCGGGCACGACGTCGGCTGGTCGATTGACGGATGGGGGGCTCACGTCTTCCTGCCAGGCCGAGACGTCGACCTGGTCCGGGAGTTGGCACGGGTCAAGGAAGCGAGCGATGCGTTCCACCACAGCGTCAAGGACCTGCCGCGGCCCGCCTTCATGGACATTCGGGACGACCCTTGGGCATTCGGTGACCGACTGGCGTGGGAGGCAGCCGAACCTGAGGGTGACGACGAGACCCTCGACATGATCGGACAGCTGAGAACCAAGCTGGCTCCAGTGACCAGTCCCCGGCAGGTGATCCACGGCGACATCCTCCCCAACGTGCTCGTGGCAGACGGGCTCCCCCCGGCCGTCATCGACTGGCCGCCATACTTCAGGCCCGTTGGGACGGCCAACGCGGTGGCAGTCACCGATGCCGTGACCTTTCGGCAGGCGCCGATGTCTTTGCTCGACGAGTGGGAGACCGGCCAGGACTGGAACCAGGTGCTGGTCCGTGCCCTCCTCTACCGACTCGGCCCGACCGGACTTTTCGCCTCACGGAACCGGCTGATGGGCAGCCTAGTCACGCACGTAGAACGGGCACGACCCGTCGTGGACGCGGTCCTTTCCCGGTGTTGAGCTGGTTCCCACTCGCGCGTACGACGTTGGCGGTCTGCCAGTGGCCCCAGTCAAGCGTCCCGTCATCGGCATAGAACGCGCACGGTTGGCGGCATGAGAGTGCGTTCGGTCTAGCCCGACTCCGTCGCCTCCGTGGCTTCACGTAGGCGAGCCGCAACGGCCGACAGGAGCGAATCGACTGCCGATTGATCAAGCGTGGCGTCCTCACCGCGCCGCAGAGCCACAGCCGCATCGATCAGGCCTGTGTCAGTCCAGCGGGCACGAGCCCATGCCGCACCTTCCAACTTCGAGCCGAGCACGTCCACCGCAGCGAACCTCCACGCCCTGCACGCGTTCAAGACCGTATAGAGGGTCGCCTTCTCGTGGGCGCGATGCCATGCCGTGGATTCAGACATGGCTTCCAGGAGCGTGCTGCGAGGGACATCAGCGAAGATCCCTCGTGCCGCGGGCCCGCTGATCGCGAGACCGGACCGGTGCGCGATGGCCCGGTCCAGCACGTACCAGAAGCCAGGCTCGGCTGTTGCGTCCATGTGCACGGTCGTAGGCATACGTGGTCCGCCGTTGACATTGACCTCGAAGTCGGCACCGGCTGGACGTAAGCCCGCAATCTCGCGGCGATAGAGAGTGAACTCCACGCCTCGGGCTGGGCATGCCGCGCTCGCCTCGACGACGGCTGACGCCACCGAGTGCCTCTGCGGATCGGTAAGAGCGGCGTTCGATACAGCGGCTATGTCGATGTCGCTCTCGCCGGAGACATACCCGCCGAGGGCTACAGAGCCGACGAAGTACACGCCGACAAGTTCCGTGCCGAGGGTGCGAGCCAGAGCTTCCGTTACTTGATCACCGAACACGGCGACCTCCGGCGTGAGCACCCTGCCATCATCGGGCATGCGCGATGGAGGTTGACCGCTCATCGGCATGTCCGGACGTCCCGGTCACCGAGCCCTTTCCGCAGCGCGGCCGTCCTCACCGTCGAGACCGGACGAGCACGAAGCATCATCCCGCAGGCGGTTCTTCCTGATGCGGGACTTCTCCCGTGACGGGACCGGCCTGACGGGTCATGACAGGATCGCGGGGTGACGCTTCCCGCAGATGCCCACGTGCACAGCGAGTGGTCCTGGGATACCGGCGGCCCCTCTTCGCCCGCTCATGGGACGATGCAGCGAACGTGCGAACGTGCCGTGGGGATCGGCCTCCCTGCCCTGGTGTTTAGTGAGCACGTCGATTTCGATGACGCGTGGCGCGCGCTACCGGAGGACTTCCCGCCCTCGTGCAGTCCGTTCATCGACGCCGATGGCTATCTGGTGGCGCCGGTGCTCGACGTCGAAGGCTACTTCGACAGCATCGAGCGATGCCGCTACCAGTTCCCGGACCTGCAAATCCTTACCGGTGTCGAGTTGGGCCAGCCGCACCTATTCGAGAAGCACGCACGTCGGCTGCTGGACCTGGCGTGCCTCGATCGCGTGAACGGTTCCCTTCACACGTTGCCCTTCGGCGAAGACCGTGCGGAGCCGGTCTCCTTGTTCCGGCTTTTGCCGCCAGACGACGTCATCTGGGCCTACCTCGACGAGGTCCCGCG
>JBBSHN010000113.1:0-7112 GCA_038252945.1 Propionibacteriales bacterium | reverse complement strand
TGCGGGCCGTCAGCGCCGTGATCGAACGCTTCACGCGTGAATGGAACGAGGGGACGACCCCCTTCAAGTGGGTCAAGAACGCCGACCAGATCCTGGCCAAGGCCGTCCGCAAGACGCAAGCTGATTCCGGCGCGCGACACTCGGGTCGCATCAAGTCCATGGGACGCCGCGACCAGACTGAGTCTAGGGACGTTCCGGGGACCCTGAAGCTTTGAGCCATGTGACCGCCCTCCGCAGGGTCGCAGGGGCAACTCGGTTCCTGGGAAGCAGCTCTCCACGCGCCAGCACCGTGGTTCGGTCGATAAGGCCCGCATTGAGCAGCGCAGCAACGAACTCGAAGTCCTTCTGTCGCCCGGCGGCAAGCTTGGTCGCCGCCAGATCGTGGGGCTCCAAGCACATTCCACGCCCAGGCTTGGCTCCGCGGGGTTCGAATGGCACAAGGCGCTGCTCCCACCCCTCTGGGGCGGTGGCGGTCCGGAAGTCAACTCCGTCGGCGTAGTAGCCAAACTCTCTGTGGAACGGCGAGCCCTGTCCGAGCCCCTGGCGAACCCGGCCGCTGACCTCGCGCTGTTCGGAGCGTCACCGCAGAATCTGTTCGCGGACGACGCGTCGCTGGCGCTTCGCTATCGCCTGACGTTCGATCTCATCGGCTGATTGCTGTTCGCTTTCGGCGTAATGCAGGTTTCCGTGGCGTGGTTCGCGCTTCGACAGGGGCAGGCCTGGGCGTGGTGGGTGCTTGTGGCGTCCGACCTCATCTTCATCGCAGGCTGGGGGCTCGTCTTTAGTCGCAACGTGGCAGCCGGGGCGCCAATCATCGGAGGCACGATCCTGCCGCTCAATCTGCTTTTGCCGGCGGCGCTGCTCATCCCCGCAGCGATCCTTGGGTGGGTCGGCCTGCAGTCAGGCTCGGGTCCTGAAGCGATCGTCGCGCGAGGTGGTCAAGGGATCACTCCGCGTTCGGGAATGTCACCCGACGAGACGCCACCACCGACAACGCTGCAGGGCGCCTCCGAGTCAGTCGCCACTTTGGTCCGCACCAGAGGATGGTGGCTTGAGCTCTAACGCAATCACGTCGATGTCGTGGGTGCCCGTGTTCTCCAGCGTGTAGGGCGGTGCAGAAGGCCGCGAGCTTAGAGCCAGTGAAAGAAAGATCCCGTTCAGTCTGGGCCGTTCGTGCCATGCTGAGGCGGACCGCACGACGACCCGTACAAGCGGAGGGACATCCAAGTGAGTGCTTTCGATGAACTCGACCGGGTCGTTGACCTGTCTCACTTGGCCCTCGATGCATTCACGAAAGGTGACTCAGGGCCTCTGAAGGCCCTCTATTCCCAGGAAGATGACGTCAGCATCGCCAACCCCTTCGGTCCACCCGCGCGGGGATGGCGGGAGGCGGCCGACACGATGGATCGGGCCGCGATGCTGTACCGGGACGGCCGGGCGACGGGCTTCGAGCGGATGGCCGGATTCGTTACGCCCGGTCTCGCCTACATCGTGGAGCTCGAGCACTACGAGGCCGAGATTGGCGGCAGCAACGACATCACGCCCGTGACGCTGCGAGTCACGACCATCCTTCGCCCTGAAGGCGGGACCTGGAAGATCGTCCACCGTCACGCGGACCCAATCACCACGAGTCGGCCGGCTGAATCGGTCATCCAGAGGTAACCATCGCGCGCTCCGAGAGCCCTGCCATCCAGCGTGCTACGGCGACGGTCACGCCCACGCAAAGCCGGCGGTTCCTGAGGCTTGCCGAAGGACGACACGCCAGTCTGGCTAAGTGTCACGCGCTTGATTGCGAGACACCAATCAGTAGAGTCAGGTGCCCATTGCATCGAATTGCCTCCTAGGCGACGGAGGCCGACACCCGCTCAAACCACAAGATGTTGCGGAGGAACCTCACCTGAGGTCCATATCTTGTGTGTTGGCTGGCGAGGAAGGATTCGAACCTTCGATCTCCTGATCCAGAGTCAGGTGCACGTTAGGCCATTTCACGCACGGATTCAGGCGCCTCCCGGTTCATTGACATCCACCGTGACATCCACGGGCGCTCCAAACAGTCGATCCATGAGGTCGGCGGGCTCTTGTGGGGCGGGCGCTACATGCACGTAGGTATCCGCCGTTATCCCGATCGTGGAGTGCCCGAGCACGTCAGCAACGACCCGAAGGCTTATGCCGTCCGCGTGCGCCATCGAGCCAAAGGCGTGCCGAAGGTCGTGAACTCGCTGCGGAGGCAGTCCGGCACTGCGCAGGTGACGATGGAGCGCATGGCCCACCGTCGTACCCGCGAGTGGTCCACCCTTCGTCGTGGTGAAGACAAGTCGCGTCCTCGCCCAATCGGGACGCCAGCCGACTCCGGCGCCAATGCGCTCGACCGCCTGCCGCGTGCGGTGTTCACGCAATGCGGTCACGGCGATTGCCGCGAGGCGGATCGCACGACGTGACCGCGCCGTCTTCGGCCTTGCCAACTCATAGGCGTCGCCGGGCCGGTACAGCAGTGTTCTGGTCACGTGCACGGTGCGCGCCTCCAGATCGACGTCCTGCCACCCCAGACCCAAGAGCTCGCCACGACGCATGCCCGTTGTTACGGCGAGGACGAAAAGCGCTTCGAGTCGATCGCCATGGACCTGGGCGAGCAACAATCTCGCCTGCTCGAGGGTGAGCGGACGACGCTCGAGCTTCTGGGACTCAGGAGCGCGCACGTATGCCGCTTCATTGCGATCCACGAGTCGATCCCTGAAAGCGACACCGAGGGCGATCCGCAGGACGGCTAGTGCGTAGCCAGCCGTCCTGGTGCCGACCTCGCGGTCGAGCGTCCCGACCATCCGGCGGATATCTGACGCCCGTAGCGACAGCAGGGCGATGTGGCCAATCTGTCCGACCAAGTGGTTTTGCACTACTGCGCGATAGCTCTCGACCGTCCGAGGGCGAAGACCCAGGAGGCCGTCCGACCAGGCGTTCATGTACGTTGCCATCGTCAGGCGCTCATCGACCGGACCAAGGCCGATCCGCGTCCGACGGTCATGCTCGGCAAGCTTGCCGAGGACCTCAGCCTTCGTCGATCCGTAGAGGTAGCGGCGCACGCGATGATCGCGGCTTCCGCGTCCCACCTGAACGGCTACCGACCACCTGCCGTCGTTGCGCAGGAAGGGCCGCGGCTGGCCCGACGATCGCGTCTTCATGGTCCTCAGCCTCCTCGCTCGGAGTGTAGTGCGACGCTGCGAGCCCCCAGCGACGAAGTGCGTCGATCGAGTAGAGCACGGTTCTGCGCGGTCCGAGACTCACCCGTGGGATGAGGCCCTCGCGGGTCAGGTCACGCAATAGGCGAAGGCTCATCCCGAGCGCAACCGCCGCCTCCGCGGCCGTCATGAAGATAGGTTCGATGGCCCGTACTTCCTGGGATGGAAGCGGAAGACCGGTTGCCTTCTGGGGCAGGGCGGGCCAGCGCGTCGACCGATCCTCATGGCGAGCCGCTCCTCGGTCAGTCATACGCGCGTCGGCCTTCGGCTGGTGCCGCTCGCGCGGTTGGCAGTTCCGCGACGGGACCAATGCGATGGGAACCTTGGAGATGGTAAGTGGCGCGAGCGACCGCTCGTCTCCGGACGGGGATGCGGCACAGGACCTGGGCCAATATCCAGGTAGTGCCCTGGAAGTCGACGAATCGGCCGGATTGCCGGCGCCCGAAATGGGCAGCTGCCGTCTGCACGGAACCGCGTCGCCAGCATCTGCGCTCGTCCCCTTGGCCGGGGTGTGGATTGCGGGCCACGGGGTTTCATGCCGGTGTCAGCTGCTGGGACGGCGGGTGGCACGTCGCGCAGCAGGTCGAACCGTCCGCCCGGCTCGCCGGCACGTGGCCGGGGCCGACCCGGCAGCTCCAGCCGGCGGGCTCTCCATTGCTCGCAGTACGGAACTCCGCGTCAGGTGCGTCCGCTCCGTCGGTCTGAACGGGCAGCCCACCGTCGCTGGCGATCGAGGTCGGCGCCGTCTGCGTCAGGGCTGGCGCATCTGCGTCAGGGGTGTCGCGGACGGGTACGACGCCGCTGATGCTGGATTGCAGCGCATTCCCGGCCAGAAGATCGTCCCGCACCACCGGCCCAATCGGCCCAGTCCAGATCGCACCACACTCAGGCTGGGCCGTTTCGGAGGCATCTGGTGGGCCGATTGGGCCGACGCGAGCGCCGGCACCGGCCCAAGGAACGGGCCGCGGACGTGCTGGTTCCGGAACCGAATGGGCCGATTGGGCCGGTTGGGCCGCTCTTTCGAGAACAGACGCCTCAAGGTGCAGAACAGAGCGCCGCGTCCCGCCCAGCGTGCGACGGACAGTCAATCGCCCACGTGCGTCATCGACCGACAGAAGGAGTCGCGCCTGCTGCAAGCGCCGATGCAGCGTCCTGGTTTGGATCGCCAGCGGATCGTCAGTGTCTCGGCCCATCGACTGCGCGGCTGCGAAGGAGGAGTGAGGTTCCAGGAACAAGTCGCGACCCTTGTCGTCCTCGACGACCCACCCGACTCGCTCACCTTGGGGACGCCACGTCGCGTGCTGGAGGGAGCCGGTTCCGTCCGTGTCTTTGCGCCACCCCCATGCGCCCGGATTGCACGGGAGGTCTCCGTGTTCCCCGGCGACGTGGGCCCGGCCTGCGCCGATGGCTGCCGCCAGCAGTTCGAGAAATCGGGCGGCCGGGTCGCTTGCCGATTGGTGCTCGTCTTGACCTGCCGCCGCGTGCCCAAGGGCGAGCCAGCATCGCATCGAGAGCGCGACGTGCTCCTCCGGCTCGATCGCCCCGACCGCCTCGGCGAAGGTCAGGAACTGGTCGATGCCGATGGCCAGGTTTGCGACGATCTCCGGCGTCCTCCGATGCGCGCTCGACCCAAGAGCCTGCTGTCGCAGCCGGACGACCTCCGCCCGCAGGCCTGCCCGGATCGCGCCGTAGCGCCCGGCGATCGAGCCGATGAACCCCGCCATGGCTGCCGCATAGAGCCCGGCTGCCCCATCCGCCTGACATCGGCTGAGCAGCTCTTCGTTGACGTCGCCCGGCCCCACCTCGAGGACGAGTACCCGCGCTTGCAGGCTCTGGCCGCGAGGCACGTCCTCGCCGGTGGAGAGCACGAGCCCGCGCGGCGGCTTCGACGGCCGCAGGGTCGTGTCGGCCCGCATGCGCTGGCGCCCGGAGCTGTTGCCTTGGGCGCGCAGCAACCGGTCCGCGTCGCGGTGGAAACGCAGGACATCGCCCGCCGATCCTGCCGGCGCGAAGTCATCGACCACAAACACGGCGTCCTTCGCGGCGAACGCCACCGCCTCCAGCAGGTTGGCGGTCGAGCTCCACGATCCAGGCAGGTTGCGGCTATCCATGGCGGCGCCGAAATGCTGCTGAACAAGTGCTGCGAGCTCGGTCTTCAGGACCCCGGTCGGGCCGACCAGGTGCTCGCTGAAGTCGCTCGCACCGAGTGCGGCCCGATACGCTGCTGCCAGCAACGGCACGGTGACCCGATCGGGAGCGACCTCGAGCAACGATACGCTCGCACGGACGGCAGCCCGAAGCGCGTCGCCCGTCGGCGGGTCCGGAAACACGTACCGCGCGAGCGCGCCGTCCAGACGGGTCTCCACCCCTTCTTTGACCGGCCCGACCGGCCCAATCGCACCACCGCCGTGGAGATAGACCCATTCCCCGCCGATCTCTCGCCAGCCCAGGTGGGTGTAGACCGTCCGCTCGGGCACCTCGCCAGAGACCAGCTGGATGGCGACTCGCGCGTGATCTCGGATACCCATCCCGGCGTAGGTGACCGCGTTAGCGCCCAGGTGCTCGGTCGGCCAGTTCATCGCGGTGAACGCGGATGGCGGAAGCTGGAAGCGCGGGGTTCGTGCGCCCAGAGTGCCCTGGATCTCGAACAGGCGCCGCTGCTCGGCCCCGTCGTCTTCGACTACCTGGGCGACGATGCGGGAGCTGAAGTTGGTGAGAGGAACGGCCACATTCCCGTTCGCGGTCGGCCTGTCCCAGACCAGACCCGCCGGTGTCTCGCGGTAGGGTGATCCCGCTGGCCTATCACCGCCTGGCGCGGCCGGCAGCTCGGTCGTCGCCAGCGCCAGCAGTCGTCGCGCGTGTGGTTCGCCGCGAGGAAGTCGTCGAGGCCGACCTTCGCGCCGCCGGGCCTCGACGGCAGGTAGATGAGCTGGACGTGGGCGTGCCGGCCTTCGAGGAACGCCTTCAGGCGTGCGAGCGCCCGGTAGACGCTGATCTTTGTCATCACGTCCGAGTCGAAGACGATGTAGACGAGCCGATCGTTGAGAGCGATCGATTCCCAGTCGGCGAGCGCGGTCGTTCCGCCGAACTCATTCGATCCCCGGAAGTTCCAGACTCCGAGGAGCGCCACGCAGCAGAGATCGATGGAGGCTGCCGCGTCGACTTTGCGGATGCCTTCGGTCACAAACAGCGGGACACTCGGGTCTCCGATGTCCTTCCGGCAGGTCGGGGGCACGTCGAGGACCATCCGTGATCTCAACGGGATCTCGTACCTGATCGGCTTGCCGTCCACGATCCGCGGCTCGTCCGCCCGGATCTGGTACAGCGCGATCTCGCCACGGACATTCCAGATCGGGATGAGCAGCGCGGGCACCCGAGCTTGGGTCGAGGAGAAGCCAAGTTCGGTCAGCCGCGCCTTCTGCTCCACGCTCCGGTAGTCGCGGGATTCGGCGACCTCGTCCGTGATCGCCGAGGCCGTCAGTAGGGCGGCGTGCTGGGGCAGGAGTCCGTCGCTCATCCAGCGCCGTCCAGCGCGTCGGTGCGTACCGCCGTGGGGGACGCAAGCCGCGAGCGCTCCGGCTTTGCGCCCCGTGGCTTAACAGGGTGCTCGGTCCGCTGGTCCGGGTCCAGGCCCGCGCGCTTGAGACCCGCGAGTACGAGGATGGCCGCCTGCTGCCGCGGTGCGCGGAACTCACGCTGTGCCAGCTCACGGAGCTTGTCGGCAGCATCGGCCGGGACCGCAATGTAGATCGAGCGCATGACGCGGCCCAGCGTCGCGCAGTCGGCCCGTTCCGAAAAAGGGACGGATTCCGGCCTATTATCCGGACACTTATTCGGACCGCAGGCCGTGCTTCCTCACTAGCTTTCGGAGGTAGTCCG
>JBBSHN010000112.1:0-7290 GCA_038252945.1 Propionibacteriales bacterium | reverse complement strand
CGATGGGACCGAGCATCTCCACGCAGCCGGAGGTCGCGCGTCCGGCAAAGCAGACCAGACGGCTCTGTTGCGTTGTCCGATCGGGTGTCAGGCTGGCTCTGTTGCGTTAGTCGACGAGTCGGCATGGTTGAACGATCGCCCGCCGGGGTTCAGATGGCGAGGGCGAGCTCTTCGAACATCGCCGGTAGCCGCTGATGAGCCGGTGCGTCGATGGCGAGGTCGTAGTGGCCGCGTCTGAGGTTCTGCACGAAGGCGTGGCCGCTGGCAATGATCTGGGCCGATCGGAAGGTCTTGAGGCCACGCATCGGTCGAAGCCTCGCTTTGAGCCGGCCATGGTCTGCTTCGACTCTGTTGTTCGCATACTGCTCGGTGTCATGCAGGGCCGTCGGGATGAGCTCGTCGAGGACCCGCGGGAAGGCCGGCGCCCGGTCCGTGGTCACCTCAACCGGCACGACCCCGACCGCGAGCGCCCGGGTGAAGAACGTCCGCGCAGCACTCAGATTGCGCCTGGTAGACAGCCACACGTCGATGACCTGCCCGTACTGGTCGACCGCCCGGTAGAGGTACGTCCATCGGCCATTGACCTTGACGTAGGTCTCGTCGACGAACCAGCGGTCACCCGGCACGTGGCGACAGGTCCGTGCTGCTTCGACGAACTCCGGTGTGAAGCGTTGCACCCACCGGTAGATGGTGACGTGATCGACGTCCACTCCACGCTCGGCCAGCAGCTCCTCGACGTCGCGGTAGGACAGGCCGTAACGCAGGTACCACCGCACCGCCAGTGAGATCACCTCCCGCGGGAACCGGAAACCAGCGAACGCGGAGGCCGACGAAGATGTCATGACACCAGTCTCGTGCCCAGTCGATGGCTGAACGCAACAGTGCCAGTTGGGTTGACATTGCCACTCCTACATCTTCGCGATTCTGACCGACAAACGGACCTCCGAGTAACCCGCGCGCGGAACCGCTCAAGCTAAACGCCTCGGGCCTGCCCGGATGTCCGCCGGTGCGGCAGACGTAGGACCGGCCGCGTCCTGGAAGCTGATCTCGATCAAGTCAATGGCGGGGTCCGAACGACCGGCGCCCGAGCTGCCGTCGCGACAACCGGACCCCGGCGATCGCGAAGATGCGCCAGCATGGCTGCGCTGATGGCCGGCCTGACAATGGTCAGCAAGCGGGTCAATCGCGGAAAGACGCACCTCGATCGGTGACACCGCGGCAGGCGCCTTCACGGATGTGGCGGACCAAGTAGCCTTCGGCGGGTGCGTCACGAGAGCTCGTACGAATCAGTGGATCATTTCGTCCGGGTTCCTGTCTCCGTCGGTGGCCGTGAGTGTCGGTTCCTGGTCGATAGCGGCATCGGTGTGACGATCATCGGGTCAGTCGCTGCTGAGGCAGTCGGGGCGTCATGGATGCAGCGGACATTCTCGGGTCAACGGATGTCTGGCCAGGAGGTGACTGCGCCGCTCGTCAAGCTCCCCAAAGTCTCGGTCGGTGGGTACACCCTCTTCGGCCATGTGGCGGGTGTCATCGACTTGGGGTCCACGGAGAGTGGGGAGGACTTCGACGGGATCTTGGGGCTCGACTTCTTTGAGCAGACATGCCTCACCGTCGACCCCGGCAGCCATCTCCTGACCATCAGTGACTCAGGTCCCGACACAGGCATCGTGGTCCCGGTCGAGGTACGCCGCCATGGTGGCTCCGTCGCCGTGTTCGCACCCCTGGAACTGCCGAGTAGACGCGTGGTCACGATGGAGGTGGACACGGGGTCGGGGGCCGTGATCCTCGACGATCAGTACATGTCCGACTGTGAGGTGAGTGTCCACGACCCGCGCATCGACGTACGTCACGACGTCGACGAGACTGGCCACCGCTACACGCGCAGGGTCATCAGCATCGACGGCGCCGTCCGAATCCCGGCTGAGCCGGAGACGACCCAACAGGCTCCGCGAGTGATGTTCCAGCAGATCATCTACGACGGCCTGATCGGCACCGACTTTCTCAACCGCTTCCGCTACTCCTTCGACGTTCGCCGTCAACGATTGGTGCTCGACCGCCTGTGAGGTACAACTTCGTGACTTGCACGACCTGTGCCGTGCCGACGGCATACGGGCAACGACGCTGACGCGCAACGAACGCAAGAAGTCCGCGCACTCCAACGCCGTCCGAGTCGCGGCGGAATGACGCGCCTCGGGAACCCCCGGATCGCGGCATCTGGGTGACCGGCGATGATGCACTCATGCCGTCCCGGCCCGACCGTGTCACGAGCCCGCTTCTAGAGCACGACCCGGCACCGCGAGCCTTCATCGAACCGTCCGAGCAGGTGCATCGCCGTGATGTACCGGAAGCCTGTGTCATCACCTTCTTCGCGGACGTGGTTGACCGTCTGGTCGAGAGTCGAGGCGCTCGTGTCCTAGTCGACAATCGGTGGGAAGACGGTCCGCACCCGCTCCTTGAGGTAGACCACGATGGGGCGCGCCTTGCGGTCCTGCATTCGGGTGTCGGCGCACCGCTGGCTGGTGCCCTCCTGGAAGAGGTCGTGGCGATGGGTTGCCGCTTCTTCGTTGTCTGCGGCGGAGCAGGAGCGCTCCGCCCCGACTTGACCGTCGGTCACCTGGTGGTGGTGTCATCGTCACTTCGTGACGAAGGCACTTCGCACCACTACCTGTCCGCAGGACGCTACATCGATGCTGACCCCAGGGCACGGACGGTGCTTGAACAGGTGCTCGTCGAGAAGGACGTTCCGTTCGTCTCAGGTCGCACTTGGACGACCGACGCGCCGTACCGCGAGACCCCAGACAAAATCGCCTTACGTCAGGCCGAGAGCTGCCTCACTGTCGAGATGGAGGCAGCGGCGTTGGCTGCGGTGGCTCGCTTCCGCCAGGTGCAGCTGACGCAGGTCGTCTACTGCGGAGATGACTTGTCGGGTGAGACATGGGACCACCGCTCGTGGCAGACGCGGTCCGAAGTACGCGAAAACCTCTTCGACCTCGCTGCCACCGCTGCGCTCCGACTGGCGAAGGCCACTATTCAGGAAGAATGAGCCCGTCCGTTCGCGCTCGTGACCTCAGTGGGAACACCCGCACATCGGCTGTTCCGTGCGTTAGCTCGACGCCGGATGGCGGTGGTAAGACGCAGGTTAGATCTACTGGAAGTCGGCCCTGTCGGTGACCCTCAGCCGTCGACCATGAGCTTGCGCACCACCCACTGGTTAATGCTCAGGTTCTCCTCGGCCGCATGCAGAGCAACCTCTCGATGCAGCTTCTCGCCGAGCCGGAGGTTGAACTTGCCGGAGTAACTGCGCTCTGAGAGCGGTTCCGGCACACCCTCGCCCTGCTCCTTCATCTCGACGACTACGTCAGCCAGCAGGGTCTCAAGACCTTCAAGAGCCCCGAATTGGGAAGGAGCCAGCCACGAAAGGGACGGGAACTCCGCCACCGTAGCCACGAACTCGTCGTCCTCGGATGACCATGCAACTCGGTAGGTGTAGTGAGACACCGCATCCTGCGGTCGCTCCAGGGTGTCCATCACTTGCCCTCCGTCTTGTCTATCGCCTTGAGCACCTGACGTACTTGGTACGCCTTGGCTTTGCCCTTGTCGTTCTGGATGTTGACTCGGGGATCGCCCGGCCACGGGGTCTTGAACACCGCATGCGAAGAACCCGTTTGCCGTGGCTTCCCGAAGTAGTGCTCGCAGACCTTGTGGAGGTCGTTGTAGGCGATGTTCTGCTGAGCGTTGCGCATCGCCGCAATGATCGACTCCACTGACGCCACTCATCGATGGTACTGCTTGCGGTACTACACGACAAGAGAGGCATGCCGCCGTCGCCTGCCCCGTCCTCGCCCGGCGACGCATCAGGCCCGGTCTTGGTCCCAGGCTCACACCCCCGCGACGTAGGCGGTGAGGAAGTGGACGCCGTGGCGGTCGAGGTTTCCGCGGGCTCGGTCGTAGTGCTCGGTGGTGCGTGGATCTGCGTGGCGGGCGAGGATCTGGGCGTCGCGCAGTGGCACTCCGGCGTCGAGTGCGTTGGTGATCGCGGCATGGCGCAGCGAGTGTGGGCTGATGTGTCGCGGGATGCTGGCGGCCTTGGCTATCCGGGCGACCATCCGGTACGCATCGCGCCGGTCGATCGGTTTGCCCGAGATCGGCCGTAGTACCAGCGGGCCGGCGGTGCGTTCTCCACGGCATACCTCCATGACGCGCAGGACCGGAACAGTCAGTGGCACGGTGGCGGGCTTGTTGCCCTTGCCGACCAGGTGCAGCACTCGGTGCCCGCGCAGGGTCTCCGCGTAGTCCTCGATCCGTACGGCTGCCGCCTCGGAGGCACGCAGGGCGTTGATGCCGAGCAGATAGGCCAGAGCACCATGGTGGACGCTGATGGTTTGGGCTACCTGGAGGAACCGGATCAGCTCGAGACGGTCCAAGCCCTGGGTGCGAGACGTCACCGTGGATCTTGGGGAGCGGCGCGTAGACGGCTGGGTCGGTGATGATCAGACCGTCGATGTGCGCGAACCGGAAGAACCCGCGGACGGCGTGCATCATCGTGTTGACCGAGGACGCCATGAGGCCGCGTTCGCCGAGGTGGCGGATGTACAGCTCGAGGTGAGCCCGCTGGATCCCGACCAACGGGTCAAGGCTCCGTTCCTCACACCAGGCGAACCAGCACCGGAGCTGGTAGGCGTAGAGCGTGTGGGTGTGCCCGGAATACCGGGCGAGGTAGGAGACGGCAGCCAACTGGGCTGGTGTCCTCTGGTCTGGTCGGAACGGAAGCAAGATTGTTGCGGTCACGGCTGGCACCCGGCGATGGAAGTCATAGCCCACGCCACGGATCGCCGCACACGTGGTGAGGCACTCAGCCCAACCCCAAGACGGACTGCGGCATCTACTCCGATCGCGGCGGTATGACGCGGGCCGACGCCACCTCGTCAACCCGTTCACTCCTGAAACCAAGAACTTGCCTGGCAAACGCGAGCTGTTCACGGAAAGCCCGCCGTTGAGGCACGACCGGCTGGGACGACCTTACGGAGGTGTCAGAGCCGCCCTATAGGCGTTTGAGATCACCGCGGCCACGTACCCGACGAAGACCAGAGCTAAGCTGCTGACACTCCCTGGGGTTTCGTCGCTATTGAACGCGTACACAAGCGTGCTCAGCAGCCCGACGATCGCGTACGTGCAAACACCGACCGTCAGGATTAGTTGGTTTGACGGACCGACCCGAAAGGCTTCGATTCCACGGTTTTGACCGGACGTCTCCTTGACCCCCAGTGCGACGGCGAACGCCGCCCCCAGAACGCCGGTCAAGGTCGCACCGAATCCTACGGCTACGTTAGATAGATCCGCCGCCTCACCGTTCGCACTGAGGATCTTGATGAGGAACTTCTTTAGCGGTTCGAAGTTCATCCATACTCCTTGGCGATGAGGCTTCCGGGCCCGGACTCGGGTATTGATCTTGTCATGGTGACAGATGCGACGACCCACGTCGCTCAACCCACCGCGAGTCGTCCTTGGCTCGAATCCCCATCGACACTTTCGGGAAGTCGCACCCGTAGCGGCTGAATGACCTGCCGCTCTCGCCCCGGGGTCGCGGCACGGTCGGGCGACGGTTTGTCGATCGCCGAAGCCGAGAGCGGCTGGCCCTCTCGGCGCATTTGGAAGCGAACTACACCGACAGCGACCGACGTCAGAGCGACCGTTGCACCAGAGACAGCGAGGGGTCATCTGAACTGATTAGTCGGACCCGATGTTCCTTCCCGATGGATGGAACGGACTCCATACGCTCTCCCGCGAGCGCGACGAGGGCGTCTGCTTGGTCTTTGAGATCGCGTGGGTTGATGATCAGGACTGGAGCATCAGCTGGCATATCCGCAGATGACTCTCCCTCGTCGGGTGTTACCAACCAACCTCGAGCGAAGTCGTAGAACCTGTTCTTCGTGGCGAAGAGGGCAGCGTCCACCACAGCGGTCACTACTTCGTCGTCCTCGCCGGCGACGATGCCAGCGATCGCCGCCGCGACCCACAGTCCCTCGTCAGAGTCCCGAAAGATTGCAGCCATCAGCAACGGCTCGAAAGCATCTTTCAACTGGCGGTGGGCAGCGACCGCCGACCACAGCCCGGGCTGGAAAGCGCTGCGAGTTCGGAGGATTTCGCGAGCTTCGTCCTCGGTCAGAAAGCGGGTGTCATTCTCGGTGAGCTCGTTCCACTCGTCCTCAGTCATCGGCTCGGTGTCTTGTTCCTCGATCGATAGGTATTCGAGCATCGTCTTGAGGAGAATGCGATCGACGATCGGAACGCGATCAAACCAAGCTCCGACAGGCGTCCAGTTGACCAATGCGTCGTGAGCTTCACGGAACCGTCCCGCGCGGAAGAGAGCGTCTGGGAGGAGGGCAGTCAGCCGATCGACGTCCTCACTGCCGAGAGCGAGTGCCCTCATATAGGCAGTGACGCACCTCTTGAAGTCACTTGTATTCCAAGAGCACGAAGCCACGAACTCGTGGAAGAGGGGATCGTCGTCGTAGCGGGGTTCAACCGTCTTCGCGATGTCAAGGCAGGCCAGCGAGGCGGACCATTCCTGATGCCGGCGGTAGACGCTTGCCAAGTTGAAGTACCGGCGGCCAAGCTCCGCGTTGGCGAGGCGGCGTTCGTACTCGCCGAGGTGTTCCGCGTCCTGTGCTGCCGCATCGAGATGTTCGCGCATACTGCTGGTCATGCGCTCGAAGTCGTCGTCAGGTATGGCTTCGAGGGAGGCGTGAGCCCACAGTGAGTACGTCTCGTAGGCAACGTGAGCGTCGGGAACGTCATGTAGAAGTTGAAGCACCCATGACAGCAGATGACTACTACTTGGATGCGCCAGCACAGGAGCGAGCCGATCGGCGGTGTCCGGGCTGGCCCAGAGGCTAGAGAACGGGCCGCCTGCATGGGCAAGCAGTGCTGCGACTTCGGGGTTGATCGGAGTCATAGCACTGGCCATCAGGACAAGGAGATCCATAGCCAGCTGCTCAGGTGTCCGAGACGACGTCGGCCCAGTCGACATTGACGCTGACGCAAGATCGAGGGGAGCCCGCGCCACAATCCGGTCCTTCTGGATGAGCAGATGTGCTGCTCCCTCGGGAGTTGTCACCAGTCGGAAGGGGGCTGGGTCCCCGGTCCTGCTCAGACCCGGATCCGCAGGTAGTTCTGCGTTGATCGGCGTGTGAAACGACGAGGGTGCCTTGCCTGCTTGGAGAATCGAGGTTGTCGAAGTTTCGATTCTGTGAGCGGGGAAGGACACCCTGTCGGTGAAAAGAGTACGTG
>JBBSHN010000111.1:0-7336 GCA_038252945.1 Propionibacteriales bacterium | reverse complement strand
TGGTAGGCGACGCTCACCCCGCCGACGCCTCCCCCAACGAGAACGATTCGAGCGCGAGACGGAAGCTCGGTCGCCACGTCGGGCAGCCTATCGGCGCCCAGCTATTCGACGGCTTGCAGGAACTCCCCGACGACGGAGAGGAAGCGCTCCTCTTCCTCGACGTGGGGCATGTGGCTGGACTGGGAGAAAATCTCCCACCGCACATCGGCGATGCGGTCGGCGAACGGTTGCATCGTTGCCGGCGTCGCCTCGTCGTACTCACCTGAGACCAACAGCGTTGGGACGCTGACCTGGTCCAGCCGGTCGATGACACTCCACTCGCGCAACGTTCCGATGACATGAAACTCACTCGGCCCGTTCATCGTGTGATACACGGTCGGATCCCTCTCGATCTCGGCGAAACTCTCCGTGACTTCCGGCGGATTCGGCACGACTCGGCACACGTGCCGGTCGTAGAACACCTGCACCGCTTCGTGATACTCCGGGTCGTCGGTCGTGCCCGCCTGCTCGTGCTTGACCAGCATTTCCTGCACCTCGGTTGGCAGGTCCTCGCGGAGTCGGTTCGCCTCGGAAACCCACAGATCCATGGATGCGGGTGAGTCGGCAATCACAAGACTGCTGAGACCGGACGGCTTGCGGATCGCGTGCTCCGCGCCCAGCATGCCGCCCCAGGACTGCCCGATGACGTGATAGCGGTCGATACCCAGGGCTGTGACCAGGTTTTCCAGTTCGTCGAGGAAGAGCTCAACGGTCCAAAAATTCTGGCCCTCATCTGGCAGATGCGTGGACCTACCGGCGCCGAGCTGGTCGTAGTGAATAACCGGCCAGCCTTGCCCGGCGAGCCTTGCCATCCGCAGCGTGTAGTTGTGGGTGGCGCCGGGGCCACCGTGCAGGACGACGACCGGGGTTTTCTCGGCAGCCGCGAGTTCGCCGCTCACCCGATACCAGGTCTGCCAGTCGCGGAAGTCGACGAAACCTGACTTGTTCGGCTCGGGGATGGCCACGCTGTCTCCTTGGTCGGCTGTTCGGCATTTCCGGTTCTGCGACGCACGTTAGCCTGACGGCGCACCGACCGGGCCGCAACCTCTTGACTAGTCGGACCTCTCACGTCCTCAGCCACAGCGTCGCCTGGCTCGGATGCAGAGTCGTACTCACCACTGCCAGGAGGTCGCCAGTGATGACATCAAGGCTGACCTCGTCCTCGCCCACGCGTGGCTTCGCAAGTCATTGACGCCCGGCGAGCCGACTCGCGGCTCGTACCGGAGCTGTCAGCGCATACATGCCCGACCGGATGGCAGAGCTGTGCCGCAGGTTGCGCCACCTCGACCACTGTCGCCGCTCATCAACGCAGACGACTCTCGTCTCGACCGGGCCGTCATGCTCGAAGTGTTCGGCGACCGCTCTCAACGTCTGCTGCCAGAACTGGTTTTCTTGACCGTGACCACCCATAGCGAGCGCCAGCTCGAACAGCGGGTCGCTTGCGCGCATGAGCACCTGTGCCTGAGCGACGGTGGTGTCACCTGACGCTGCAGCGCTGAATGTGATCCAGCCGGCGAACATGTGCCCCTCCGGCGTCATCAACGTGAAGGACTCATCATCGGCGTACAGCACCATCACACCGGTCGACAACGTGAGCCGACCGGGCATACTCATGTTGAGCAGAGCCACATCGCCGGGCTGGATCGCGGTCAATGGACCGTAGAAGTAGTTGCGCTCAGGCCAGAACTCCGGAAAACGCTGCTTCCAGGTGGCTATCAGCTCCGTCGGCGACACGATCTCGGCGGGAATCGCGACCGAGTAGGTCTTCTGCCACATTTTCCCGAAGCCCTGGATTGGCGAGGTGAGCCGGCGTCCTTCGACGTTGAGGTTCACCGCACCTTCAGGGACGTTGGTCACCTGCAGGTGCGGCACTGACTTGGCCCATCCGCTCGCCGCTGGCGGCTGTGGTGCGCCCGGACCAGGGCGCGGGTCGGTTGGCTGCGTCATGTGGGTTCTCCTTACGGCGTACCACCGGCGGCGGCGACTGCCGCCGACTCAGAGTCATGAATGCCGACAGCTTCGTCGAGCCGGGTGAGTTCGAAGATCTGTTTGTAGTGCTCAGAGAGGCCGTACGCGAGGACGCGTTGGCGCTGGCGCTGGGCCCGCACCAGCAACGTGACAAGCAGCCCGATGCCGCCACTGTTCATGTAGTCGAGACCCTCGAAGTTGAGGACGATGGCTCGGGCACCGGAGTCGTTGGCCCGCGAATACGCGTCCATCAACACGTCCTCGCTGGCTGCGGTGATGTCGCCGTGGATGTCGATGACGCGTATGCCAGTGCCCACCTCGCGTACGCCAAATGTCGTGTCGGTGTCAGGCATGAGAGCTCCTGTCCGCGCCCGGCTGGGCGCTGCTGCCGTCCAGAATGGTGATGAAGTCGCTGAGGCGTGTGACTTCGAAGATTTCGCGGTAGTGGTCGGACAGGCCGCGTGCACGAACGTCGATGCCGAGGCTGCGCGCCTTGCCGAGCAGGCTCACGATCAGGGCGATCCCCGTGCTGTTCATGTACTCGGTACGCGTGAAGTCGAGCACGACCGCTGCGGGGTCGGTCTCCACCGCTCGGTCGTAGGCAGCATCGAGGTCGACGGCGGCGGCCGCGTTCAGCTCGCCCACCAGTTCGATGACCGGATCACCTCTGCGATCAGTCACCGCAGCATGCAGGTCATGGGTGGTCATTGGTTTCTCCTTCCAGCCGGAGGACGAGGTGGATGGTGTGACCGTTCTCGTCAGAGGTCATCCGTGCCTCGTCGACCATGTTCTCGATCAGAAAGAGCCCCCATCCGCGGGGTGACTGCTCGCCCTGAAGCTTCGCTTGCAGGTCGGGGGTGTCCGGCTGCCGCAGTTCGCCACGGTGTCCAGCGTCTGACACCTCCACGTGGAGTTCACCGGTGGTGGCCAGCACACGGATCGTTGCCGGAAGCTCTGCCGAGTACTGGTTGCCGTGCTCCATCGCGTTCATGGTCGCCTCGCCGACCGCCGTACCCAGCCGGTTCGTCACAGCAGGCTCGAGCCCTAGTGGCTCCACGGCCGCGAGAACCCGCGCCATCGCTTCGCGCTCGCCGCCGGGTTGGCTCGGCAACTCAAACTCGGCGAGCACCTCTTCCGCCCCACCTAGCCCACCAATCCGCTCCACCACCACCATTGTGATGTCATCCTCTTGTTCGGCACCGGCTCCTGTGAACTGCGCAAGGTCGGACAACACTATGTCGATGAGCGGCTGACGTTCCGCGGCTTCGGCCACGATCTGCTTCAGGCGGGGAAAGCCGTACATCCCACGATCGGCATCGTGCGCCTCGACAATGCCGTCGGAATGCAGCAACACACTTTCTCCGTGTTGCAGCACGGTTTCCTTTTCTTCATAGGTCATGCCGCTCATCAATCCGAGCGGCATACCCCGCGCCCGCAACTCCCGGACTTCGGTGCCGCTTTTCACGTAGGGGACGTCGTGGCCGGCGTTCGCGAACCTGAGCCGGCCACTGTGGACATCGAGGACGCCGTACAAACAGGTGACGAACATCTTCTCCGGCATGTCCGGGCAAAGGTGGTCGTTGACCCGCTCGAGCACCTCGCCGGGCTCGATGAGCCGCTGAGCAGAGGCACGGAGCACGCTGCGTGTGGCCGACATGACAAGTGCCGCGGGTACGCCCTTGTCGGTAACGTCACCGACTACGAGCCCGACGCGCCCGTCCGAGAGAGGGATGACGTCGTAGAAGTCCCCCCCGACCTCCCGGGCGGGTCGGTAATACGCGGCAAGATGCCAGCCCGGGAGGTCAGGCAGTTCCTTGGGCAAAAAGTGCTGCTGAATCAGCCGAGCGACCTCGAGCTCCTGCTCGTACCGCTGGCGAGTAGCCGCCTGCGCCTCCTGCTCTCGAACTAGCTGCCCGACCCGCAACGCGGGCGCGGCCTGTCCAGCGAGGCTTTCCAATAGCTTGCGGTCGTCGGAGGAGTAGTCCTGCTCCGACATCCTCGGGCCAAGGTTCAGCACGCCGATGAGCTCGCCCTGGCTCACCAAAGGAACCAACAGGCGGACCCCGGTGGATCGCAGCCTCTCCAGCGCTGGGGAATCCAGCTCAAGGTCGTCGACGGACACAGCGCCCTTGGCGCTGAGCAGATAACCCAACAGCGGATCGTTGTCGGGGATGTCCATCGGCGGCTGGGTGCTAGTAAGCCCAATAGGCTCACGCGTGGCAGCGTCCACACCGCCACGCTCCGTCCGGCCACTGTGTCGTGGCCGCCAGCGAGCGGTTCGCCCTCGGTCTTTCTCCGGCTGTTCGACCGAAGGTTGCAATGAGGAGGACGGCGAGCTGGACACCGGCGGGTTGTCTTCCGCCGTCCCGTCGCGACGCGTGGTCACGGTGTCGGAGTCGCTCACCTGCCCACCCTTTCGTCCGTACGTCGCCATGTCTATCGCGCCGGCGTCCGGAATCCGTTACGGCCGTTCACGCCGGACCCATACGGACACATGTGCAGGCTGCAGCGCAGCTGTGACGACATCTCGAAGCTCGCGCTGGATCGAGCTGATCTGCACCTCGGTGCGGAGGACGCCGGCGAACTGCTCGATCGTTCGCTGCGCGTCGTACCGGTGCCGGAAGAACCGCCGGTCCACTTCGCTCTGGATTCGAACGCGGGCTGGCCGGAATACGGCTGCAACCAACAAAGTTGATCCTGCGATCGTGAGGTTCGAGCTGTGGGTGACGGGACGCATCACGAGGCCCAGAAGCAGCACGCTCCCCACATATGTGGTGACTAAGGCACCGGTCAACGTGGCGTACACCACCGCTCGGTTCACGATCCGATCGATTTCGTACAAGCGATACCGCAGGACTGCCACCCCGATGCAGATGGGCAGGATCGCGAAGGTGTCCGGCGCAATCAAGTTCCACACTGCAAGTCCGGGAGCGTTCTCGTCCAACGCGCCGACGGTGATAAGCAACCCCGGAACCGCATATGTGAGCAGTACGCATGATCCGCCCAAAGCGATCCATCGAAGCTGAGCTCGCTGCGCTCCTGCGGCTCTCCGGTAACGGACCACCAGGGAGGCCACGGCACCGACGAACGTCAACGGGAACAACACGAACAGCACTTGCAGGGGTTGCAGAGTCGGCACCGCCAGTGGGTTGTCGACGCCTGGAAGGGCATTTCGGCTCGCTGGATCGATGAGCACCAGAAGGAATGTGAGCCCTATGACTGCGGTGCACAATCTGTAGTACACCTCCCAACGGCGGGACAGGACGCGACCATCAGGCAGTAGCAGCGGCAGGAGGACGGCGAGAATGCCCAGGGCGGGGACCCACAGGGCCACTAAGGTTCCCACCCAGCGGGCGGCGGCGATGTCGCCGCGGGCGGCAAGCCATCCAGCCACGGTCTCTTGAAGAGCCACGAGAGTGAACAGCGACCCCACCGCGCCGCAGAGCCAGCCGACGCGATTGCCCGGTCGGCGAGTGCTGACCAACCAGCCAACGATGGCGTAGGCGATTGGGACGAGCCAGAACGTCGCCTGGTCCCCGCTCGTGCTGTCCGTCGGCTGCTTGATCTCGGCGAACAGGCTGACCACAATCGTGAGTGCCAGGCCCGCGAGGGTGGCGAGAGCCAGACCGTGCGCAAACAGCCGACGCGACGTCATGTGCGCTCCCGCAGCCACAGGGATATTTGGGAAGGCTGCAGCGCCTCCGCCACCACGGCGCGCAGGTCGGCGTTCAGCGCATCGAGATCTACCTGGTCCCGCAGCCGACTGGAGAAGGCCTCGATCGTTCGCTGAGCGTCATATCGGCTGCGAAAGAACCGGCGGTTGACGACGTTCTGGATCCGACGACGCGCCGGCTGAAACACGGCGGCGACGATCAACGTCGACGCGGCAATCGCGAGATCGGACTGCTGAGTCAACGGCTGCAGCGCGATTCCCAAGAGCACCACGGAACCGGCGTACGTCCCAAGCAGGAGCCCGGTCAGTGTCAGATAGACGATCGCCCGATTCAGGATGCGGTCGATCTCGTACAGCCGATACCGAAGCACGGCAATCGCTATCGTCACTGGGATGGCGCCGTAGCTGACGAAGGTGAGCATGTCGAATTCTGAGCTGAGAAGGACTGATCCCTGAAGAAAGCCAAGGGCTTGCAGCAGGGACGAGATGAAGAAGACTCCGACGATGAGGCCGCTCAGCGCGATCCAGCGCAACTGCAGGCGTTGCAAACCGTCGGCGCGGCGATAGCGGACGACTAAGGAGGCGACGGAAAGCAAGATTGCTAGCGGCAACAGGCCGTATACCGGCGAGAAGTACCGCACAACATGCAAGGCCAGCGGATTGTGAACGTTGCGGACCTCAAGTAGTGATCGCGGGTCCGTTGCCGCCAGAGCGAAGACGACCGCGGTCAACGCGCTGCAGCCGTGTGCGAAGACCTCCCAATTCCTCGAGAGCGCTTTGCCGTCGGGAAACCGCAGCGGTAAGTGGATGCCCAAAATCGCGACCGCTGGCACCCAAAGACCGCTGAGCGGCAAGAGCCATCCCGCAGCACCGAAGTGGCCGTGGGCCGCGAGCCACGGCACCAGTTGTTCTTGCACACCGAGCGCCAGAAACAGCGCTCCTGCCGCCAGGCACAGCCACCCGATGGGGTTCCCCGGTCGCCGAGTGGCCAGCAACCATCCGACGACTATGTAGGTAAACGGCACCAGAAGCAACCATGCGTCAGCTGGCCGGTTGACAGCGATGATCAGGCCACCGAGCACGCTGGTGGCGGCTATGCCGGTGGGCCACCCATAGCGGTTCATGGCCGTTCCCGCAGCCATAGCGACATATGCGTTGGTCGCACGGTGCGGGATACGACGGCGCCAAGGTCAGTCTCCAGCGCAGCGAGATCCACCTGGTCCCGCAGCCGGGTCGTGAACGCCTCCACCGTCTGACGCGCGTCGTACCGGGCGCGGTAGAACCTGCGATCCACCACCTGCTGGATCCGCGCCCGCGCCGGTCGGAACAAGGCCGCGACCGCCAGCGTGGAACCAGCAACCGCAATCCCCGAGTCGCGGGTCAGCCCCGACAGCGCCAGCTGCAACACCAAGACGGAGGCGAGGTACGCCGCCGCAAGCGTCGCTGTGAGTACTGCGTAGACCGCCGCCCGGTTCAGAATCCGGTCGATCTCGTAGAGCCGGTATCGCAGCACAGCGACACCGATGGCGATCGGAACAGCGCTGAAGGCTGCGAAGGAAAATGTCTGAATTGCGTCGGCCACACCGCTGCCCTCGGTGACGAGGCCGAACAGCACGAGCAGGTTCGGCAGGTAGGCGGCGAGGAAGAACCCGCCTC
>JBBSHN010000110.1:0-7432 GCA_038252945.1 Propionibacteriales bacterium | reverse complement strand
GGAAGCAGGTGTGGCATTGCCATGCCTTCCATCATTCGGAAAAGCATTTCTGTAATGCGAAAGAGAACTTTACTCTTGTTTCCGATAGGCCGTCAAGACCTGGGCCTCGAAGCCGAAGCCGACAGCAGCCGGAGGCGAGTCGATCGCCAGCGACACAAACTCAGAAGTGACGACGACGGCGGACTCCCGGCGCCATCGCGGTGATAATTTCCGTATTGCGGAAATCAGCTCATCAGATGTCCTGCTGGGAGAAAGACATGGCAGCCTCGTCAAGCAGTGGTGGAGTGCAGTCGCTGGAGCGTGCCTTCGACCTGCTGGAACTGATCGCAGACGAGGGTGGCTCGATCGGTGTCTCGCAGTTGGCTGTCCGATCCGGGCTTCCACTGCCCACGATTCACCGGTTACTGCAGTCCATGGTCAGCCGCGGGTATGTCCGGCAGGACCAGAACCGGCGCTACACATTCGGACCGGGTCTTATCCGACTGGGCGAGTCAGCGAGCCGGATGCTCGGCTCCTGGGCGATGCCACGATTGTCCAGGCTGGTGGAGGAGACTGGCGAGACCGCCAACCTGGCGACCTTTGAAGGCGACGCGGTCGTCTATGTCGCACAGTCGCCATCTCGGCATTGGGTGCGGATGTTCACAGAGGTCGGCCGTCGAGTTCTGCCGCACTGCACCGGGGTGGGCAAGGCGCTGCTGTCAACGCTCGAGGACGACGAGGTGCGCCAGATCGTCGGCCGTACGGAGATGCCGGCGCAGACCGAGCACACAATCACCAGTCCAGACGCGCTGGTCGCTGAGATGCACCGCATCCGCGCCGTGGGGTTCGCGGTCGACCACGGAGAGCAGGAGAAGGGCGTACGCTGCGTCGCGGTTCCCGTCCGGGGTGCGCCGGCGTCGCTGGCGATCTCGGTCTCGGGGCCGTCTGGCAGGCTCACAAGCGAGCGCGTCCTTGAGATCGCACCCGCGCTCTTACAAGAGGCCGCGGGTCTTGTCACCGACTTGCTGACGGTCAACGGTCCACGGTGATGACGGTCCGTTCTCCCCGGGATCCTTGGTCACGCCAACTTAGGCCGACAGCTGCGACCGATCGGTGCAGGCCCCGCAGTGCCGCCCCTCAGCGAGCGCTCCAGCCGCCGTCGACCGTGATCGCCGATCCCGTGATGAACGACGCGGGTGGACTGCACAGGAACGCGACGACCTCGGCTACCTCCTCGGGCTCCACCAGCCTCTTGATTGCCGTCTCTGTGAGCATCACCTGCTCCAGCACGTCGTCCTCCGAGATGCCATGGATTCTTGCCTGATCGGCAATCTGGCCGGCCACCAGCGGCGTGCGTACGTAGGCGGGGCACACTGTGTTGGAGGTGACGCCATGTTCGGCGCCTTCCAGCGCGATGACCTTGGAGAGGCCCTCGAGGCCGTGCTTGGCGGCAACGTAGGCGGACTTGTAGGGCGAGGCCCGCAGACCGTGCACCGAGGAGATGTTCACAATCCGCCCGAAGCCCTTGCTGTACATGCCCGGCAGTGCCGCCCGGACCAGCATGAACGGAGCCTCGAGCATGAGCCGCACGATGGCCGAGAAGCGGTCGGGTGGAAATTCGTGAATCGGGGCCACGTGCTGCAGGCCAGCGTTGTTGACCAACACGTCCACGTCGAGGGAAATATCGGCCAGCGCCTCCGTGTCGGCGAGGTCGACTTGCCAGGCCTCGCCGCCGACCTCCTGCGCCACCGACCAGGCCCGGTCGGCGTCGACGTCGGCGATCCTCACCGCGGCGCCTGCCTCGGTAAGCCGGCGCGCGCAGGCGGCTCCGATGCCGCTGCCGCCGCCGGTGACGAGTGCGCGCCTTCCGGACAGGTCAAGTTCCGCCACGGTGACTTCCTTTGATCGCGGAGGCTGCAACCCGCATCGAGGCTTCACCATAGCGGCGTGCGGCCCTCGCCTGGTGAGAGTTGGCGCCGCTCCTGGACAGGCATCCCGCTGACGTCGGCAGCCCGGGTTGGCGGCTTTCGGCACATGGCAAGCGTTGCGCAACCGGACTCCCTGCTGCGACAGTGGAGCGGAGGCCCAGACCCCGCCTTCGATGTCCACGTGTGCGGCCCGCGAGTGCGTGGTCGGACCTTCTTACGACGGTGAACCGGTTCAGGCGACCGCTGAGGAGACTCAGTCATGGCAGATGTGGCAGTAACTGGACCGTACGGCGAACGCTTTCATGAGGTGTTGACCGACGACGCCTTGCAGTTCCTCGCTGCCCTGCATCGAGCGTTCGACGACCGCCGCCGGGAGCTGCTCGAGCGCCGAGGACAGCGGTACCAGGCGCTGGCTCAAGGCGACACGCTTGACTTCCTGCCTGATACGAAGGACATCCGAGAGGACGAGTCCTGGCGGGTTGCAAAGACAGCGCCGGGACTCATCGACCGACGAGCCGAGATCACCGGGCCGACGGACGCCAAGATGACCATCAACGCGCTCAACTCCGGCGCCAAAGTGTGGCTGGCTGACCATGAGGACGCCAACACGCCGCTGTGGGAGAACATGGTTGAGGGCCAGCTGAACCTTCGTGACGCCATCGAGCGCAGGCTCGAGTTTGCGTCCCCTCAAGGCAAGCGGTACGCACTCGCGGACCAGACCGCGACGATCGTGGTGCGCCCGCGAGGCTGGCACCTGCCCGAGAAGCATGTCCTCGTCGACGGGCAGCGGATGTCCGGCAGCCTGTTCGACTTCGGCCTGTACTTCTTCCACTGCTCACGTCCGCTGCTCGACCGCGGGGCCGGACCTTACTTCTACCTGCCCAAAATGGAGAGCCACCTCGAGGCGCGGTTGTGGAACGACGTCTTCGTTGAAGCCCAGAGCCGACTCGAGATCCCTCCGGGCACCATCCGGGCGACGGTGCTGATCGAGACCTACCCCGCGGCCTTCGAGATGGAGGAGATCCTCTACGAGTTGCGCGACCACTCCGCGGGCCTGAACGCGGGCCGATGGGACTACATGTTCAGCGCCATCAAGAGCTTCCGCACCCGCGGCCGCGACTTCCTGCTCCCGGACCGCAACTCGGTGACCATGACGGTTCCGTTCATGCGCGCCTACACCGAGCTGCTCGTGCACACGTGCCACAAGCGAGGTGCCCACGCCATCGGCGGGATGGCCGCGTTCATCCCCAGCAAGGACGAGAAGGTCAACGAGCAGGCCTTCGCGAAGGTACGGGAGGACAAGACTCGCGAGGCCGGAGACGGCTTCGACGGCTCGTGGGTCGCCCACCCAGGGATGGTTGCTCTGTGCACCGAGGTCTTCGACTCCGTGCTGGGTGACCGGCCCAACCAGATCGACCGGGTGCGCGAAGACGTCAGCGTCACCGCCGCCGAGCTTCTTGACGTCGCGTCGACTCCCGGAGAGGTGACCGAAGCGGGCCTGCGCAGCAACATCAGCGTCGGAATTCAGTATCTCGAGACGTGGCTGCGCGGGTCGGGCGCCGTGGGCATCAACAATCTCATGGAGGACGCCGCTACAGCCGAGATCTCGCGTTCGCAGGTGTGGCAGTGGCTGCACAACTGCGTCGAGCTCTCCGACGGGCAGACCGTCACCCGCGACCTGGTGGAACGGCTGATCGACGAGGAGATCCATAAGATCGAGCAGTCCGTCGGCGACGAGGCGTTCGGCAAGGGGCGATGGGACGACGCTCGTTCCCTGTTTTCTGACATGGCCTTGGCCGACGACTTCGCGGATTTCCTCACCATTCCGGCCTACGAGCAGATGCCCTGAGCTAGTGGACGCACTCATGGACACGGACCACCTGGCCGCCCGGTTACGGTCTGAGATAGGCGCCGACGCCGTTCTCACCGACCGTCAACAGCTGCGGACCTACGAGTGCGACGGGCTCGCTCACTACAAGGTGATGCCGGCAATCGTCGTCCTTCCCCACACCACCGACGAGGTCGCGGCGGTGGTCCGCGCTTGTGTCGACGCAAAGGTGCCGTATGTCGCTCGCGGGTCGGGAACCGGCTTGTCCGGGGGGGCACTTCCGCACGCCGACGGGGTTCTCATCGTCACCTCTCAAATGCGGGCGATCAAGGAGGTCGACCCCCCGAACCAGCGGGCTGTCGTCGAGCCCGGAGCCATCAACCTCCAGGTCACCAACGCCGCAACCCCCTACGGCTACTATTACGCGCCAGACCCGTCGAGCCAACAAATCTGTTCGATCGGCGGCAACGTCGCCGAGAACTCCGGCGGCGCGCACTGCCTGAAGTACGGCTTCACTACCAACCACGTCCTTGGAGTCGAGCTCGTCGCCCCCGACGGTGACGTCGTTCGGCTGGGAGGCAAGGCGCCCGACCCACCCGGATACGACCTGCTTGGCGCATTCGTCGGTTCTGAAGGCACGCTCGGCATCGCGACCGAGGCCACACTCCGGCTGACGCGTACCCCGGAGGCCGTGCGCACGCTTCTCGCCGCGTTCTCCTCCACCGACAACGCCGGCGGAGCGGTGTCAGCCATCATCGGGGCGGGGGTGATCCCAGCCGCGATCGAGATGATGGACGCGTTGGCGATCGAGGCGGCTGAAGCGGCCGTTCACTGCGACTACCCCCACGATGCGGGCGCGGTGCTCATCGTCGAGCTCGATGGGCCCGCGGTGGAGGTCGACGCACAGTTCACAGCGGTCGAGGCCCACTGCCGCGCCAACGGGGCCTTCGAGATCCGAGTGGCCACAGACGACATCGAGCGCGCGCTGTTCTGGAAGGGCCGCAAGTCCGCCTTCGCGGCGGTGGGGCGTATCAGTCCCGACTACATCGTGCAGGATGGCGTCATCCCGCGCACCGCGTTACCCGACGTACTGCGTCGGATCGCCGAGCTGTCCGGTTCCAGTGGCGTCCGGGTCGCGAACGTCTTCCACGCCGGTGACGGAAACCTGCACCCGTTGGTGCTGTTCGACGAGGCCGTTCCGGGGCAGGCTGACGCGGCCGAGGCGGTGTCCGGAGCGATTCTCGACCTGTGCATCGAGTTCGGCGGGTCCATCACTGGTGAGCACGGTGTCGGCATGGACAAGGCCAAGTACATGCCGCGAATGTTCACCGACGACGACCTCGACACCATGCAGCTGCTGCGCTGCGCGTTCGATCCGGAGCACCTCTCGAACCCCGGGAAGATCTTCCCCACACCGCGGCTCTGCGGTGAGGTGCCGGGCCGCCGAAAGGGTGTGCACCTCCTCCAGGAATCAGGCATGGCGGACATCTTCTGATCATGACCTCCGACGCCATTCTCGACGACCTGCGCAAGGTCTGTGACGATGCTGCCCGACCGGCCGACGACACGGACATGGTGGCGGACCTGCCCGCCCGCTACGTCGCGTCCCCGGCCACGACGGAGCAGGTGGCAGGAGTCCTCCGGCTGGCCACGGAGCACGACCTGCGGGTCGTGGCTCGCGGGGCACGAACCAAGCTCGACTGGGGAGCCGCACCGACAGGCGTCGACCTCGTGCTCGACACGACTCGGATCTCGGGCGTGGTGGAGCATGCGGCCGGGGATCTCGTGGTTGTGGTGCGGGCCGGAACGCCGGTCGAAACCCTCCAGGCGACGCTGGCCGACTCGGGCCAGCAGCTCGCGCTGGACGTCGCCCAGGACGCTGCGACCGTCGGCGGGGCTGTGGCCACCAATACCAGCGGCCCACGACGCATGCTGTACGGGACTCTGCGGGACCTGCTGATCGGCATCACGTTCGTGCGCGCCGACGGCGTGGTCGCCAAGGCCGGGGGAAAGGTCGTCAAGAACGTCGCCGGCTACGACTTCGGCAAGCTTCTAATCGGCTCCTACGGCACCCTCGGCGTGGTGACACAGGCAGCGTTTCGGCTGCACCCGCTGCCGCTGGCAAGCCGCGTCCTCAGCGCAGAGGTCGGCGAGGCGGAGGAAGCCGGCCGAATGGCAGCCGAGATGGTGGGGTCGCAGGTCGTCCCCAGCGCGGTGGAGGTAGACCAGCCTGCTGACGGCCCTGTCACCGTTGCAGTCCTGATCGAAGGGACAGAAGACGGCGTGTCCGGGCGGGCGGCGGTGACGGCGCAGCTGCTCGGCACGGGGGTTGCTGACGGCCAGCCGCCACCGTGGTTCGGCAGGTATCCCTTCGAGTCCTCCGCGGAGGTCGGGCTGAAGCTCACGACCGAGATAGCCGGCCTACCCAAGCTGCTGACCGCCGTTCGACATGCCGCGGACCGCCACGGGGTCCCCATCGGCGTACGCGGATCGGCAACCGGGGTGCTCTACGCCGCACTTCTCGCGAGCACAGAGCCAGCGGCGGTCGCTGCCGTGGTCGAGGATCTACGCGCAGCAGCCGGCTCGTACGCCGGAAGCGTCGTCGTCCTCACGGCGCCGGCCGCGGTGCGTGACGCACTCGACATGTGGGGTCAGGTGCCGGGGCTCGACCTGATGCGGCGACTCAAGGACCAACTCGACCCCGACCACCGACTGGCGCCGGGGCGCTTCGTGGGAGGGATCTGATGACCAGGAATACATCTCCCGTGAGTGCCTCTCACGGGACCAGGGCGACGGGCGGTCCACAAGAGGTGCCACCAAGCAACGGCACCCCGGCCTTCGACGACCATCACGCGCCGTCGGCCGAGTTGGCTGCCGACTGCGTGCATTGCGGCTTCTGCCTGCCGACATGTCCGACGTACGTGCTCTGGGGAGAGGAGATGGACAGCCCTCGCGGCCGGATTTACCTCATGCAGCAGGGCATGGAGGGCGAGCCGCTGACGGATTCGATGGTAGGTCACTTCGACGCGTGTCTGGGCTGCATGGCGTGTGTCACTGCATGCCCGTCGGGCGTCCAGTACGACAGCCTGATCGAGGCTACGCGGGCGCAGGTGGAGCGCCGGCACCAGCGCCGGGCGGGCGAGCGGTTGCTCCGGTCGGCGATCTTCGCTCTGTTTCCGTACCCTCGTCGACTGCGGTTGCTGCGTGGCCCGCTTCGCGCCTACCAGAGCACCGGCCTGCAGCGGCTCGTCCAGCGGAGTGGGCTGTTGGAGCGGATTCCAACAATGGCGGCCATGGAGGCGCTCGCACCTCCGGTGCGCAAGGCCGAGAAGCTGCCCCCGCGCGTTCCCGCCCTTGGCCAGCGTCGCGCGGTGGTCGGCATGCTCACCGGCTGTGTCCAGCGCGAATTCTTCCCGGGAGTCAACGCGGCAACTGCGCGCGTGCTCGCAGCCGAGGGCTGCGACGTGGTGATTCCGCCGCGACAGGGCTGTTGCGGTGCGCTGAGTGTGCACAACGGCCGCGAGGCGGAGGCGGTGGCGTTCGCCAAGCGAACGATCGACGTGTTCGAGGTGGCCAAGGTCGAGATCGTCGTGGTCAACGCCGCGGGCTGCGGTTCGTCGATGAAGGAGTACGCCGAGCTGCTCCGTGACGACCCTGGGTACGCCGAGCGTGCAGCGCGATTCGCCTCATCCGTCCG
>JBBSHN010000109.1:0-7436 GCA_038252945.1 Propionibacteriales bacterium | reverse complement strand
GTGAAGGGCGCCGCGACCGTACGAGGCGAGGACTTCCGGCATCTCAGGACGTTGCGGGACCGGATCGGCGACCACTTCGCGGCGGGAGTTGTGTTTTTTACGGGGGAGCGTCCGCTGCCATTCGGAGATCGGCTCATCGCGTTACCCATCTCATTGCTGTGGGGCGGTGCTGCGCCGCCTTCGACGCCATGAGGTTCGATCCGCGCAAACGTGTCCGGCCGAGCGGCGACGATTTAATCTGGGTACGGCTTAGGGGCGGTCCGCTGCGTATCGCGGGGCCATGGATTCCATCTGCTCCAGCACGAACTTGATCGCGCCGGGCTGCTTGTCCGGGGGATAACCGTGTTTGATGAGCAGTCGCTTGATCGACACCCGCAGCTACGCGAGCTCGTCGGAGTTCAGCGACGGACGGCCGAGGTAAAGTCGTGGTGGTCCGAGGAGGTGATCCGCATGTCGTCCACGCCCGAGCAGCCCGAGCGCTGGTCCGCCGACGACTTCGTCTCCACCGAAGAGTTGGTCCGCCGGCAGGGAATCACTCCGATCATCTCGGTAGACCAGCTTGCGCAGGACGACCCGTTCGAATCCGACGAGGAGTACGAAGAGTTCCTCGCCGACCTCTACGTTTCCCGGCGGTCCTGCATCTCGTGAGCATCGTGGTCCTCGACACCGACGTCGCCTCTTCACTCCTTCGGCGACGCACCCCGGACGCAACGGCCCGCCAGTTGGTGGGCCACATCCCTGCTGTCACCTTCGTGACCATCGGCGAGCTGACCAAGTGGACACTCGTCCGGCACCGGGGACCCTGAAGCCTCGCGAGCATGCGGGCGTTCCTAGCCGGGCTCGTTGTCCTGCCCTACGACCAGCGCGTTGCCGCCCGCTGGGGCGAGTTGCAGGCCTACGCTCAGCTCCGAGGCCGGCCACGGCCGGTCAACGACACCTGGATCGCGGCCTGCTGCCTGGTCCGTGAGTTGCCGCTAGCCACCTACAACATCAAGGACTTCGACTTCGCCAAGCACGAAGGCCTGAAGATCCTGCCCACCCAGTAGGCGGGGCCCAGGGCGCAGGCCACGCGGTCGGCTGCGGCTCATGCTCGTTCTTCGGCGTATCGCGGGGCCATCGATTCCATCTGCTCCAGCACAAGCTTGATCGCGCCGGGCTGCTTGTCCGGGGGGTAGCCGTGTTTGATGAGCAGCCGCCTGATCGACGAGCGCAGCTTGGCGCGCACGTCGTCGCGCACCGTCCAGTCGGTGCGCACGTCGCGGCGCATGACCGAAACCAGTTCACGAGCGATCTTCGCGAGGATGTCTTCGCCCTGCTCAGCCACGGCCGACTCGTTCTGGGCGACGGCGTCGTAGAACGCGAGCTCGTCGGAGTTCAGCGGCGGTGAGAAGCGCCCACCGCGATTCGACTCGGCCGCGACCTCTTTGGCCAGTTCGATCAGCTCGGCGATGACCTCCGCGGAGGTCAGCTGCTGGTTGGTGTACTTGTTCATGAGCTCGGTGATGCGGGCGGAGAACGCGCGCTGGCGCACCACGTTGCCGCGGGTGGCCCTGGTCGACTCCTCGTTGAGGAGCTTGCGCAGCGCCTCGATCGCCAGGTGTGGGTTGCTGGCCTGCTGGGTCTTGACGATGAAGTCGGGGTTGAGGTCGGTCAGCGTCGGTTTGGGCATTCCGGCGGCGTCGTAGATGTCGAGGACATCCCCGGTGACGGTCGATTACGCAATGAGCTGTCCCAGGAGTCGTTGGATCTCCTCGGGGATCGGCTCGCCGCGGGACTGGCGGTCCTCGGCGTCGAACTTAGCCATCCAGACGCGGACCTCTTCGTAGAACCGCACCTCGGGGTGTAGGGGGGCCAAGTTCTCGCTGCCTCCGCAGATCGCCCACGCCCGGGCGAGCTGGCCGGATAGCTTGCGGTAGCGGACAGCGAGAGTCTCTTCCCCTTCGGCGACCTGGTTGCCGGGAGTGGCGGCGTCGCGTACGTAGTTGACCGTGGCATGCGCGGCTCGCACGAATCCGCGAGCGCCACCGGTGCGCATGGTGGCCTTCCAGTCATACCCGCTGAGCAGTCCGCGGATGGTGGTGACCAGAGTCTCGGTGAGAGCGGCTGCCTCGTCCGCGTTACGTCCGAGAGGCTTGTTCTTCTGGTCCTCCTGCGTGTACTCGGCGAGTGCCTTCTGCAGGTTGTCGGCCAACGGTGCATAGGCGACGAGGAGCCCGTCTTCCTTGCCGCGGTAGGTGCGGTTGACGCGGGCGAGCGTCTGCATGAGCAAGGCGCCCTTGAGCGGCCGGTCGAGGTAAAGGGTGTGCAGCGGCGGCGAGTCGTACCCGGTGAGCATCATGTCCTTGACGATTACGATTTCAAGCTCGTCGTCGACCCCTCTGAGCCGTTCCTTGATGGTGGCATTCTGGGAGTCACGCCGCACGTGCTCCACTATTGGAGACTCGTCCGAGGGTGTGCCGGAGTAGACGACCTTGACGAGGCCCTTGTCGAGGTCCTCGGAGTGCCAGTCGGGCCGCAGGGCTTTGATGGCGGAGTAAAGGTTGGCGCAGATTTCCCGCGTGGCGCAGACGATCATCGCCTTCCCTGACGCCTCGATGAACGGTCGCATCCGGTCACGCCGGCTCTCCCACTGCGTCACGATGTCCTTGGCAAGCGTCGCCAGCCGGGCGGGTGATCCATAAACGGCGTTGACGACGGCGACGCTCTGCTCGATCCGCGCGCGTTCGGCGTCGTCGAGTCCGGTAGTAGCCTCGTCTGCAGCAGAGTCGAGATCTTCCTCGGTGATGTCCTTGGTCAGACCGACCTTGATCAGTCTCGGCTGGAAGTAGACCGGGACGGTAGCCCCGTCCTTCACTGCACGGGTGAGGTCATAGATGTCAATGTAGGGACCGAAGACTTCACGAGTGTTGCGGTCCTCGAAGGACACCGGTGTTCCAGTGAACGCGATGAGAGTCGCGTGGGGAAGCGCGTTCTTGAGGTGCCAGGCATATCCGTCGAGGTCGTCGTAGTGGCTGCGGTGCGCCTCGTCGACGATCACGATGATGTTGCGTCGGTCCGACAGCAGCGGGTGGTCAGCGCCAGCATCACGCTCGTCCTTGCTACGTCCGAACTTCTGCAGCGTCGTGAAATAGATACCACCGGTCGTGCTGTTGCTGAGCGCATCGCGCAACTCTGATCGCCGCTTGGTCTGCTTCGGCTTCTCGGGCAGGAGTAGGCTCCGGTCGAACGTGTCGTAGAGCTGCCCGTCGAGTTCGTTGCGATCGGTGATGACCACGATGGTCGGGTTGAGCAGCTTGGGTTGATGGCAGACCAGGTTGACGTAGAGCTCCATCTCCATCGACTTGCCGGATCCCTGCGTGTGCCACACGACACCGGCCTTGCCATTGCTCTCCACCGCGTTGACGGTTTTACCCACGGCCTTGGTGACCGCGAAATACTGGTGTGGCTTGGCGATGCGCTTAGCCAATCCCTTGTTGCTCTCGTCGAAGGCGGTGAACGAGCGCTGGAGCTGCAGGAACCGCTCCTGATTGAACAGCCCGAACAGCGTGACCTCAAGCGCGGTGGAATACGGCGATTCCTCGGTCCCTTCTCCGATCGCGACGGGCTCGCCGTCGTCGTTCACGTTCCATGGCGAGAAGTGGTGCAGCGGCGTGAAGGGCGTGCCGTACTTCGCGATGATGCCGTCCGAGGCCACGACGCAGACCGCGAAACGGAACGCCATCGGAAACTCACGAAGGTATGTCTGCAGCTGGGCATGTGCACCGGCGACGTCGGCGTGCTCGCTCCCGGCCCTCTTGAGCTCGATAATGCTGACCGGCATGCCGTTGCAGTACAGCACGACGTCGAACCTGCGCCGGTGGTCACCCTGGATGATCGTCACCTGATTGGCCGCAAGCCAGTCGTTGGCGTCGGGATCGGTGCTGATGAGGCGGATCGTCGGTGTGACCTCGGCACCGTCCGCATCGATGTACGTGATGCCGCGGAACCCTCCGACGAGGTAGGTGTGCAAGCGGTAGTTCTCGGAGATCGCGTCATTGGACTTCGGCGACATGATCTCAGCGAGCGCCTGTTGGAGGTACTGCACCGGGACGGTGGGATTGAGTGTGCGCATCGCCTCCAGCAGCCGAGACGGCATGGCAAGCTCGTCCCAGCTCTGACGCTCCCCCGTGCCCGGTGCAATGGCGCTACCCTGCAGGGGCTTCCAAGCCAGCTCACCCAGCACATCCAGCGCGAGCGACTCCCACTCCGCCTCACCGAACCCCGCAGCCGCTGCAGCCATCTAAAGCACCTCCTCCACCGTCTTCTCCGCGTCCTTCACCCGAATCTTCCCCGACATCAACTGCGGCAACAGCGCATCACGCATAGCCGCCAGAATGTTGTTCTCTTCGAGCGCACCAGCGATGCGAAACTCGAGTGCCTCAAGCTCGATTTCCAAGTCCCGCCGGCGGTCCGTGTGCACCGCGTGAAGTCGCAATGACTCCAGTTGGAGCTTATTGATTGAGCCGAAGACTGTGCCTTCGGCCTCATACGGTGCCCAGATTTCCGGCAAATCCTTCAGCCGATGGAAGAGTGACATGGGAGCATTCATTGTTGAACGGACTGACGCCAATCCGCGCCCGATGCAGGTAACTTCCCCAGCAATATTCAGTTCTCCAACTGGGGCACGTACACTCAGAAGGCAGTCATTTTGCTGCGCAATCCTCACAGGCATCGTTGTCCAGACACGGTTATGCGGGTAACGTATCCCGAAGTCGCGGACACCTTGATAGAAAACCGTGCCGTCACCGGCTTCATTATAGCTCGCGCCGGGAGGCGATGAGCCCATCGTTATCAGAGAAATCTCCGACAGGGCCACCGTTTCCCTCAGGTCAAGACTGGTCCGAGTGAGCGCACTGGCCAGTTCATCTGATGTACTGACGAGCCTGATGTTGGTGGCAATCTTGTCGTCAAACGCTCCCAGCACGTCTGCGATCGCCCTTTGCTCGGCTAGGCCTGGAACCGGGACACGGAGGTTCCGGAGTTCGCTAAGCCGGATACCTGCAGCTGCCACTTGCTCGACGATGGCCTCAACGGTTCTTCTACCTATCGAAGATCTGAAGAAGTAGAAGTAGTAAGGCGCGTGTGCCAGCCTCCTGTCTAGGCGAGCTCGGATGATCGAACTTTCCCAAGTCGTGGCTTCGTCGATCTCCTTGACAATGCTGCACTTGCCCGCACCTTCAAGGGTGAGGGAGCGGCGAGCGAACATGAGATCGCCCGGTTGGAGGAGCACCCTATCCGGATTGCCTACATTGATTTCGACGCGAGCCATCTCGACGGCCGGGATCTGCGGGTAGCGGAACAACTCGCCCATATTCAGCATCTTGATGCCAGCTCCACGGCTGCTCGCAGCGACAGTCACGCCGCTGCGAAGTGGGTACGCCAGCAGGTCACCAAACGGTCGGTCTTCGGTCACAGGACTCTCGCCAACTGCTCGCGGACGACCTTCTCCAGCCGGGCGGATTCGTCGAACTGCTCGAACAGTTCATTAGCGAGCCGTTCTATCTTGTTGTTGATAGGTTCGCCGTCGTCCGCAGCCTCCGCAACACCGACATACCTGCCCGGCGTCAGCGCGTAGCATGCGGTCTTGATTTCCGCCAAGGTCGCGGACCTGCAGAAACCCACAAGGTCGTCGTAAGTTAACCCGGCTTCCGCTGCTGACTTCGTGCCGCACCATGCGCGGTAGGTGTTTGCGATCTGCGCGATGTCCTCGTCAGCGAATGCGCGCTCCGCGCGGTCGACCATGTATCCGAGGCTGCGGGCGTCGATGAATAGTACCTGGCCGGTGCGGTCCACTGAGCCGTGCTTACCTGGCGACTTGTCCTTGGCGAAGAACCATAGACACGCGGGAATCCCTGTGCTGCGGAACAGCTGCGCCGGCAGAGCGACCATGCACGACACCAAGTCCGCTTCGATGAGCTGCGCTCGGATTTCGCCTTCGCCGCTTGAGTTGGATGACATCGAGCCGTTCGCCATCACCACGCCTGCGCTGCCGCCGGGAGCGAGTTTGGAGATGATGTGCTGGATCCAGGCGAAGTTCGCGTTGCCTGCCGGCGGGACGCCGAACTTCCAGCGTGGGTCTTTCTCGCTGCGCGCCCAGTCTTTGATGTTGAACGGCGGGTTGGCGAGGATGTAATCGGCCTGCACGTCGGGGTGCTGATCGCGGGCGAAGGTGTCACCCCAACGGCTCGCGAGATTGCCGTTGAGGCCGTGGATCGCGATGTTCATCTTCGCCATCCGCCAGGTGCGTTCGTTGAGTTCCTGGCCGAAGACCGAGATGTCCGAGCCCTCGCGGTGATGCGCCTCCAGGAACTTCTCGGTCTGGACGAACATGCCGCCCGAGCCGCAGCACGGGTCGTAGACCCGACCATGCGTTGGTTCCAGCACCTCGACCAGGACCCGGACCACGCTGGGCGGCGTATAGAACTCTCCGCCTCGCTTTCCTTCGGCTGCGGCGAACTTCTCCAGGAAGTATTCGTAGACCTCGCCCAGGAGATCGCGCGCTTTCTTGGCGCCCTGGCCGGTGAACCGGGCGCTGTTGAACAGGTCGATCAGCTCGCCGAGGCGTCGCTGGTCGACGTTGTCCTTGTTGTAGAGCCGCGGCAGCGTCGCGCGCAGAGAAGGATTAGCACCCATGATCAGATCCATCGCGTCGTCGATGAGCTCACCAATCGACTTGGGCGGTTGCCCCGTGGCCGGAGGCAAGCCCTTCGCGTGCTGCGCGAGGTAGGACCACCGGGAGTACGGCCCGACCCAGAACACCCCGTGGCCGGTGTACTCGTCGACATCGTTGAGCTGACCGGTGATCTGGGCCTCCTCCCAACCGTCCGCCGCCAACTCCGCCCTGATCTGCTCGCGTCGCTCGTCGAACGCATCTGAGACGTACTTGAGGAACACCAGGCCCAGGATCACGTCCTTGTACTGCGAGGCGTCCATGGAGCCCCGCAGCTTGTCCGCCGCCTTCCACAAGGTGTCCTTGAGTTCCTTCATCGTCGACGGCAGCCCGTCGACCTTCCTCTTCGGCGGCACAGTCAGCGTCCTTTCCCAGAATCGATGTCGGCGGTCAAGGTGAGCGATCCATTCGCGACGCCCCGAATGACCAGTTGCTTGAGTTCCCCGAGACGCGCCAGACGATCAAACGCATGGGTGCGCTGCCGTTCAATAGTCGCCAGTGCGTCAGAAAGACCTCTCTGTTCGGTGGGTGGCACCTGCCGGATCGGCCAGCCCTTCCACTCCCGGGCTTGCGCAGGTACAGCGTTGACCTAGATCATTCACGCTGATCCACAATTTCATGATCGCCAGCGTGCTGGGTCGTGATCGACGTGGATAGTGATCTTGGGGTGGGTGAGGTCCCGATGGTGCTCGGGTGGGCGCCGGTTTCCACGGTTCGGCCGGGTGGT
>JBBSHN010000108.1:0-7452 GCA_038252945.1 Propionibacteriales bacterium | reverse complement strand
TGAACGGAATCGTCTAGTAGCCCACGTTTGAGCGGTCTTCGCTGGGCGTCTTGCGTGAGACGCCACGAGCGTCGCCACGCCTGTAACGAGCCGAGCCGCCCCACTTGTTGGCGCGGCGCACGCACCTGGCTTACGAGCAGCTGTTTGCGGCGGACTTGGCGTACTGGCGCGCCGCCCGTTTGCTGATCATCGAGTGCACACCGCCGTCATAGGTCGCCTTCCTGACAACCAGGCGAGCAGGCCGTGATGTCCTGCTCCGCTTGGTCAGCTAGTTGCCGTTGCCGTTGCCGTTGCCGTTCCCGCCCGGTGACGGGCTGCCACCGCCGCCGGTGTTGGTGGGCGTCGGCGAGGGGGAAGGAGACGGTGAAGGGGAAGGAGACGGTGAGGGAGAAGGTGACGGAGAGGGTGAAGGGGTCGGAGACGGGGTCGGCGACGGAGCGGGAGCGAAGGTCGGGGAGGGAGAAGGACTCGGCGGCGGGGTGTAGCCGTTCGAGATGTAGAGGAGCACCGTCTGTCCGCGTGCTGCTATGCCTGTCGGCATGGTGTAGGCGACGGTGCCGAACGGAGCCTTGGAGTTCACCCTCGAGGCGATCTTCGGCCGAAGGCCGAGGTTGGTGAGCTGCTGCGCTGCCGTCTGGGGGCTGTAGCCGAAGAACGATGGCAGGAATACTGGCTTCCCGTTGATGACCTCCTGCGTGGGCGGCACGAAGTTCATGTTCGGCAACCACTGCTGGATGACATTCATCGCGGCGTACCACATCGGACCTGCGGTGGTGGAGCCGTGCACCGAGCCGACATTCACGCCGCCGATGATCTGGTTGTCGAGGTTGCGGGGATGTCCGTTCTGCTTTGCTCCCGCGATCATCGAGCTGGAGACGAGCGTGGGTGTGTAGCCGATGAACCACACCGACTTCGCCGGCGCCACGGTGCCGGTCTTGCCAGCAGAAGGTTGGTTCAAGGCGATGCCGGCGTCGTATCCGAAGCCACCGGGTTCCTGCACGCCGCGCAGGATGGAGTTGACCGCGTCCGCCTGGACGGGCGTCATGATCCGGTTGCACTTCGGCTTGGGGAACGGAATGACGTGCCCGACGCGGTCACGGATCTGCAGCACGGGTGTCGACGGACAGTGCAGCCCGCGAGCGGGGAATGTTGCGTAGGCCTCCGCCATCTCCAACGGGCTCACGGCCTCGAAACCGAGCGTGAAGGCAGGCACCATGTCTGCCTTCGTCAGATGGACACCCATCGCGTTCGCGAGCTTCCACGGTCCGCACAAGCCGGTCATCTGCTCGAGTTGCACGTAGAAGGTGTTCACCGACTGCTGGGTGCCGGTGTAGAGGGTCATGTTTCCGCTGGTCGTCGAGTTCGACACCTGGTACGGCGAGGTACTCGGGTAGGGCTTGCCGCCGCAGATGGTGAAGTCGTGTTGGTTGAGTGTGATGGTGGGTGGGGCGTTGATCTTGGTGTTGAGCGGAATGCCCATCTTGATGGCTTGAGTAAGTACGAACGCCTTGAACGTCGACCCCGGCTCGAACCCGGACGAGTCGCCGTACTTCTGCGGCACGACGTAGTTGAGGAACGTCTGGCCCTTCTTGCTGTTCCGCCCCATCGGACGGGACTGAGACAACGCCTTCACGTAGCCGGTGCCCGGCTGGACCATCGCCAGGCCTCCGATCGCCTTGTCGGTGGAATAGACGTGGCTTCGCACGGCCTTGTCGGCTGCTTTCTGGAAGCGCAGGTCAAGCGTGCTGCGAATGGTCAGGCCACCGTTGAAAAGCAAGTCGCGTCGCTGGGCGAAAGTTGCGCCCAGTGCCGGGCTGCGCAGAAGGTACTGCTGCAGGTAGTCGCAGAACCACGACGCCCGCGACGTAACGCAGCCGTTGCCGGGATTATTGATGTGCAAACCGAGCGGGCTGTGAATCGCTTGGTGTGCTTCAGACCTGGGAACGACGTGCAGCTGACGCATGCGCGCGATCACCACGTCACGCCGGGCACGAGCCGCTTGCGCGTCGTTGGTCGGGTCGTAAGCGCTGGGGTTCTTGACCAGTCCCGCAAGCATCGCTGCTTGCGGCAACGTGAGCTGAGAGGCGTTCGTGGAGAAGTAGTGGTGAGCCGCTGCCTGTATGCCGTAGGCGCCTCCCCCGAAGTAGGCGGCGTTGAGGTAGTGCTCGAGAATCTGCCGCTTGCTCAGGTGCTGCTCCAGCCACACGGCGTACCGAAGCTCCAAGAGTTTGCGGGCGTAGCTTCGCTGAGTCGCCTGAGCACGTTGCTTGGCTGTCTTGGCGCTCTCCAGCAGGGTCAGCTTGACCAGCTGCTGGGTGATCGACGACCCACCCTGGACGACGCCGGAGCTCGCCTGGTTGACGACCATCGCTCGGAGCGTGCCTTTGAGGTCGATGGCACCGTGCTGGTAGAAGCGCGAGTCCTCGATGGCCACCATCGCCTGCTGCATGATCGGCGCGATCTTGGTGATCGGCACGTTCGAGCGGTCCTCGTTGTAGAAGACCGCGATCGGGGTGCCGTCTGATGCCAAGACTCGGCTGCGCTGCTTGAGCGGCTTCAGGTTGAGCTTCAGAGGGAAGTTGCGCATCGCCGTGGCGGTGTTGTCAGCCGCCTGGTTCATGAGGCCGACCCACGGAAGCGCCAGACCTGCGATCAGCACCCCCGACAAGACGCTGATGCCCAAGAGAATTGCGACCTGATGGACGACCCCGCCCTCGTCCCTGGCCGGCCGGGCCACTTTGAGCATTGACTCAGGGTACGGGAAGAGGCTGAGAGGAGCCTGGCGAACGCAGTCGTCAGGCTGCCATCAGGGCACTGACGTTCCGCAGCGACTCGAGGTCGTGTACGTCGGTCCCCAGAGCCGGAACTGTCGCGGTGGCGACATCGGGATGGGCTGCGGCAAACCGACGTTGCAGCGTCTGCTCGCGGGCGACTCGGCTCAGTCGTTCAGCGTGCAGCCGAAGCAGTGCCGAGGTCAATGGCTCCCGTTCGCCGAGACGCTCGGCCGCGGCGAGAGCCGCTTGCTGGGAGATGCCTGATGCAGCGCTCGTGGTGACCCGGTTGAGGACCATTCCAGCGACAGGCATGTCCTCCTCCTCCAGGCGCTCGACGAAGAACGCCGCCTCTCGCAGGGCGTCGCTTTCGGGGGAGGCCACCACGAGAAATGCCGTCTGGGGGTCCTTGAGGATTCGGTAGGTCTCCTCAGCACGGCTCCGGAACCCTCCGAAGAGGGTGTCGAAGGCCGCGACGAAGGTCTGGACATCTTTGAGCAACTGGCCGCCGAGCACCTTGGTGACCGTGTTGGTGACCAGGGACATGCCCGCGGAGAGAAAGCGCGCTGGGCCTTTGGCCGGTGCCAGCAGTATCCGGATCAGCCGACCGTCAAGGAAGGACGAGAGCCGCTCGGGAGCGTCCAAGAAGTCCAGCGCCGACCTTGCCGGCGGGGTGTCCACGACGACGAGGTCCCATCTGCCGCGCCGGCTCGCCTCTGCGTGAAGCTGTCCCAGCTTCTCCATCGCCATGTACTCCTGCGTACCGGCGAAGGAACTCGAGAGCGCCTGGTAGAAGGGGTTGCGGAGTATCTGAGCTGCCTTGTCTGGTGGAGCGTGCGTCTCCACCACCTCGTCGAAGGTTCGCTTCATGTCGAGCATCATGGCGTCGAGGCTGCCGTCTGCCGACGCGTCGATGCCTGGCACCGGCCGGGGGGTGTTGTCGAGCTCGGAGAGACCCATGGACTGGGCGAGTCGTCGCGCTGGGTCGATCGTGAGGACGACGACGGAGCGGCCTTGCTCGGCAGCACGCAGAGCCAACGCAGCGGAGGTCGTCGTCTTGCCGACTCCACCGGAGCCGCAGCACACCATGATGCGCACGCTGGAATCACGCAGCAGTTCGTCGACATTCAGTGCCGGAACATCGCCGAGCCTGCTGCTGAGCGGACCGACTCGCGGCTGAGTGCCGCGCGACGGTGGGGCCTTGGGCCGGCCGCTCGAAGGTGTTCTACGAGGCATATTTAGAACCGCCCACTCGCGCACAGCTGGTCGGCCAGCTCGTAGAGCGCTCCGAGGTCGATGCCGTCGGCGACGTACGGAAGTGTGACGACTGGCGTGTCCGCGTCGTCGAGACGCTTGCGCTGCTCGCGCTCTAGCTCGACGCGCTCGGCGTGCCGCGTGGCCTCTTCCAGCAGCGCGTTCACCGCCGGCTGGTCGACACCAAGGCCGCTTTCGGCGAGCGCTTGTTCGACCTTCTCGGCATCGAGCGAGGAGGTGAGAGCGGCGGCCAAGTCGGCGTCGTCGAGTTCGGGAGTGCGAGCGGAGTTGACGATGACGCTGCCCATTCGAAGGCCGACCGCACGGAGCTCGTCGGTGGCGTCCAATGTCTCTTGCACAGGCATCTCTTCCAGCGTCGTAACGACATGCGCTCGAGTCCGAGGGGAGGTGAGCATCTCCATGATCGATGTCGCCTGGCTGCCGATAGGCCCGAACTTCGCGACTCCCGCCACTTCGCTGTTGACGTTGAGGAAGCGGCCAATGCGCCCGGTGGGCGGCGCGTCGAGGACTACGGCGTCGTACGCGGCCGTGCCGTGTTGCCGGCGTCGGACGGACTCGTAGACCTTGCCGATCAGCAAGACGTCGCGGACTCCTGGTGCGATTGTCGTGGCGAAGTCGGTGACACCGAAGCGGTCAAGGGCCTTACCGGCCCGGCCGAGCCGATAGAACATGTGTAGGTACTCCAGCAGCGCGGACTCCGCGTCGACAGCGAGAGCGAAGACCTCACCGCTGTCGGGACCGACCGCGACGCGTCGCGCGTCGTACGGGAGCGGCGCGACGTCGAACAGTGAAGCGACGCCCTGCCGGCCTTCCACTTCGCACAGCAACACCCGCTTGCCGCCGGACGCAAGTGCGAGAGCCAGCGCGGCTGCCACCGTGGTCTTGCCCGTGCCGCCCTTGCCGGTGACGATGTGCAAGCGCACGGCGTCGGATGCGTCGGCGGCAGTCACCAGATCGAGATTACCGAGGTGCTGTGTGCCGTCCTCGCGAGAGTTGTTGCAACGGCGTACGCCGACCCGAGCCGCCACACTCCTGCCGATGATGGGGACTAGTACGGTTCGACAGGTCGGCACAGTCAAGGACGGGTTGCCGCGGACGAGATGAGGTTCTCGTGGACAAAGTGGTGAGAAGCGCCGCCGAAGCGGTAGCAGAGGTCGCCGACGGCTCTTCGATCGCCGTAGGCGGCTTCGGGCTGTGCGGCATCCCCACCGTGCTGATCCGGGCGTTGCTCGACGCGGGCGTCACCGACCTCGAGGCGGTCTCCAACAACTGTGGAGTCGACGACTGGGGGCTTGGGCTGCTGCTGCGTGAGAAGCGCATCCGGCGCATGGTCGCGTCGTACGTCGGGGAAAACAAGGAGTTCGAGCGCCAGTACCTGCACGGGGAACTTGAGGTCGAGCTGACGCCGCAGGGCACGTTGGCGGAGCGCCTGCGTGCCGGAGGAGCGGGCATCCCGGCGTTCTTCACGGCGACGGGAGTGGGCACTCAGGTCGCCGAGGGTGGTTTACCGTGGCGGTACGACGACGCCGGCAACGTGGTGATCGCAAGCCCGCCCAAGGAGGTGCGGTTGTTTGAGACTGCGGAGGGGGAGCGGGAGTTCGTGCTCGAGCAGGCGATCGTCACTGACTTCGCTCTGGTGCATGCTCAGCGAGGCGACCGCCACGGCAACCTGATCTTCAACGAGTCAGCCCGCAACTTCAACCCACTGAGCGCAATGGCCGGCCGCGTGACCGTCGCTGAGGTCGAGGAACTTGTGGAACCGGGGCAGCTCGCTCCCAACGACGTCCATCTGCCAGGTGTGTTCGTGCAGCGCGTGGTACCGCTCACCCCCGAGCAGGCGGCCACCAAGCGCATCGAGCGCAGGACGGTCCGAGCGCGAGGAGGTCAGGGCTGATGGCGTGGACACGGGAGCAAATGGCCGCCCGCGCGGCGGCCGAGCTGCACGACGGTGACTACGTCAACCTCGGCATCGGTCTGCCGACCCTGGTGCCCAACTACGTGCCTGACAGCGTCGAAATCGTCCTGCAGTCGGAGAACGGAATCCTAGGCGTCGGCGCCTACCCCTATGAGGGGCACGAGGACCCCGACCTGATCAACGCAGGCAAGGAAACGGTGACTGTTCGGCCGGGTGCGGCGTTCTTCGACTCCGCCACGTCGTTCGGGATGATCCGCGGCGGCAAGATCGACGCCGCGATCCTCGGAGCGATGCAGGTGTCGGCTGCCGGCGACATCGCGAACTGGATGATCCCCGGCAAGATGGTCAAGGGCATGGGGGGTGCCATGGATCTCGTGCACGGCGCCAGGAAGGTCGTGGTGCTGATGGAGCACGTGGCCCGCGACGGCTCCTACAAGATCGTCGAGGAGTGCTCGCTGCCCTACACCGGTCGCGGGGTCGTCCAGCGGATCATCACCGATCTCTGCGTGCTCGACGTGACCCCCGACGGTCTGCGCCTCGTGGAGCTCGCTCCCGGGGTCACCGAGGACGAGGTCCGCGAGAAGACCGAGCCGCGCGTCGAGAGCTGAGCCCGTCGGCTTGCAAGCGTCCACGGGTGGGCATCCGGAACCACCTCGTCGAGGGCGTCACGTGCACCGGCAAGACCTCGGTGTGCCGCGAGCTGCGCCGGCGAGGGGTGCACGCCGTCGACGGTGACACCGAGCTGGCCTACCAGGGTGATCCCGAGACCGGGGAGCCGACCGAGGACCGCGGCCACGAGCACCACCTCGGGCACGTGGACCGGGTGCGCGCGATGGTCGCCGAAGGGCACCAGCCGGTCACCTTCTTCTGCGGCGGCTCCCGCAACCCCTCGAGGTTCATCGAGCTGTTCGACGCGGTCTTCGTCCTCGAGATCGACCTCGAGCCGCTGCACCGCCGGCTCGGCGGGCATTGCGATCGACGCGTCCGCGCCGCTCGGGCAGGTCGTCGACGACCTCCTGCGGCGGACCGGCACCGGCGTCGGACGACCCGGCTAGCTCAGAGGTCGGGGTGCAACGTGGCGACGCGGTAGAACCCCGAGTGGAACACCAGCGGCTCGCCGCCCGGGGCGTCGTACTCCTCGACCTCGCCGAGGAAGACCACGTGGTCACCCGCCTCCACCCGCTGGGTACGTCGACAGGTGAACCGTGCGACGGTGCCCTCGAGCAGCGGGAGGTCCCCGGGCACGAGGCGGACCCCGTCGAACTTGTCGGCACCCGAGGTCGCGAACTGCCGGGACAGGTGGTGCTGGTCGGCGGCCAGCACGTTGACCGCGAAGCGCGGCGCCGCCTCGAACGCGGGGAGCGAGGGCGAGGACATCGCTGCGGCCCACAGCACGAGCGGCGGGTTCAACGAGACCGAGGTGAAGGAGTTCGCGGTCATCGCGAACGGTCGGCCGTCCTGGTCGCGGGTGGTCACCACCGTCACGCCGGT
>JBBSHN010000107.1:0-7491 GCA_038252945.1 Propionibacteriales bacterium | reverse complement strand
CTTCTCGGACGTCGGTGCCACGATGTTCAGAGATGTAGTCAAGACAGGCCGTCAGCTCCCCAGGAGACAGGGACTCCTGAGCTTCTCCCTTTGGGATCGGAAAGACTCCCTCCAGGCTGGCTGCTCGGCGAAACGGGGGGTAGTTCGGCCACCAGCCACCGACCCACATGGGCACCCGGGGCTGCAGCGGTTGCGGTCGCAGACACACGCCCTCCACACGATATGCGGCACCGCGATGGTCGACCGGCCCAGGATCCTCCAACAGCCGCCGGAGCAGGTCGATCGACTCGTCGAGTACGAGGGCGCGGCGCCGTGCTGGTGTGGGATCTCCCACGGGAGCAAAGTCGATGTCATCACCGTTGCCGACGCCGAGGACGAAGCGGCCTCCAGAGAGGATATCCAGTGCTGCGATCTCCCGCGCGAGCTTCCAGGGCCGGCGCCGCGGGAGCGGAGTCACCAGCGGTCCGAACTTCACCTGCTCGGTGGCCAGCGCGATGGCGGTCAGTGCGACGGTGGTGTCGGTGACGCCTTCACCGAGGGGGTCCCATAGCACGTGGTCCCAACAGAAGAAGCCGTTCCATCTGGCCCGCTCCGCCGACGCGGCGAGTTCGCCGAGGCAGCGAGCGTTGTACGGACCGAAGATCGGAACGCTCACCCCATAGCCCTGCGGCTGCGTCGGCGGCATCGGACTACTTGCCTAGTCCGACGATGAGATTGATGGCGGTCGCGACGATGACGGTGCCGAAGAGGTACGAGAGGAAGGCATTGCGGAGGGCGGCTCTGCGCGTGGCTGCTGACGTCAAGTCGCTACCCCGCATCGAGACCCAGATCCACACGAGATAGGCGGACGCCGACGGCACATGCCGCACCCATCTGCGTTCGAGCATCCGGACGCCGGATGCTGCGAGCCGTTGGTCGCACGGGGTCCGTGCTGTTGTCATCGACGCGACCCACAGGTCCACCATGGCATCAGCACCCTTGCTTCGAGGGCTTTGCCTGAGGTGGGGCGGCGAAAACTGTCGGCGCCGCCCGGCATAGTGACAACGGAAGGAAGTGGTCACATGGGTCGAGAAGTGCTGTGGCTTCGGGGGCACGTGCAGCGGTGCCTCGAGGAAATTTGGGACGTCTGTCGGGTGACCGTCGACGGCGACGGAGATATCCCGTTTCGCGCGGGAGCGGCCGGCGGCTGGATCTCGGTGATTGAGGACGACCCGCACCTCGTGCGGGTCTGGGCTCACGCGGCGTACGGGGTGAAGGCCACTGCGGCGGTCCTGCGCGAAATCAACGACGTCAACCAACGCATCAAGACCGCGCACCTGTACTGGGCCGACGGCGTGGTCGTGGTCGAGCAGACTCTGCACGCCGACGGCGTGGATGTCACGACATTGGCGCAGGGTTGGCGATCCGTGTGCGGCGCCGCCAACGACCTCGGTCCGCTCCTTGCCGCCGTGCACGGCGGGGCGACGCCGTTCCCGGTGAAGGAGGAGCCCGCCGACAACTCCGAGGCAGGGTGACAGACGGTCAAAGCGGAAGCGATTGCAAGCGCTCCATCGGTGCCCTCAGGCATGGGGCGTGTGGCTCGTGCGGCTCCTCACAGTCGACAATGAGGTCGTGACGACGACCCAGCTGGATCCCCTGTCCGAGCCCGTGCCTCAGTTGGGGCGCGATGAGGCCCACCACATCCTGGCCGAAGGCTGGAATGTCGAGGGTGAACTGCATCCGCTCCACGGGGAGCGTGACCTCAACTTCCGGGTGTCCGTTCCGTCCGGCCCGAGGTACGTGCTGAAGATCCAGAACCCGGCAGATACGGCCGGAGTCGTCGACTTTCAAACCACGGCCGTTCGGCATATCCGCCGGGTGGCGCCCGACCTGCCGGTGGGAGACGTGATCCCGACCCGGCACGGCGAAGCCTGGACCACGCTCACCGACGCGCACGGACGCCACTGTCATGTGCGGCTGCTCAGCTACCTCGACGGCCACCATGCTCGACGAGACGACCTCGACGGCGGTGATCTCTACGCGTGGGGCCGCACTGTCGCCCAGCTGGGCCGGGCCCTTCGCGGCTTCGTCCATCCCGAGGCCGGATATCCGATCGCATGGGACATTCGACGGCTCCCTGGCGTACGGAGCTGGGCATCGGCACTGGACGACGAGCGGCGGCACGCGGTGCTCGAGGTTGTCGCGCGGCACGAGGAGCGGGTAGCCCCGGCGTTAGCGGCTTTGCGCGCTCAGGTCGTTCACAACGATCTGAGTCGCGACAACGTTCTCGTCGACGACCGGCAGGCGATCACCGGCATCACCGACTTCGGCGACATGACGCACACCACGTTGGTGTGCGATCTCGCGATCGCGCTTGCCGACGTTCTCGACGGTCGGGAGAACTCCCTGGAGCTCGCGGAGCCGATGATCGCGGGATACGCCGCTGTCACGCCGCTGGAACCCGCCGAGGGTGAGCTGCTCGCCGATCTCGTAGCCGGCCGCTGCGCCGCCGCACTGGCGATCCAGGCGTGGCGCCAAGACAGCCACGAGTCCGCTCCTTCGCCGTCCACCGGCGCATGGGTGATGATGCAGCAGCTGCTGCACCAAGGCGGAGGGCTCGATCGCGTCGCCGGCCGGTTCGCAGCGGCGGCCGCTCCGGCAACGCCCTACCGGCAGCGGAGCACCGCTGAGCTGTTGACCGCTCGCCGCCGCATCCTCGGCCCACTCCCGCTTACCTACGAACGCCCAGTGCATTTGGTGCGGGGCAGGGGAGTTGAGCTCTACGACGCCGACGGGCGCATGTACATCGACGCCTACAACAATGTGCCGGTTCTCGGGCACTCCCATCCGGCCGTCACCGCGGCGGTGTCAAGCCAGATGCGCCTGCTCAACACGAACAGCCGTTACCTGCATGAGGCACCTATCGCGCTCGCCGAGCGGCTGATCGAGACGATGCCCGGTGGCCGATACGACCGAGTCCTGTTGGTGAACTCCGGAAGCGAAGCCAACGACCTCGCTTGGCGGATCGCCAACTTCGCCACGGGCAGGTCAGGAGGCGTCGTCACGAGCTTTGCCTATCACGGGATCACCACCGCGACGACGGACTTGTCGCCGGAGGGCTGGCCGCAGAACTCCCGCCCACGAAACATTCGGCTGGTCGATTCACCCTCGGTCGGCGCTCGTTCTGCTCGAACCGTGGCCCACGCCGCCGATGAGCTTCAAGCCGCTGGCGTGGGCCTGGCCGCCATGTTCGTCGATGGCGCGTTCACCAGCGACGGCATCTGGGGCCCAGCCCCGTCATGGACCCAGAATGCCCTTGCAGATGTCCGAGCGGCTGGAGGGCTGTACGTCGCCGACGAGGTGCAGGCAGGCTACGGACGCACCGGAGATCACCTCTGGAGCTTCGCTGCACACGGGCTCGACGCAGACCTCGTCACGCTCGGAAAGCCGATGGGCAACGGATATCCGGTCGCGGCTGTCCTGGGCAGTGCTGACGTCATCGACGCGTTCATGGAGACGACCGACTACTTCAGCACATTCGGCGGCAACATGGTTGCTTGCGCCGCCGCATTAGCTGTGCTTCAGACGATTGAGTGCGAAGAGCTGATCGAGAACGCGCGCCTCGTCGGCGGGCACCTCGCAGGTCTGCTCGCTGAGCTCGCCGGGCAGTATGCGATCCTCGCCCCTCCACGCCATTGGGGACTTGCTTTCGGAGTCGACATCCGCTCACCAGACACCGGTGAGATGTCGCACGACATTGCGCAGCGGCTGGTGAATCAGATGCGTGAGCGCGGCGTGCTCATCGGCTTGACCGGAGCAACCGGCGCGACGCTGAAGATTCGTCCTCCTTTGGTGTTCACCACCACTCACGCCGAACACCTGGCCACTGAGATGCAGGCCTCGCTTCATGACGTTGCCGGTTGACCGAGTGATCGCGGCTAGCGGTGACAAGGTGCGAGATGGCGCGAGAACCCTCTCCTACGTGATGGTTTCTCGCTTACGGGGTGTGATCGGTCACGCAAGGTCGCGCAGGATTCGCTCGCTGGCCATCTTGCCGGGCGCTCCGATGACACACCCTCCGGGGTGGGTTCCGGAGCCGCACTGGTAGTACCCGTCGAGAGGCGTCCGGTACTGGCTCCAGCCCGGAGCCGGGCGGAAGAAGTACATCTGTGGGGCGAGGAACTCACCGGCGAAGATGTTGCCCTCGCTGAGACCCACGACCCGTTCGATGTCCAGTGGTGTGACGACCTCGCGGTGGAGCACCAGGTCGCCGAACCCCGGGAAGAACGACTCCAGCGTCGCCTGGACGGTGTCACCGAACTTCTGCCGCTCGGTGTCCCAGTCGCTGCCCTTGAGGTGGTAGGGGGCGTACTGGATGAAGCATGACATCACATGCTTGCCGGGCGGTGCCATGTCGGGGTCCACGACGGACTGGATCGCGCCGTCGATGTAAGGACGTGAGCTGTACCACCCGTACTTGGCGTCGTCGAAGGCGCGTTCGAGGTACTCCATCGACGGTGCCATGTTGATGAAGCCGCGGTAATGATCCGAGCGGTCGGGAAGCGCCGGATAGGTCGGCAACCCGTCGAGTGCGAAGTTGACCTTCGCGGACGTGCCCTGGAACTTGAACCGGTTGATGTTCTCGACGAGGTCGGTGGGAAGCTCCCGCGGGTCGACGAGTTCGAGGAAAGTGCGGCGCGGGTCCAGCGCACTGACGACGACCTTGGCGCTGAGCTCCGTACCGTCCTGCAGAGCGACCCCCGTCGCTTGACCACCTGACGTGATCACGGCGTCGACCGGAGCATTGAGCACAATCTCCGCGCCGAACGCCTCGGCGGCCCGGGCGAGCACCTGGGTGAAGCCACCGTTTCCACCTTTGTGGAAGGCCCATGCTCCGAACTCTCCGTCGTGCTCACCCATCGAGTGGTAGAGGAGCACCAGACCCGACCCCTGCGACATCGGGCCGACCTTGGTGCCGATGATTCCGGACGAAGCGAGATAGGCCTTGAGGATGTCACTCTCGAAGTAGTCGTCGAGGAAGTCCGCGGCACTTCCGGTGAGCAAGCGGACGAGGTCGTGCATGACCTTCGGCTCCACTGAGCCGAGGTGCGCAGCCAGTTTCGCCACATCGGCGGCATCCTCGGGCGTCTTGCCGAAGAGGTTTGGCGGCGGGCTGTCGAACAACGGCTTGACGACCTGGCAGACCCGGTCCATGTCGTAGGTGTACCGGTCATATGCATCCGCGTCGTGCCGGGAATGGCGTCGGATCTCCTGGACGTTCTCTCCATGATCGGGTCCTAGGAACAGGTAGTCACCGTTGTCCATGGGCGCGAACGACGACGGCATCAGAATCGGCATAAAGCCGTGCTTGACCAAGTCGAGCTCTTGGATGATGTCGGGCCGGATCAGGCTCAGCGCGTACGAGAACGTCGTGAAGTGAAATCCGGGCACGAGCTCTTCGGTGATAGCAGCCCCGCCCACCAGGTGGCGCCGTTCGAGAATCAAGGTGTCGAGGCCCGACTTGGCCAAGTAGGCACCGTTGACGAGCCCGTTGTGGCCGCCGCCGATGACGATGGCGTCGTACTCTCGCTTGCTTGGCATAGTCAGGCTGTCTTTCGCTCGGGGTTGAAGAACGGAAGCCGGACGACTTCAGCCGCAACGGTCTGGTTCTCGTGGTCGACCGTGATCTCGACGTTGACCTGTGATCCGCGCGCTGCCAACTGCGGTCGAACCCGCGCCAAGGCAATGTGCCGCTGAAGAATCGGGGAGTACATCATGCTGGTGGCGTAGCCGACGTGCTGCTTGTCGTCGTCGTACACCATGGACTCATAGCCAAGTGGCGTCTCGTCCTTGGGCGGGAGCAGACCGGCGTCGCCAAAGAGCTTGGCGTAGTGCTGCCAGTCCAGGCTCAACCCCACCGTCGCCCAGCGCGACGACGAGGTGGCGAGTTCTTGGCGGATCGAGAGTCGGCCGATGAAGGGGCGGTCGGAGTCCTCGATGCCTCGCAGCATCCATCCGAAGCCGAGCTCCTTTGGGGTGACCCGGTCGGAGTCGGTGAAGGCTAGCCGGCTTGAGGTGAAGTCGACATCGATGAGCACGAGCCCGGCCTCGATGCGCGCCATCATCAAAGCGTCCTCACCAAACGGACGAATGCCATAGTCGGCACCGGCGCCGAGCAGAGCGTCCAGGCACGGCAACGCATCTTCGGACGGAATGAATATCTCGTAGCCGAGATCACCTGTGTAGCCGGTCCGAGAGATGGTGACAGAGGTGGAACCGATCTTCGTCTCGCACAGCGCGAAGAACTCAAGCGGTGGCAGGTCGGGAATGAGGTCGTCCAGTATCCTGCGGGAGGCAGGACCCTGCAGCGCGAGAACGCCGTAGTCATCCGTGACGTCGTCAATCGTCACGTCGAGGTGCCCGATGAGGTCCTCGAAGTAGCTCAGATTGGGCCGCGCGGCAGTGAGGAAGAACTCGTTGTCGGAGTGGCGGAAAAAGACGCCGTCCTCGAGTACGAAGCCACGGTGATCGCACCACACCGTGTACATCGCTCGTCCGGGTCGGCACGACCGGATGTCGCGGGTCAGTAGGCCGGCCAGAAAGCGCTCGGCGTCTCGGCCACGGATCCAGTACTTGAACAGTGGGGACGTGTCGAAGACACCGGCGCTGTTGCGGATGGCGAAGTACTCGTGCTTGGCGGACACGTCGTACCGCCGGGCGGACAGGTATCCCGACCAGTGCTCCCATAACTGGCCGTCGTTCAGATCGGCTAACCGGTCGTAGAACGGAGTGGTCCTGATCACGTGCCGAACCTCCTTCACGCAGCCTCAGGCTCTGTTTTGTCACCCTAGATGGGCGGCGCTGATCGCAACAGGGCTGCGAGTCGCCGACTGACTGACCATACAGTCAATGCCTCGGGGACGTCGATGCCGCGCGCTCTCTCGACACGGGCGTTCCTGCGCCATACTGTGGCGCCCAAAGAAGGAGGGCCGATGCGTTCACTGCGCGCCACTTTGCCGCTTTTCGTCGTTCTCACGCTTGCGCTTGCCGCCTGTGGTGGTGGCAGCAGCAGCAATAGTGGAGGCAGTGGAGGCAGTTCCTCCTCGAGCCACACCGTGTGCGCGAAGAACAAGACGACGGGCGATCTCCTGGCGCACATCTGCGCGGCGGGAACCATCAACGTCTCTACCGATCCGAAGTATCCGCCGCAGTCGTCTTTTGACTCGACGACCGGTAAGTACGTCGGATTCGATATCGATGTGGCCACCGAGATCGCGAATCAGCTCGGCGTCAACATTGCTTGGCAGACTCCCACCTGGACCCTCATCACGTCAGGGAGCTGGAACGGCCGGTGGGACATGAGCGTGGGGTCCATGACGGTGACTCCTGAGCGGCAGAAGGTTCTCGACTTCACTCAGCCGTATTACTACACGCCCGACGTCGTTGTTGTGAACAAGGCCAACACGACGATTCACAATGTCGCTACTGACCTTGACGGCAAGGACATCGGCG
>JBBSHN010000106.1:0-7493 GCA_038252945.1 Propionibacteriales bacterium | reverse complement strand
GCCGACCGCCGTCGAGGTCGACGACTGCGCCGTTCCCGAGCGTCGCAACATACGCGAACAGGTGACCACCTGCGCTCGCGACAGCCCAAAGCCCTGACGCCCGAAGGTCATACGAACCCTTCTGCAACTGGCAGGGACCAACCGTCGTCGGAATAGCTGACGGGATAGGAACACCTGAAACTGCCCCGCTCTCATCGATCGCTGCAAGCTCGCTGTTCGAGTACTCGAACAGCATTCCGCCGTGGACGAACGTGTGCTTCGGTCCTCCCTGAACGTTGCGGTCGCTGAACAGCCTTGTCTGATCGCCCACCCAGAATGCGAGCTGGTGCCCGTCCAATCTGCTCACGAGTAACACGTCGGCATCGCCGGTTACGACTATTCCATCGCCGATGCGTACGTCTGGACCGCCGGCGGCGCGCACAAAGACGGGAGAGTTCTGGGTAGTGGTGTCGGGTGTCACTACATAGGCGATTGCTGGCACGATCGGGACAGGTCCCGCGGATCGCAACGCCCACGCACCAGCGATCGCACTCGGGTCGGCTTCCTTCGCAGCAGGCAAGCGATCGCCACAAGCCACCATGAAGACTGCGCTCAGCAGAAGTGCGAGTGCGCGCATGTCCCTAGTACAACTGCCGCCGTCAATAGGTTCGCTCTCGCGAGCCAGTGCCGGTTGCATCGACGAGCCGCAATTCTGACTCGTTCCAGCACTCCAGAACAATCACCATCACGTTGACGGAGCTACGCACGGTGACGCCCGGGCCGCCGCGTGCGTCGACGGTGCCGGGTTCGGCCTCGCCCTCGTCGCGCTTGGCGGCCTCGAGCCGCGTGCGCTCGGCGAACGCCGCGTTGACCGCGTCCGTGCGGACCACCCGCCGTCGGGAGGGCTCGCTCGCGTCGATGGTCGCGGTGAACGACTCGCCGAATGAGGCAGCGGTGCGTAATATCGGTGCGCACGAGGAGTCTTGATGCGGCATCTGATTGGCGTGCTTGGCACGTTTGCGCTGCTCGCGTCTCTCTCGTTCGAGGCGACCGCCGCCACGGTCGTCGGATGCGGCGTGGTCGCGGCCAACGCGGTTGTCTCGGGTGCAGGCTCCGCACCGCGGACGTTCGAATTGCGAGACATCGGCGCCATCGGCGGCCGCTTCTCCGTCCCCGAGACCATGCCGTTGCCGACGCTCGGCAGTTACATCTGCGGCCAGTTCGACCAGGGCGCTCCGTTCAGCCGCCTGGTCGCGCTGCTACATCCGGGTGACCCCGGGTACACCGCGCGGGCGGGGATACTCCCGTCGACAACTACCGCCCACTCCCAGACGGACATGTTCGGCGCCCCCTCGACCGGCATGGTCGGCGGTCCGGCGGCCACTCCTGCTGCCGCGGGCTGCGGCCGACCACTCGTCGGAGGGCTGAGCGCCTGCCCCGGGACCGTGAATGTGGGCGCCACGATTGTGCTCGAAGGGGCGGGATGCAGCGCCCCGGGGAGCACCAGCGTGAAGCTGAGTTTCGACCGGGCGGACGGCTCCGGCGGGGTGGGCCTAGCCGACATCACCGCTGACGCCTCTGGGCGATTTCACGCGACGTTCGTTGTGCCGGCGCAATTGGATCCCCTCCAGCAACACGGCGGCGGACCGACCACCCCGGGGACGTACCTCTTCTCGAGCCATCCGCCGTACTGCACAGCGGAGGTCACGGTCGCGCCCGGAACGCTGCCCTCGACATCGACGGCCCTCGACCTGGAACCTTCATCGTCCTCGGTCGTCATTGGTCTGGCTGCCCTGGGACTGGCGGTGGCTTTGCTCATCAGCGCCTTGCGTTTCTTCGGCAGCGCTAGGCGCGGACGCAGCGCATTCTGATGGGTGGGCCGACATGGACCGCCCCAAAACGACCCGCTCCCGGAGCGAAATCGTGCGGCACGCCGGCGCCGACACCCATAAGGGTCGCGGCCGTTGCCACCTACAGGCCGCGGACACTGGGCTCCCTTGACTGCCGTCGTGGCCAGTGCCTGACAAGCGCCAGTCCCGTGCGTCACGTCAAGCAGCGTCGGACGAGAGCCCACCGCGAATATCGCGGACGGGTATACGCGCCGAGAGGATGCTCCCGGGGCCAACGCGAAGAACGTTCGATACCCGCCCTCGGCGATTGAGCACGGTGTAAGGTCGAAGCATGAGTGACGTGATCCAACTCCTCGTGAGCGCGGCAGGCGTTGCGGTCGGACTCGTATGGATCGGCGCGATCGTCGCGGCAGTTCGGGTCTTGGTGTTTCGTCATCGAGCTCGTGCGATCGCTCGTGGAACCTACCCTGTCCGCGTGCTTCCCTGGTACCTCGGTGGCACGCCCGAGATGCCTGTGGCCAGCCCACCGGAGCGCCCAAAAGCCAAACGCCGCCGTCGTTAACTGATGACCGCGCGGGCGAGTTCTCGACCTGCTCTTTCACGGCCGCGGGTCTGGCCCGCCATCAGCGGATGCAGCAAGCCTCGCCCAGGCGATCTGTTCGTGCAGCGCTATCTTCAGCTATAGGGTGATTGCCGAGGGCATCCCGACGCGCGAGGCGACGCTGGACTTGACCGATTCGGGATGTCGGCCATCTCCGTGACCAAACGACGGGGCGTTGCCATCCTCGCCGCTGTCCTGTTAGTTCTCGTTGCCGGCATCGTCGTGCTCTACCCGGACAGACCGCAGGTGCCCCCAGCGATGGCGCCATCATTTGCCCCGACCGCGACGACAGCTCTCGGTCCGTCGACGACGCCCGCTGCATCTCCCTCGAGCCCAGGTCAGGCGAACGTGGCGCTGCCGGGGGCCGAGCGCTTCACCGTTGTCGTTGATAAGGGCTGTTCGCCGCCAGGTTCGCCCCCGTACGTCCGCCGCGAGGATCGAAATGAAGTGATCGCACCACTTGGTAATGGATACCTGTGTCAGCTGAGAGGATCGGTGTCGCCAGACGGTCGACGCCTCGCGTACTGGCACTTTGAGAACGCCACCACTGGTGAGATCGCGCTTTACCAAAGCGGCGCATCGACTGCCCTGGTACGCCTGGGTGATGAGTTCCTCGGCAACGTCGTATGGTCACCCGACGGCACCGGGCTGCTGTTCGTCGCGATGAAGGGCGGCGTGCAGGGTGTTGCACCGGAGTACGCCGCGCTCCGAACTCTTGACCTCGCGAGCGGGTCGATTCAGGAGCTCATCCGCGTGACGGGCCGCTACCTCGCCGCCCTCGCCTGGGACCGCGCTCACCACGTCACCGCGGCGACCGAAACCCCAGCCTCCGGCGGCGCGGGCACATACCTGATCGTGGGCGAAGACCGGGTGTCCAGCCGCGAGCTGCTGCCCGCCAACATGGTGCTCATTGGGGCGTCACCTGATGCGGCGTACGTCATGGCCGGCTTGCAGCAGGAGCGCGCGATTCGATACTGGCCCCTCACCTCCTTCGCCGATCAGAAGACACTCCTGGCGGCACCCGGCTTTGGTGCGGGGGTCGCCGCGTGGCGGCCTGGCACGCGCGAGCTCGCGGTCGTCGTAACAAATGGAACATTGCAGTCGATCGAACTCTGGTCGCTCGATGGGTCCCGCCGACGCCTCACTGATTACCCGGGGCAACGCGGCGGTCTCTTTTTCCGTCCCGATGGCTCGGCCCTCTTCTTTGGCGGAGGCGCGGCGGTCGAGATCACGTCTGGCCGAGTTGCACAGTTCCCCCTTGCGCAGGGCGAGCGAATCGCTGCGTCATTGCTCGCCACAGCGGCGTCGGTGGCCGGGACCGACTCGGGTCAGGTGAATGTGTGCGGCCCACTCAACGCGTACATGCCGGCAACGAGCGGCCGGAACGCCGTCCTCTCGATGGGCACGCCCAACGGGCTGATGAACTTCGAGCTCGTGCTTAGCGGCACGGTTCCCCGAACCTCGGCCACCAAAACACCGCCGAGATCCTGCGCCTCACCGGTCGTCGGGTGCAGGGCACCGACACCGTTGCTGACTACAACGTCGTGCGCGTGACCAGCTGTGGGCCCCATGACTCGCCCGATTTCCTTTGGAATGCGTGCCGTCGCGTTGGCCTGGCACTAAGCGATTCGAGTCGCTCGCGGCATTACCTCTTGAATGCCTGAAATCACGGTCGAGCGCTGGCAGGAGCTCTATGACCGCGCGTTCCCGCAGGTGTATCGCGCCCTCGTGGCAGCCACCCTCGATCGGGACCGCGCGCTCGATGGCCTCCACGACGCGTTCGAGGAAGGAATGCGTCATCCACCCTCTGACGACCGCAACCTCGAGGGCTGGCTCTATCGCGTCGCGCTACGGAAGACGAGACGGGACTTGTTCCGTCGGGCCCGAGAGACGGTCCTCCGGGAGCGATCTTCCGAGGACCCAGCGCCGCGGGCGCTGCGCCAGCTCGAAGTCGGCGAACTCTTGGCCCTCCTGAGCGAGCGGCAACGCACGATCGTCGTCGCGCACTACTACCTCGGGCTCTCGCAGGAAGAGATTGCCGAAGCACTTGGTATTCGACGCGGGACGGTCAGTGCCACCGTCTCGCAGTCACTCGCGCGCATGCGCAAGAAGGGGGCCGAACATGCCTGATCGGCGGAACGACATCGTTGGCCTCTTCCGGCGTGACCTCGACAGGATCGAGCTCCCTCCCCGCGACAGCTGGCGGCCCGCGCCACGAAAGGCGTCCTATCTCATGAAGACCAGTCGGTTCGTTCTCTACGTGGGGGCCGTGGCGGCGATGCTCGTCGCTGCGCTCATCGTTGGCTTCGGCCTCCGGGACCGAAACAGCCAGGTGGCGACTTCGCCCGGTCCGGTTCCCGCCACGAGCACGCCACTTCCGAATACGACGCCTGAAGGGCCAGTCCTCCTGCTCAAGGTCCCGACCGGTTCTGGCGATGCACCCGGGGTCGTGCCGGCTGCGCCCGGCGGCATCTCAGCACGAGGCCCGCAATCGGTTGCCGTCGAGGGAGGAAAGGTCTTTCTATGGGACGAGGCAGCCCTGCGCGTCCTCGTCTACACAAATCAGGCGCTCACGCAGAAGGCTCCTTTGACCGCGGCGCGGGCCTCGGCCGCCGCTCTTCTAGTGGAAGCGGACCGGTTGTACTTGCGCGATCAGGACGACTCGGGCAAGGCACTGGTGGAGGATGAGTTCGCGATCGCCACGGGTTCGCGGCTCCGATCAGCCCAACTGCAATCGGGTGACAGCTCCATCTACCCGCGCGTCAGATTGGGTCCCACGGTTGTTACCAACCTCGCGAAGGGCACCCCGGATCCACTGGGCGAGGACCGATCAGGCAATCGTTACGAGCGGCTCGTCCCCGCCTCATCGTGCGGCGCCTGCACAGAATTCCGCCGCCTCGACAAGTCAGGGGCTGTGCTCGGGAGCATCGTGATCACTACAGATACCCGGTTTGAGGATCTCTCAGTCAGCTCGGATGGCGGGATCTACGGGCTGAGCTGGGACAGAGATGGCGGGAATCAAATAAGCGGTGTCAGCGTCTGGACAATCCTTGCGCCAACGACCGCGCCGACGGCGACGACGCCCACACGGACCACCACCCCGCCCTCGGCCGGATTCTTCAAGTTTCCGTGTGGCACCGTCACCGCGTACGTTGCACCTTCGGCCACTGCCGCAGGATCGGTCGCGCTCGGGACGGCGAGCTTCGCACTCGCGGCAGGATCGGGGCCCATCACCAACGCGCCGCCCACGGTCGGCAGCAGCATCTGCGTGAACGGCGATCGCAGCGCCGAAGGTGTCTTCACCCAGTTCTCGATCAGCCCGATGGGCGAGGGCATATGCAGCACGGTCCTGGCGTACACGCCCGCGTCAGCGACGACGCCCGGGACCCTGGACTTCGGAACTCCGAGACCTCCCGTGAGGATCCCCGTGGCCAACGGGGTGACCTTCACGCCCGCGCAAGTCTCCGGAGATCAGTGCTTCCGTGTCGTTCCGGACGCGGGAGGAACGGCTCAGGTCACCGCCTACATAGGCCCTCGCCAGTAAGAGACGGCGGGTGACTACGCGCCGTAAGGCACCCCTTGACTGGATGACTCTGTACAGCCACGTGTATAGCCACCGGGTCGGATGAGCCGGGACGAGGAGGGACCAGTCGCGATGACGATGCGGAGATCCTTCGAAAACACGCGGAATTCAGGTCCGTCGCTCGCGACGCTCGGCAGGGGCTGTGGTGAGGTGGCGGCGCTGCTCGACGCTGTGACGCTCCGGTCATGCCCGACGAAGGTAAAAGAGCTATGCGTAGGATGGGTGCGGACGTTCCGCCCACGAGAGGACAGAAAAATGCGTCTTGTATTCGTCGCATTGCTGGCGTCGATCGCAGTGATTGTGACTGGTGCCACCGCGAGTTCCGCAGCTGATCCCGTTCAGTGCGGCGTGATCTCCAACTACGTGCCTGCGACGGCGAGTACGGCGGGCTCCTTCGATCTCGCCACGACAAGCGGCACCCTGAAAGTTGCAGTGCCGGCGGGCCAAGTCGGTCGCGCGAGCGGCTACGCGTGCGTGGGCGTTAGCGGTGGCGCGAACGGTCTTGTCCTGACGGGCTTCCTAACGAATGGTGCGCCCGGCTACGTTCCACAGCAGGCGGCAGTCGGTCCGCTGCCCAGCACGAGCACTCAGCCCTCGAGCGGGAGTCCGATCTATGCGGTGCTGTCGGCCCTGGTCCTAGCGGGCGCCCTAGCTGTGGTCGCTCTCAAGCGCCGAGAGCTCGGCAGCGCAGGTAGCGCACCCGGAGGCCGGGAGCGGGTCTAGCTTCTGAGCACAAGCCCGGAGGCGAACTCTTCTACGGCGTCGGGACCTCGTTCGGCATCGCCCCATTGCTGGCGTTCGCGGGGAGACCGAGAGAAGCGGTCTTGCGAGGAAGTAGTGTCATGTTCCGCCAATACCAAACTCCCAAGTGCTGGGAACTAGTAGTTACCCACAAACGTCCTGACACGCGGCACCAGAACGGTCACCTTGGTCGGCGAGCGGAGCTCGCGGCGGCCGTCAGGGTGGCGTGCCTCGGCTCCGTGAAGTCCTCGGCGTTACCGAGCCGGACCCGCGCGTCGCGCTCGCCGAGACGGCCGCGTGGCTTACCCGGAGGCCGGCCTCGAGAGCATGAGTTGCCACACGCAGATGTGGTCGAACACGTACGACTCACTGACAACGCAGTCTTGGTCGACGCTCCAGTGGTCGTACTGGACCTCGGGCTCGCGCGGTACACCGAGCGCGCCCGCGCTGTCGGTCTGGATTCGGACACCGGCTTCGAATGGTTCAGTAAACCCAAGTTTCCAGGTTGCGGAGGCACCATGAAGAGAGAACTACGTCGCGCGCTCATCATTGTCATTTCCATCGCGGCGGTGGGTGCCGCAGCAGGGACCGTCGCGATGAGTCAGGCAAACACGGTGACATATGACCAGACAGCTGCGATCCAGGCTGCAGCAAGATTCGTGAGCGCGAGTGCGGTCGGTGCCCCGGTCTTAGTCGATGCCACGAAGGGCAATGAGGCGCTGTTCGCGCGTGACGGTGC
>JBBSHN010000105.1:0-7521 GCA_038252945.1 Propionibacteriales bacterium | reverse complement strand
TGAACTGTTCGCCTTGCGTGTCGAGGTCAGCCAGCACCAAAGCCGCGCCAAGCACCAGCGCGGTGTGGACGTCATGGCCGCAGGCATGGCACACTCCGTCGACCCGGGAGCGATAGGGAACATCCTTCGCGTCCGGCAAAGCCAGCGCGTCGATGTCACCGCGAAGGCCGAGCTTGGGCGCGGCTCCGTTCGCCGGTACGTCGCAGACGACCCCGGTGCCGCCCGACAGCACCCGTGGCCGCAATCCTGCTGCCTCCAGGCGGTCAACGATGAGACCGGTCGTGCGGTGTTCACGATGACCGAGCTCGGGGTGTTGGTGGAGCGCTCGACGGAACTCGATCAGTTCGGGCTCATAGTGCTTGGTCAGGCGTTCGATTTCGTTCCGCAGTTCAGGGTCGAGCACCCCTCCAGTCTCCCACCTGTTCGAGGCGGGAGCCGTGCGACCTCGCGGACTCTCCTGAGGCGCCGCCGCATCTGGTGTCCTGCCAGCCTCAAAAGGCGTCAGGCGGTGTGTACACGCCCCAGACGCTCCGCAACGCGTCGCAGACCTCACCGACCGTGGCGCGCTCAGCCAGAGCCGCCTTCATCGGCACCAGGACGTTCGCGCCGCTTTCGGCCGCGGCCCGCAACTCGTCGAGACGTCGGTCGACCAGATCTTGACGCCGGTCTGCACGCAGCTTGGCCAACCGCTCCGCCTGCTGTTCCTCGATTGCGGGGTCTACCCGCAGCGGTTCGTACGGCTCCTCGCTGTCCGCCACGAACCGGTTGAGCCCGACCACGGTGCGCTCCCCGGAGTCGATCTCCCCGGCGATCCTGTACGCCGCCTTCTCGATCTCGTTCTTCTGGAACCCGGACTCGATGGCCGCCACCGCTCCTCCCTGGTCCTCGACTGCTTGCATCAACGACCGGGCGGCGTCTTCGAGGTCGTCAGTGAGCGACTCAACGGCGTACGAACCCGCGAAAGGGTCGACGGTCTTCGTGACGTCGCTCTCGTACGCCAGCACTTGCTGGGTCCGTAGGGCCAGCCGCGCCGCCTTTTCGGTCGGCAAGCCAATCGCCTCGTCGAAGGAGTTGGTGTGCAGCGATTGGGTTCCTCCGAGCACGGCGGCCAGCGCCTGCACCGCCACGCGCACCAGGTTCACCTCCGGCTGCTGCGCGGTGAGTTGTACGCCGGCGGTTTGGGTGTGGAAGCGCAGCATCATTGACTTGGGATTGCGGGCGCCGAACTGCTCCCGCATGACGCTCGCCCAGATCCGGCGTGCCGCCCGGAACTTCGCCACCTCCTCCAACAACGACGTTCGCGACACGAAGAAGAAGGCGAGCCGGGGTGCGAACGCGTCGACGTCAAGACCCGCCCGCAAAGCAGCCCGGACATACTCCACTCCGTCGGCCAAAGTGAAAGCGACCTCCTGAGCCGGCGTTGCTCCCGCCTCGGCCATGTGATATCCGGAGATCGAGATGGTGTTCCACCGCGGCATCTCCGTCGCGCAGTACCGGAACACGTCGGTGACGAGCCGCAGCGACTCCTTCGGGGGATAGATGTAGGTGCCTCGGGCGATGTACTCCTTGAGTACGTCGTTTTGCACCGTGCCGGTCAGGTGCTCGCCAGAAACGCCTTGCTCCTCACCGACCAGCTGGTACAGCAGGAGCAGCAACGCCGCCGGGGCGTTGATCGTCATCGACGTCGACACCTCGCCGAGCGGGATGCCGTCGAAGAGCAGCCGCATGTCTTCCAGCGAGTCGATCGCTACCCCGACTTTTCCGACCTCTCCGTGCGCAAGCGGAGCGTCGGAGTCAAAACCCATCTGCGTCGGGAGGTCGAACGCGACCGAGAGACCGGAGGTCCCGGCTGCGATGAGCTGGTGGTAGCGCTGGTTGGACTCCTTGGCGGTACCGAATCCCGCGTACTGACGCATTGTCCAAGGCCGGCCCGTATACATCGTCGGATGGACCCCGCGCGTGTAGGGGAAGTCCCCCGGCCGGCCGAGTCGTTGCTCCGGATCCCAGCCCGCCACCGCCTCCGGCCCGTAGACGGCCTCGAAGTCCAGCCCGGACTCGGTGCGCTTGGCCAGTGGCGCATCGCTCATGCGCCACACAGTACGACGGTTCGCTGGTCAGCGCGCCGGCAGGAACCCCACCTTCGCGTAGACGTCAGCGAGGGTCTGGCTCGCGACCGAGCGCGCGTGGTTTGCTCCCTCGGCGAGCACGGCGTCGATCTCCGTGCGGTCGACGAGCAGCTCCAGTGTGCGCGCACGGAACGGTGTGACGAAGTCGCCCACCACTTCGGCAAGGTCCTTCTTCAGATCGCCGTAGCCTCTTCCGTCGTACTGAGCGGCGATGTCGTCGACGGAGCGCCCGCTGAGCGAGGAGTAGATCGTCAGCAGGTTCGAGACGCCTGGCTTGGCGTCGGCGTCGAAGTGCACCTCACGGCCAGAGTCGGTGACAGCGGAGCGAATCTTCTTTGTGGACCGCCCAGGCTCGTCGAGGAGCTCGAGGATGCCGGCCGCCGACGACGCCGACTTGCTCATCTTGGCCGTGGGCTCTTGCAGGTCGGCGATCTTGGCCGTCTCCTTGAGGATGTGCGGCTCCGGTACGACGAAGGTCTCGCCGTACCTGGAGTTGAACCGGACGGCCAGATCGCGGGTGAGCTCCAGGTGCTGGCGCTGGTCCTCGCCGACCGGCACCCGGTGTGCCCGGTACAGCAGGATGTCAGCGGCCTGAAGGACCGGATAGGTGAACAGGCCGACTGTCGTACGATCTGTGCGCGATGACTTCTCCTTGAACTGTGTCATCCGCGCAGCCTCGCCGTACCCGGTCAGGCACCCGAGCACCCAGGCGAGCTGGGCGTGCTCGGGGACGTGTGACTGCACGAACACCGTGCACTGGGCTGGATCAAGGCCCGTGGCCAGCAGTTGCGCGACAGAAACGCGCGTCCGTTCGCGCAGCAGCTGTGGGTCGGGCTGCTCCAACGTGATGGCGTGGAGATCGACGATGCAGTAGAACGCGTCGTGGTCGAACTGCAGCGCCACCCACTGCCGGATCGCTCCCAAGTAGTTCCCGAGATGGAACGAGTCAGCCGTCGGCTGGATGCCCGACAGCACCCGAGGGTGTGAGGGCACCGGTGGAGGAGAGGTCGGCATGGGTGCCATTGTGGCAAACCCAGGCTGGTCTCCGCCGCAAATTTTGAGGGGCGGCGGCCGGACGCCTCAGCGGCCAGAGTCCGGGTCGTACGCCGACGCGCCATGGCCCGGCGACTGCGCGCCGCCGCTCGACCCGCTGGACGGCGCACCGTCTCGACTGGTTTCGGCCCCCGCGCCGTTGGACCGGGCACGCACCCCCGCTGCTGCGTCCGGCGCCAGGTGCAGGGGCACCGACTGCGCCTCGACCGACTTCTTGCCGTCAGCACCGGCGCGGTCCTCTTCGGCGGCAGTCGGCCCGCCGTCGACCGCTGCCCGGACGCGCACCCGGGCGATCCGCCGTCCGTCCAGCTCGGTCACCGTGAGGGTGTGCCCGTCGAAGGCGGCGGTGTCGCCAAGGGCGGGGAGATGTCCGAGCTGCTGCATGACATACCCGGCCACCGTCTCGTAGGGGCCATCCGGAAGGACAAGGCCTGTCTCGTCCTCGAAGTCATCGAGGTTGAGCAACCCGTCGACCTCCACCTCGCCGGTGAGCGTCCGAGTGGTCTCGGTCTCCGCCTCGTCGTACTCGTCGCGGATGTCGCCGATCAACTCCTCGACCAGGTCCTCCAGGGTCACGATGCCGGCGGTACCGCCGTACTCGTCGACCACGATGGCCATGTGCGCGCTCTCTCGCCGCATGTCCGTCAGCGCGGAGAGCAGCGGTCTCGTGGAGGGCAGCATGAGTACGTCGCGGGCAACTTCTCGAACACGCACCGACCGACCGGACAGGTCAGGGTCGAAGAGGTCGCGCAGATGGACGAAGCCGATGACGTCGTCAGCAGACTCCCGAATCACGGGATAGCGGGAGTGTGGTCGTTCCAGCGCGGACTGGGCGGCCTTGTAGGCGGGCATCTGCCCGGGCAGGAAATCGACCTCGGTCCGCGGGATCATGATCTCGCGAATCTGCCGGTCGCCCGCCTCGAAGACATCCTCAACAATCTGCCGCTCCTCGGCGCCAAGGCTCTCTGAACCGGAGACAAGGTCCCGGATCTCCGCGTCGCTGATCTGTTCGCGCTGCGCCGAGGGATCACCACCGAGCAGTCGTACGACGACGTTGGTGCTGACTGACAACACCCAGATGGCCGGGCGGGCGAGCCGGGCTATCCGATCGACAGTGGGAGCCACGAGCAGCGAGATCGACTCCGCTCGTTGCAATGCCAGCCGCTTAGGTGCGAGCTCGCCGATCACCAAGGAGAAGTAGGAGATGGCGAGCGTGATCGCGACCAACGCGACAGTAGGCGCCAGCCCCGCTGGCAGACCCCACCGCTGCAGCACAGGAGAGAGCCGATCAGCAAGCGTCACCCCACCGAACGCGGCTGACAAAAAGCCAGACAGCGTCACGCCAACCTGAACTGCGGCGAGGAACCGGTTGGGGTCGTTGTTCAATCTGGCGACCGTCGCGCCCCGACGTCCTTGGTCTTCGAGAGCTCGAGCCTGACTGTCACGCAGCGACACAAGCGCCATTTCAGCGAGCACGAAGACGCCGCTGATGATGATGAACACCAATACCAGCGCGAGGTCGCGGAGAATGCTTGTCATCCGCTCTTCCTGCGCTTTTCGGCCTGCGCCGAGCAGCTCACACTATGGCCGTCGTATTCGCCGGCGGAGTCGGTTGACTCGCCGGAAGAATGAGAGCACTCATTCATGGCGTATCAGCTTAGTGGGCCGATCCGACGAGCGCGCCGTCACCGGTGCAGATGGTTCGCTCCAGTCGTCAAACTAGTTGCCTGGGTGGAAGGGTCGCGAGAGGGTTCAGCGGTGCGGTTCCCCGACGACGTACCGGTTCTGACCAGCGGCGATGTCACGCTGCGCCCGCATCGCGACGATGACGCCCAGGGCGTCTTCGAGCAGTGCACAGATCCGGTCAGCCAACGGTGGATGAGCGTTCCTGCGCCGTACAGTCGCGACGACGCGCTGGAGTTTATCCAGCGGCGCCAGAGCGCCTGGGAGCGTGGCGAGGACTGGGGGTTCGCAATCCAAGCGCCCGGCGGCGGCGGACCGAGCCGATTCGGCGGCAGCATCTCCATCGGGCCGCGAGGTAGCGGCATCGGTGACCTTGGGTTCGGGGCGCATCCTGGAGTCCGCGGCCGCGGCGTCATGACCACGGCCGTGCGGCTGATCATGGACTGGTCCTTTCAGGCGCGGGGGCTGCATACGATGACCTGGGCCTGCAACGCCGGCAACTACGCATCGTGGCGGGTGGCATGGAAGAACGGCTTCACGTTCGAAGGCACCAGCCGGGCTACGTTGCCGCAGCGGGGAGATGCCCTAGATGCCTGGCATGCGACGCTGCTCGCCACCGATTCTCGGCAGCCGAAAACGACCTGGCTGACTCCATTGCGCCTCGAGGGGGACGGCGTGGTGCTGCGCGACCTGTCGGAGGACGACGCCGAGCGATTCGTCGAGGCGACGACGGACGCGGAGTCGATGCGGTGGCTCGCCGACGTACCACTGCCCAGGACCTCCGAGGACTTCGACCGCATGCATCGAGACCGGCTCCTGCGGGCAACTCTCGGCTCGGCGGTCCGGTGGGCGATCGCCGACGCCGACAACGACCGATATCTCGGTGCGGTCAATCTCTTCGGACTCGACTCGCTGGACTACGGGTCAGCTGAAGTCGGCTATCACGTGCATCCGGACACCCGGGGCGAAGGAGTGATGTTGGGGGCGTTGCGGACTACGGTGTCGCACGCCTTCCGCTCAACATCCGAAGGCGGCCTGGGACTGCAACGGATCAGTCTCGGCACAGCACCGGAGAACGCCGCCTCCATTGCGGTGGCGCGAGCCTGCGGCTTCACCGAGACCGGACGCGACCGCCGTTGCTACCGCTTGGACGACGACTCGGTGGTCGACCTTCTCCGGTTCGACCTGTTGGCCGACGAGTTCGCCGACTGACGGTTCCCGCCTTCCGGAACTGCCCCGCCGCATGGCAGATACACCGTCAGCACCGCAAATCTTCGGCGTGGACGTGGCATCCGCCACGTCAGCACCGAAAACGCTGGGGCTCGCGGCGTCACGCGGGCGCCCCGACGCTCAGCTCATGCGATTCTGCAGGCCCTTGTCCAAAGCGCCGAGGAACTCCTCAGTCGTAAGCCACTTCTGGTCCGGACCCACGAGCAGCGCCAGGTCCTTGGTCATCTGCCCGCCCTCGACGGTCTGGACGCACACCTGCTCCAGCGTCTCCGCAAACCCCGTGACGTCCGGCGCACCGTCGAGCTTGCCGCGGTGCTTGAGCCCTCCGGTCCAGGCGAAGATCGAAGCGATCGGGTTGGTGGACGTCGGCTTGCCATGCTGGTGCTGGCGGTAGTGGCGGGTGACGGTGCCGTGCGCCGCCTCGGCCTCCACCGTTTTGCCGTCCGGCGTCATCAGCACCGACGTCATGAGCCCCAACGAGCCGAATCCCTGCGCGACCGTATCGGACTGCACGTCGCCGTCGTTGTTCTTGCAGGCCCACACGTAGCCGCCCTCCCACTTCAGGGCGGCAGCGACCATGTCGTCGATCAGCCGGTGTTCATAGGTGAGCCCGACAGCCTCGAAGTCCGCCTCGAACTCCTTGTCGTAGATCCGCTCGAAGATGTCTTTGAAGGTGCCGTCATAGGCCTTGAGGATCGTGTTCTTAGTCGACAGGTAGACCGGATAGCCGCGCTGAAGCCCGTAGGAGAACGAGGCCCGAGCGAAATCCTCGATCGACTTCGTGAAGTTGTACATTCCCATGGCGACACCACCGTCTGGGCCGAAGTCGGCGACCACGTGCTGAATCGGCTCCGAGCCGTCCTCGGGGGTGAACGTGATGGTCAGCTGCCCGGCACCGGGCACCTTGAAGTTCGTCGCGCGGTACTGGTCTCCATGCGCGTGGCGGCCGATGATGATCGGCTTGGTCCAGCCCGGGACAAGCCGGGGAATGTTGCTGATGATGATCGGCTCGCGGAACACCACGCCGCCGAGGATGTTGCGGATCGTGCCATTCGGCGAGACCCACATTTTCTTGAGGCCGAACTCTGCGACCCTCGCCTCGTCCGGAGTGATGGTGGCGCACTTCACTCCGACCCCGAAGTCCTTGATCGCGTTCGCCGCGTCGGTGGTGACCTGATCGTCGGTCGCGTCGCGGTTCTGAATGCCAAGGTCGAAATACTGCAAGTCGATGTCGAGGTAGGGGTGAATCAGCCGGCCCTTGATGAACTGCCAGATGATGCGCGTCATCTCGTCGCCGTCGAGCTCGACGACGGGGTTGGTCACCTTGATCTTCGACATGGGTCTCCGACTTCTGCTGGGCGGGAAAGTACGCCTGCTGCTCCGTCCACTGCGTCCATTGCATTGCCCGGAGAGCTGACCTCAAGATAAC
>JBBSHN010000104.1:0-7555 GCA_038252945.1 Propionibacteriales bacterium | reverse complement strand
TAGGTGAGACCGAGGATCAACGGCGTCCAGTAGAACGGGATCCGGTCTGCTCCAGCGGTAGCGGCCAACAACGCGGCACCCCCGCTCAACAGCATCCCCTGGACGACACGGTTGCCCGGAGAGCGAACCGGCGAGAGGGACGAGCAGACCGCCGAGCCTGGAAAAGATAGGGCCATGACCGCCTCAGACCCGGGTCAGACCTGTTCGGTTCGCGCCGGGGCGGAGGAATGCTGCCAGCGCTCCCTGATGGTGACCCCGCCGCGCAGATCGCACGTCCCCTCCGCGCCGACTCCACGGGTGAGCTCCCTTCGCAACGCGCCGCCAGGACCGCCTCGGACCAAGTGCGATGTCCTCGCGTCGGGTGAGGTGGGCCTACTACGAGCTAAGCGAGACAGTCCACGCGAGACCACGCTGATCCCTGCTCATGGGTGGAATCCGAGAAGCCTCGAGCGGACTAGGCCACCCCCGAGGGACGCGAGACACGGACCCCAGAAGGACCCTCCTGCCCTCGAGGCCCAGCTCAGCTTCCCTCTGCTCCGGGCCACTCCGACATCGCCGAGGGGGCCAGCCACTTCATTGCGGAAGAGGAGGTTCACCTTACCCGGTCTTGAAAACCGGAGTCCGGCAATCCCGGACCGCGGGGTCGAATCCCGCCCCCTCCGCAGGATCAAAACGTCCCAACAGACCCGCCCGCCTATTACCCTATAATACGGTAGTAATGGGGTAAACCGCACAAAACAGGTCTTCCGACAAACCTCCCTCGGGAGGCTTCGGGTGAACGCGATTCGAACCGCGACGCCTAAATCCTTTTCGTCCTAAAGGTTGCTCGGCGTTCGACAGTCGTCCCATCAACTTCACCAAGAAGCGGTAGTCTTCTGACAACCGTGATTGCTTCTCGCTCCCGGAAACTCTGACATACTGAGCGCGTGGTCAACTCAACAACACACACTGGACGAGTCGGGCAGATCCAGGCTCAACTAGAAAAATTCTGCGCCGAACGCCAGAAGGTAAGGATTTACCATGGCAGCACCTACTCCACCAGAGCGCAAAAGTTTTCCCATGACGCAATCATTGATACCAGCGACCTGAATCAGGTCGTCGAAGTAGACGCCGCCCAGAAATACGCCTTGGTCGAACCGAACGTCTCGATGACCAAGCTGGTCGAAGCGACTCTGCGTCACGGCTTGATACCGCCCGTGGTGATGGAATTCCCGGAAATTACCGTCGGAGGCGGAATCGGAGGCGGGGCCGGTGAAAGCAGCTCCTTTAAGTACGGACTCTTTCACGACACCTGCTTGGAGTACGAAATAGTACTCGGCGACGGCGACCGAGTCACCGCCTCCCGGACCAAGCACGCCGATCTCTTCTGGGGGACCGCTTGCTCGTTCGGGTCACTGGGCGTCATCACCTTGGTCAAACTGAAGTTGGTTCCGGCCAAGCCGTTCGTGCGCCTTACCTATCAGCGCGTGAATGACTTTGCTGAAGCCACCGCCGTAACCACCCAGTCCACGAAGGGCCCGGCCACATACGTAGACAGCATCTTGTTCGCCAAAGACCGTGGCGTCGTGATGTCCGGCACGCTGACTGACCAAACATCGCCGGCCGCCTCGTTCCGCCAAAGACGGGATGACTGGTTTTATCTCCATGCCGAAAAGATTAGCGGCCGGCATGACGGCTACGAAGAGAGCATCCCACTCAGGGATTATCTGTTCCGCTATGACCGCGGCGGGTATTGGATGGGTCAGCATGCGCTGCAGTTCGTAAAGATCCCTTTCGTAAAACCGGTGCGCACGGTACTCGATGGTCTCCTACACACCCAGCCGATGTACAACTTCCTGCACACGACCAATCTTTCGCAGCGGTTTTTCATTCAGGATTTCAGTATGCCGCAAAAGCGCACGGTGGAACTGTTGGAATACCTTGATGACGAGGTAGGGGTGTACCCCGTGTGGCTCTGTCCGCTGGCCGCCGGCGCTGATGATAGATTTGCTCCGAGCAGCCTACCGACCGACCAGGTCATTAACGTCGGAGTGTGGGGAGTGTTGCGGCGTAACCAAACTGACTTCGTGCAGATTAACCGCGCCGTCGAAGCCAAGGTAAAAGCGCTGGGCGGCCGCAAAGTACTCTATGCCCATGCCTATTACTCCCCTGAGGAGTTTTGGGCGATCTACGACCACAGATGGTATACCCACCTGCGTGAGAAATATCGCGCCGAGTCGGTGTTCCCGGATCTTTACGAAAAGATACGAACGGACAAACAGTACAAATCTTCGATTCTCCGCGGCGTCGTGAAAGGGTTACGCTCACATAGACTTCCGCCTCCTTGACGCCGACAAGCGAACCAGGGAGGTTCTTACGCTCGCCAAGGCTTCGCTCCGCAGATCATGTCCCAAACGCTGGTTCGAGCGGCAAGGTCTTGACCGAACCCAAACATCAGTGTCTGTAATTCGCTGCGGCCACTGGTCATCGAGGAAGGTGGCAAGACCGAGCTCGAGTTACACGGCAGCAACATCTGTCGAGTCACAGTCCAGTGAGAGGGCAGCCGATGAGGATTCGTTGATGATGCCCTACAAGATTGAAGGCGATATGGAGCCGGTAGGCGACCAAGGCACCCCGATCTAGATCAGGGCTCGCGCCAATACAAAGGACTAGTCGAAATACCTATTCGTTGCTCGGTGTTCGACAGTCTTCCCATCAACTCCAAACTACTTGGACTCGGTCGCATCGTCTCTCTTGCGCTCCGAGAGGGCTCGGTGCAGGCTGGATATGCGGTCGCGAGTCTCACGGTTCAAATACCGTCTCGCCCAGCCCGCTCTCCAAGGGCCTTTCGCTGAATAGGGCGGACAACGTGCCCGCACGGCGAAGGCCTGCCTGCCCGTCAGGGAGCGTCTGGCGGCGTCTCTCGGCGGTGTATTTCGTTCACACAGCCGTTCACATGGGACGAGCTGCGGCTCGGAACCGATGGTGCCAATGCTGACCGTCGTCAAGGTTTCCGTCGCTCAGGGCGACGTCTACGCTCGTCATCTGGAGGGTCGCGCGGCAAAGTCGTCGGCGGGTGACTACTAGAGGGGCGTCCGCCGGATCCGCAGTTGCACTCGCACGTCCTGATCCACGGAGCGATCCGCGAGGATGGCGAGCTCGTGGCGGTGGAGTCACGGGCGCTGTTCGTGCATCAACGCGAGTTGGGCGCCGCGTATCGCAACGTGCTCGCCACCGAGCTCGGCCGACTTGGTTTGGGGATCGAGCGCGGCACGGGTCGCGGCGGACGGTTCTTCGAGGTCGTGGGCGTACCGCGCGCACTGCGTGAAGCATGGTCCTCGCGCCATCGCCAGGTCCAGGACGCGATCCGGGCCCGGGTCGAGCGCAGGCACGCCCAGCTGGCTGCGGTTTCCGACCTGGCGCCGTCGGGGGTGGCGGTGCTCGAGCGTCCCTCTGGGCTGTCGCCGGCGGAGGAACGCGTCGCGGCACTCGAGTCACGCGCCCCGAAGGATGGGGTGAGGACCGAGGGGGATCTCGACCGGACGTGGTGGCAGACCGCGCACGCGCACGGCTTCGACGCCCGGTCGGTCGAGCAGCTGCGCCGCGCAGCGCGCACCCCGCTCCGCGAGGCCGAGATCGACAGGGCGGTGACCGTGGCGCTGACGGAGTTCGACGCAACCTTCGCGACCCGCGAGGCACGCGCGACCGCGCTCGAGCAGACCAGCGGCCTCGGACTCCACGCCGCCCCACGAGGCGCTCGGTCGCCTCTCACGCCGGGGGGAGTTGCTGGCGCTGGCCGACGGCCGGCTGACCACGCACGCGCACCGGACCCGCGAGCGTGAAACGGTCGAGCTCGCCGAGCGTCTCGCCGCCGTCCGACTCGCCCCTATCGATCCGGCTGCCACCCGCTCGGAGCTCGCGGCGATGGACGCGCGGCTGCGCGCCGCGGGAGGCGAGCTGTCGGGCGAGCCGCGCGGGCCTACGGCCGCGCTCAAAGCCCACCGCGGCCGTCCTAGCAGGAGATCGGCCCACTGCCGCTTCGAGCCCGCGGGCCTCGGAAGGAGGCATCTCTCTCGGGCGACTCGTCAGCGGCATTCCGGCTGTCTCGACGGACCGGCGTCTGATGGGCCTTCCGGTAGTGATGGAGCAGGAACGTACGCCAAGGCCCGACCGGGACCGGAATTGCCGCGCTGTCGTTGCCGCGCGCCTGAACGCTTCCGGCGCTGAGGAGTCGCTGCTGCGGCGTCTGCGCATTCGCGCGATGCTCGGCGGGCTGCTCGACGAGCCCGAGCTGATCGCGACAGCTGCGCGGGACGTAGGCATCAACCCCCATGACCTGGACCGCTGGTGCGCGCGGTCAAGAGGCGGTATGTATCACTCCAATTTTCTTGATCCTCCTACCGTCGTTCCTCTATGCTTGGCCAATATGAGCCTACGGCGGGAAAGGACTGGCAGAGTATGTCCACGCTCGGTTGCGGTTACGAGATCACCCAGGACACGACGCTGGACAGCGACCTCACCTGCGCCGCCGGGCCGGCGCTGGTAATCGCCGCAGACAACGTAACGCTGGATCTCGGCGGCCATAGCGTGTCCGGGCCAGCAGCTCCCGGCAGCGGACCGGCGATTCTCCTGCGAAACGTGAGCGAGTGCACGGTGCGCAACGGGACGGTTGAGCACTTCGATGCCGGCATCGTCATCTCGGGCGGGGGGGACAACGTCGTCGAGCATGTCACCGTCCAGGACAACGTGGGAGCTCCAGACGGCGACTTCGGCGACGGCATCGTCCTCAGCAGCTCGATCGATAACCGGATCCGGCACAACACGGTGCAGCGCAACGGCCCCTTCAGCGGAATCTCCCTGGTGCAGGACTGCAGTGGCAACGACATCCACGACAACGTGGTGTCCGACAACAACATGATGCAGACAGGCGACCCGAGCGCAGGCCGCCAGAACATGGGCATCCGACTCGAAGGCCCCGCCGCCAGCCACAACAAGGTGACGCGCAATCACGTCACCGGAAGCGGAAGTAACGGCATCACCATCCACCCCACCTGCATCAACCTTGACTCGTGTGCCGGCACTCCCCCCAACGAGCACAACGAGATCGCCTACAACACCGCCAACCACAACGGCACCAGCGGTCGGGGCGACGGGATCACGCTGTTCAACGCGGGCCAAGCGGTGGCTCCGACCCGGAACGCGGTCATGCACAACACCGCCGAGCACAATGCCACGTACGGCATCGCCTTCGACGGCGGTAGCAGCGAGAACCGGGCCGCCGGCAACCGGGCACAGGGCAACGCGACCTACGACGGCTACGACGGGAACAGCAGCCCGGCCTGCGACGCCAATGCGTGGGAAAGGAACCACTTCGCGCTCGTGAACCAGCCGTGCGTGAGTCAGCCTGTGTCCAGGGCGGCGTCGGGACTCCGGGTGGACCCAGGTGCTTCCTCCTCCGTCGGCGCTCAGGGGTAGGGCGTACAGGTGGGCTCCGCCGAACCTCGGCGAGCAGCAGTTATGGCTCGGATCAAGTAAGGGAGACCCATGCCAAACGCGAGCAGCGCAGACCAGTACGTACTTCTCCCGATGGGTGGCTTGCGGGCGAACGCGGCAACCGCGACCCCTGAGGCGCGGGCGCTCCTGCAGTCGATGAGCGAAGGCCGCCAAGAGCTGCCCGCAGCGGGCCGCGAGAACGTTCCCGTGCGCGTGATCGACAGCATCGGCGCCGACGGGCCCAGGCTGGTGGAGGTGCCGCCTGAGTCGGTCGCCGCGATCCGGGCGCTCCTGCCTGGGCTGCGCCTGGTTCCGGTCACCTACTATGTCCCGGCGATCAAGGCGCGGGAGCAGGTCGTCGTGGCCGCCGAGCCTGCGGCCGCAGCGGGGACCATCACCCTGCGGGTGGTGGCTGACAAGGGCGGGGGACCCGTGGGCGGAGCGATCGTGGTGGCGTTCACCGATTTCACGGCCCGCGCGGGCGCCCAGGGCGTGACCGACGCCAACGGGAACGTCAGCCTGGCCCTGGGAGGCTCGAATGTCAACCTCGACCGCCTGTACGTGTACCCCAACACGGCCATGTGGAGCCTGCTCGAGAAGGGCGTGACCGTCTCCCAAGGGAGCGAGATCAAGCTGCACCCGATCGACCTGGGCTACTCCGACGGACTTCGCCACTACTACGGAAACGGCCCGACGAGCGCCGGAGCCACGGTCAAGGTGGCAGTGGTCGACACCGGTGTAGACCCGCACCCCGACCTCGTGATCGACGGTGGCGCGAACACCGTGGCGGGCGAGAACCCGACCGACTTCGCCAGCAACGGTGAGCCCCACGGCACGCACGTAGCTGGCATCATCGCCGCCCGGGGCACCCCCCCATCCGGCATCCGAGGAGTTGCGCCGGCCGTCACCCTCCGGGCCTACCGCGTGTTTGCCAAGGGCAGCTCGCAGGCGTCGAGCTTCGCCATCGCCAAGGCCATCGACCAAGCAGTGGCGGATGGCTGCGACTTGATCAACATGAGCCTTGGCGGAGGCTCTCCCGATCCCGTGCTCCAGGCAGCCGTGGAAGGCGCCCGCACCGGCGGCAGCGTGTGCATCATCGCCTCGGGCAACGACGGGGCGGGCGTCAGCTTCCCGGCCTCCGACGCCATGGCCGTAGCCGTCGGAGCCGTGGGTAACGTGGGCACGTTCCCCCTTGACAGTGCCGAGATCGACGACGTGAAGCCGCCCTACGGCAAGGACACGCAGGACTTTGTCGCCTCGTTCTCCAACACCGGCCCCGAGCTGGATCTGGTCGGGCCGGGTGTCGGCATCATCTCCACCTTCCCCGGCGGCTACGCCGAGATCAGCGGCACCTCGATGGCGTGCCCGGCCGTGACCGGAGTGGGCGCCCGGATCGTGGCATCGATGTCCTCGCTGGGCACCAACCGCGACGCGACGCGCTCCGCAGCGATCGTCAAGGCGATGGCAGCCTCAGCGAAGGATCTCGGCTTCACCCCGGTCACTCAGGGCAACGGGCTTCCCGAGCCACCAGCGTAGGTCGACACCGGTGGCGAAGCGGCACTTCGTTCTGCGCTTCGGAGGTGACGGCGCCAAGCCGGCCGACGACGTGGAGCGCATCCGCAAGCTTCCCGAAGTGGAACTGCTCGACGAGACCTCGCCCCGCATGATGCTGGTCGAATCCCACGAACAACCGCTGCGCGAGCTCGTCGAGTCCTTGCCTGGGTGGGTCCTCGCCCCCGAGCAGGCTATTCCTCTACCCGACACCCGCCAGCGGATCAAACGGACTCCTCGAAGGGAGTAGCTGACGTGCCCAGGGACGTTCCGAACGGGGTGAGGTAGGTCCGGGCCTGCCGAGAGGGTGTGGGTGTTGACGCTCACGCCCTCAAGGAGGCCCGGAAGTGCCGCACCATAGAGCTCGTCACACCCCGCTGGGGCGCTGGGGGCGCCGGGGCGCGCGGGTGGTCGTCGTGAGGTCTGGCCGGCGGTTCAGTCGGCCGGGGCGGGGAGTGCTTTGAGCTTCGCGAAGGCGGCGGCGAGCTCGCGGGCCCAGGGCCAGGTGGCTTGGAGGCGGAGGGTGGCGGTG
>JBBSHN010000103.1:0-7661 GCA_038252945.1 Propionibacteriales bacterium | reverse complement strand
TTCGAGGTAGAGGTCGGAGCCGCCGGGTCGGCGTACCGGAACCAGACTGAACGGCATGTGCATGCCCGGTTGACCAGCGCCGCCGAAGACCAGTGCGTAGACCGACCAGCCGAACGCCACCAGGACTCCCATGCTGACGAGGGTGTCCATCGTGACGGCCCGATGCCGCAGGTTCGTCCAGGCCGCGGCGTGGAAGGGCCATGCCGCCCACGTCACCACTGGCACGGTCAGGGCAAATGCGACCCACTGCCAGTACGGGAACTGCAGAGCCTGCACCATCGACAGCAGAATCACGGGCACGGTAAAGCCAACGCTGGTGCGCAGCCGCGTGCGCAGGATCGTCTCAGGCTCGTCTGCAGTCGACGTATCGGACTGCGCGTCCCAGGGTGAGGCCGGCACGCTCGCGCTGTAGCCGGTCGCCTCCACTGTGGCGATGAGGTCGGCGACGTCGACACCGGAGTCGTGAGCGACGTGAGCTCGCTCGGTCGCGTAGTTAACGGTGGCGGTGACGCCGGGCACCCGGTTGAGCTTCTTCTCTACCCGCGCGGCACAACTCGCGCAGGTCATGCCGCCGATTTCTAGATCGACCGTCTCAGAGCCTCCGGGGCGAGAGGCCGCGCTGACGGCTTCGTTCCTCGTTGCGGTCACTCCTAGCTCCTCACCCGTCGACCACCGTGTAGCCGGCTTCGTCAACGGCAGCTCGGACGTCCTCGTCAGCGAGCGGTTCCTCAGACACAACGGTGACCGTCGAGGTGCCACGGACAACGAGGTCGACGTCGACCGCCTGCACACCCGCGAGCGCGCCCACCTCCTCCTGCACAGCGGAAACACAATGCTGACAGGTCATGCCCGCCACCGAGTACGTCGTGTGACTCACGGTGCAATTGTCCCTCAGGTGGCAAGCCTGGCTCGAGGACGCTGCCGGATGAGGCGTGAGCCACCCCGGCGTGCGAACATAGCCCCCATGGGAACACTTCTGACCATCATCGTCATCGTGGTACTAGTGCTCGTCGTTCTGTGGTTCTTGCGAAGTCGCGGCCGGGGCATCTGACCTGACGTAGGAGCAAGTTACTGGTGTTCGCGCAGCACGGGTTGATCTACGACTCGCTTCGCAAGGTCAGCAAGGACACGGCGGCACGGTCATCGAGGGTGCACGGGCGATGAGCTTGTCTGAGCGGCAGCCGGTGCCGTTGCCATGTTGACGTGGCAGATTTCACCTTCGCCGCTGTGTGAGTACGGCGGCGGAGTATCCAGCGATGAGCGCGTCAGCGACGATGCCGACGTACTCGTCGGCCGGCAGGAAGCTGGACTCGTGCAGCGCTCCGGTCGCCGTACCGGTGCCGACGAACAGCATGAGCGAACGAGCCGCTGACCCGTAGAACGAGAAGTCGTCGGCTCCGAAGGAGCGGAACTCCGACGACACCTGGTGCCCCATCTCGGCAAGCACAGGGAAGTCCGCAAGGGCAAGGCCGTTGTCGTTGTGCAACGGCGGCTCGCACTCCGCCAGCTCTACCTCAGCGGAGCACCCGTGCGCTGCTGCGACGTGTTCGGCGATATCCCTCAGTGCGCGGTGGGCAGCCACTCGATCAACCTCACGCATGGTCCGCACCGTGCCGCACGCGGCCACAGAGCTCGGTACGACGTTGGGCGCGGTGCCGGCACGCACCTCGTTGACCATGCACACCGCTCCGACGACCGGATCGACGCGCCGAGCAGGAATCTGCTGCAGCGCAACGATGATCGAGGCCAGCGCCAGCACCGAGTCGTCGACGGTCTGCGGATATCCCGAGTGCCCACCGCGGCCGCGAACCGTGATGCTGAACTCGTCGGTGCCGGCGTTCACCGGCCCCGGCGTCGCACCGACAGTGCCTGTGGGCAGCTGCGGCTGCACGTGCGCACCGACGATGGCGTCGGTCTGGGCCAGCACACCTTCGCGTACGACGTCGCGTGCGCCCGAGCGGGAGCCCTCCTCCCGCGGCTGCAGCAGCACTTGCAGCGGTGCGGGCAGATCGAGCCCAGCAGCGGCGGTCGCGACGGCGCTCACGGCCGCCATGTGCACATCGTGACCGCAGCAGTGCATGGCACCATTCGTGGAGCGCCACGGCACCGACGTGGTCTCTACGACGCGTAGGGCGTCCAGCTCCGTGCGCAGAGCCACCGCCTTATGGTCTCCGCCGCCGGCGACGGAGATCAACCGACCCGTGCCTGCCGCAAGTACGCCGCTTCCACAGCCGATCACGTCCGCCAGCAGCGCAGCGGTGTCCTGCTCTGAGCCGGACAGCTGGGGATCGGCGTGCAGTTCGTGGCGCAGGTCGACGGCGTCAGGTAGTCGCTTGCGGACGGCGGCCCGCCACTCGTCAGTGAAATCCACGGATTATCGAGCGTTTTGCTCGACCTGGGAGCCCAGGCCGTAGGCGCGCGTAGCGTTCTCGCCACCGACCAGCCGGGCTATCCGCTCGGCGTCCCTTGGGGTCATCTGCCCATCGTCGACGAGCGACTCCATCACGGCCGACAGTCCTCGGCGGAACAAGACAGAACCCAGGTAGTAGAGCTCCGACAACCCGAAGGCGTCAGAGGCGTAGAGAAACTTGCCGAACGGCACGATCTCAAGCGCCTCGCTGATCACCCGCCGGGACAACGCGCCGGTGTTGTGCACGGCGAGGCTGACATCCATGAACACGTGGTCGAAGACCTGGGCGAGGTACGCGGCATGCCGGTGGAACGGGTAATTGTGCAGCAGCAATACCGGTACGCCGTACCCTGCGGTAGCGCGCAGAAACGGAGTCAGGTGCAGCGGGTCACACTCCAGCAGGTCGACGTCGCTGTCGCCGTATCCGACGTGGAACTGCAGGGGCAGCCCCGCCTCGATGGCGGTCCACGCGAGATAGCCGTTCACCACCGGATGCGCGATGCGGTAGCTGCCGTCACTCTGCGGCTCGATGGACATCAGGGCGGCGCTCAACTCAGACTCCGTGGGTTTGCTCGCAGGAAGCCGCAAACCCACCCGGTACGCCGCGATGCTCTTCGCGCCCACCGCGCCAGCGGCAGCCAGCCGCTCGGCCAGCCGCTCGCCGAACTCTCCGGGCGCAACTTCTTCGCTCAGCAGGTGCTGCCCGAGATTCTCCAGCCGCGCGATCTCGAAGCTGCGCGCGCCTGCGTACTCGCCGAGCTCGGCCGGTGAGCAGACCGGTTCGGGGAGGTATCCGGTGTCGACCACGAGATCGCTGACCCCGCTGGCGGTGAGGAAGCGGGAATTGACGTCGTCAGCGCCGACATCTTTTCGTCTCGCCAGATAGTCGTCTGGACTTGCCAGTGGCCCGAGGCCGAGCACAGGCGCGCACCAACGGCGGATCGCCAAGCCGATCATGGAGTCGAACAGCGTGGCGCCGAGCGGGCTCGGTCCCGCTGCCTCGGTCAACAGCCCTTCGAAGGCCTGCCGGTCAAGATCTCGGCGTACGACTCCGTGACAGTGATGGTCGACGAGCGGTTCGGTGACGAAGCGGAACGTCAAGCCAGCGTGCTCTCGCGGTCGTGGAACGACGCCATTCCGGCGGCCAGCCGGCGCGGTATCTCCGGCACCGCGAAGACAATGACCGTGATGGCGGCGAGCCAGCCGAATGCCACGATCGGGAACCGGAAGGCTGCTCCGGTCGGATACGGACTGACGTTGCGATAGATCGTGTAGCCGAGCATGGCCAACGCCAGGATGGGGATGCTCACCTGCCACATCGCCACGTCCATCCTGCGGTCGATGAAGACGAGCTTGATGCAGCCGATCGTGGCGAGGACGTAGGCCACGAGCAGGATCAGAGTGCCGATGGCGCCGCTCCAGAAGAACGTGTCGAACGGCTGCGCGCCGAAGAACACCGCACAAATCACGGCAATGGCCGCCACTATCGCGGTGACGACTTCAGCCGCCGCGACGGGTGTGCCGTGCTTCCCTGTGTGGGCGAAGCCGGAGGCAGTGTGAAGATCGCGCATTACCGCGTAGAGGAGCCTGAATGCACCCACGACGCACGCGAGGCAGCAGGCGAATGCGCTAATGCACGCGCCTAGCGTGATCAGCTCGCCGACCCACGAGGCGACGTACGACGTGCCGAGGTCACCCATCAGCGCCGGGGAGTTCTCGAAGGCCGTGACACCCGCCTTGTCTGCGCCGAAGCCCATCATCTCGATGGCCGTGACAACGGTGAAGTAGATGCCGCCAAAGATGGCCGTACCGAGGATCGCCCGCGGGATGTCACGCGAGGGGTGATGGGCCTCCTCACCGAGCGTCGCCGCGGCCTCGAAGCCAGCGAACGACAGCAACCCGTAAATGATGCCGAGGAACAGGGCAGACGTCTGAGTTCCCGGTTCGACCTTGAACACGTCCATCGTGAACGTCGCCCCATGCGGCGCGGATCCTCCCAACAGTTTCACCAGCACGATGGCCGCGATCACGATGATGACGATGACCGTGACGCCTTCTATCGACAGGAGAATCGACGTCGCGTTCTTTGCCGGCACGATCGTCAGCGCGAGGGAAAGCGCGAGTGCCACAGCACCGACGAGGAAGCCAGCCCACCACGGCTGGTTGTTCCAGACGCCGATGGAGTCCAAGAATGCCGCACCGAAGATCCCGGCTGCGGAAGCCGTGACGAGCGCATAGAAGATGTACGTACCCATGAGGCCTACACCGGCGACCGCTCCAGCCCGCGGCCCGAGAGTTGCGCCGGCGAACACGTACACCGACCCCGCATGCCGGTAGTACTGGCACAGCCGCACGAAGACATAAGCGATCAGCAGTACGGCGACCGCGGCGAGGAAGAACGCGAGCGGCGTCGCCCTGCCGACGAGAAACGCGGTCCCCTGCGGATTGATGTTGATCGCCATGCTTGGCGCCATCAGTGCCACAGAGATCCGACGGCCTGCCATACAGAAAGGCCTCGGCGTAGCCCGGTGCGCGACTCGGAGGTGGTGTCACTCGCGGCGGTTGACATGCTGGCCCTCCCCTTGGACGACGGACGCATGCGACGGCTCGAGGAGTCGTCTTAGGCTCTTGAGTGTGATTGTGCCGATGTGCGTTTGTCTAGACACCTCGCCGCGCTCACGCCACGCTCGACCTCGAAGGCGCTGGCCACAGGGCATACCCCTCGACGGTCCGCGCATCGCCGGAAGTGAAAAGGAGAATCCGTGGACCTCACCGAACGAGAGCGACGTCGCGCCACAGCAGCGGCGTTGGTCGACGATCTGGCGGCTCGCGGCATCGTCGGAGTCGCGACGACGTTCATCGACAACTCAGGCATAGCTCGGGTCAAGGCTGTACCGCTGCGCCGGCTTCCGCATGTGGCTGCCTGGGGCGTGGGCTTCTCCACGAGCTTCGACCGGTTCCGCTTCGACGACTGGATCGCGGCTTCGGGCGACGGCACAGCGCCGGTCGGCGATCTGCGGCTGATGCCGGACGTGCGCCGCGTCGTTCCGCTGGCAGCGCAGCCCGGCTGGGCGTGGACTCCGTCGGACCGTTACTCACAGACCGGCGAACCGCATCCACAGTGCGGTCGGCTGCTTCTTCAGCGGCTGGTCGATGAGCTCGCCGCAGAAGGCATCTCCGTCAAGTCGGCGTTCGAGGTCGAGTGGGTCGTCTCCGCCGGCCCGGATGACAACTTCACCCCCGGCGTGATCGGTCCCGGCTACGGGATGAGCCGGTTGATCGACTCCTCGGACTACTCAAGGGACGTCCTCTCGGCGCTCATTGAGCAGGGCGTGACGGTGGAGCAGTTCCATCCTGAGTACGCCGCGGGGCAGCTGGAGCTTGCCGTGGCCTCAGAGGCACCCGTCGACGCGGCGGACACGTCCGTTCTTGTGCGCAACACCGTCCGGGCAGTCGGGAGCTGCTACGGGCTCAGGACGTCTTTCTCGCCCAAGGTGGCCGTTCCGGGTGTCGGAAACGGCGGGCACGTGCATCTCAGCTTGTGGCGCGACGGGCAGAACCTCATGAGCGGCGGCGCCGGTCCGTACGAGCTGACCAAGACCGGCTCCAACTTCGCCGCGGGCATTCTTGACCGGCTTCCGGCGTTGCTCACCATCGGTGCTCCGAGCCCGGTCAGCTACCTGCGGCTGGTCCCGTCTCACTGGGCCGGCGCATATGTGTGCTGGGGCTTGGAGAACCGCGAAGCGGCGCTCCGCATGGTGACCGGCTCGACCGGCCAACAGCGAGACACGGCGAACATCGAGATCAAGTGCTTCGATCTGCTGGCGAACCCCTATCTGGTCTTGGCTGCACTGCTCGCTGCTGGCTGCGCCGGCATGAGCAAGCAGGCCGAGCTACCGCCCCCGGTGGACGTTGATCCGGCCGCGCTCGATGAGTCTGTGCTCTCCGAGCGCGGCATCAGGCGGCTCCCGACGACACTCCGCGAAGCGGTTGACGCCTTCTCCAAGGACGAAGCGATGTGGGCCGCCCTCGGTGAAGACCTGTGCGAGTCGATCGTCGCCATCCGCGAAAGCGAGTTGGAGCTGTTCGCCGACGCCTCCGAACAGGACCTCGCCGCCGCTACCCGTTGGGCTCACTGACACGGGGCGTCTCTGCTGGCCAGTGCTTGCGGTCGAGCCTGTCGAGACCCCCGGTATTCAGCCCCGGCGATCGAGCCTGTCGAGACCCCGGGATAACGGAGGCGGCCGCAGCGTTGACGCGGCAGATGCCCGGTAGACACCGCAAATCTCCCATGCTGACGTTGTGCCTGCCACGTCAGCGTGGCAACCCCCAGAGAGCTGTTGCGCCTACCGGATCAGGCCGAGGCAGGTGAGGTCGAGTCGGAGACCTCGACGCCGAGAGGAACGCTGATGCCGACTCCGCCGCGGGTGTCGGGGCCGAATCGTTCGATCTCTCTGTCCAGATCCAGTGGACGAATGCTGGAGCGAGCCTCGGCGTCAGCCTCAGTCAGCAGATGCGCGGGGATCAGCCACACGATTTCGAACTCCAGCCCGTTGGGGTCCTTCCCGTACAGGCTCTTGGTGGAACCGTGGTCTGAAGCACCGACGAGTGCGTCTGCGTTGGCGAGAGAGTCGCGGACCTGAGCGAGGTCGCTGAGCGTCCCGACCTCCCACGCCAGGTGGTAGAGCCCCACACTGGTGCGGCCAGCAAGGCTGTCGGCGGCTCCTGTACCCAGAGCGAACAGCCCGAGGTCGTGATCGTTGCTGGAGTCCTGCGCCCTCAGGAACGCCGCCTGCTGACCCATCGTCATCTCAACGGTGAAGCCCAACACGTCGCGGTAGAAGGACACCGAAGGCTCGAGCTCGCGAACGAAGAGCACCGCGTGGTTCAACCGGTGGATACCCATATTTGCCTTCTTTCTAGTTGATCCATCAACTAGCGTACGTTGAGGGAGCGCTAGGTACCCCCGCGCTGGATTCCCAGTGCTAAGGAGCGTTGGCGTGGGAAAGGCTCGGTCCGCACCGCAAATTTGCCATGTTGACGGTGATAGTGCCACGTGTGCAGTGCCAGGACATACCTGACGGGTATGTGACAAGACATTCCTGACACCTGATCGCTGTTGGTTGAGGGTTCGGCCATGGCAGAGATGGTGGTTTCTATGGATGTTCGGATCACGGTGGCGTTCTTTGAGCAGGAGAATCCGGGGTCGAGTGTGCGGGCGTTTTGTCGTCAGCACAACATCAGTCCGCAG
>JBBSHN010000102.1:0-7741 GCA_038252945.1 Propionibacteriales bacterium | reverse complement strand
TGTGCGCACTCACGCAGCACCACGTAGAGAAGAACGTCCGATTCGTCGAGGTCCAGACCGGCTGCGAAGCTCTTCGCGTTCGCGAGCACGACGGCCGGAGAACCCGGCTCGCCCACGGGGATGCCGACGTCTGTGGCGGAGATCACCTCAGCGGCCAGCCCACCAACCGCCTGACCGAGCTGAGCGCTGAAGATCGAGCTGCCGATCGAGTTGAGCATCCCGAGCATCGGTGCTGCGAACCCCTGACCTTCGGTGGGCAGAGCGTTGCCCATTGCCTCAACGACGCTCTCGGCGATGGGCTCGACGAGCTGTCGCCACACCGGCATGCTCGACTCGATCCATTCGGCGCGACTCCATACCGACACTGTTCCAGCGGTGGCGGGCAGCTCGGTGGCCCGGTCCAGCCACTGCTCCGCGACTCGCGCGATGTCTTGCATCCGCGAGCGGTCGCCTGCGGTGGGTGACGGATCGGCGCTCTGGGCGACCACTGAGCGTGCGAGATCGCGGGAGAACTCCCAGTTGACCGCGCCCTCGTGCGGAGCAAACATCCGCTGCAGCTGGCCGAAGACGGCCTGCAGGCCGCCGAGGTCTCCGCTGGCGAAGCCACCGAACATCTGTTCAAACGGGCTTCCGGCGAACGGGTTATGCGGCGTCGGCTCCTGACCTTCCTCGGGCGGGCCGTCATCGCGCGGGGCATCAGCCATGTCTCCAACCTACTCGGCGCGTCGGAGTAACCTCGCCGAATGAGCGACGCCGTGCGACTCGTGGCTATTCGCGACGAGCCCATCGGCATCGGTGACGTGTGCGCCGCCGTGGAAGATCCGGCGGCAGGTGGTGTCGCCGTATTCGTCGGAACCGTAAGGGACTCCGACGCTGGTCGCGCCGTACGGCAACTCAGCTACACCGCACATCCGTCGGCGCTGGGTTCACTGCACTCGGTGGCTGAAAGAGTCGCCACCGAAGGCGAAGTGGTCGCCGTGGCGGCGGTTCACCGTGTCGGCGACCTGCAGATCGGCGACGTCGCCGTCGTCGTCGCCGCATCCGCCGCTCACCGAGGAGACGCTCTGGTCGCTTGTTCTCGCCTCATCGACGATCTCAAGGCCACCGTGCCGATCTGGAAGCGTCAGGCCTTTCGCGACGGCGGCGAAGACTGGGTCGGTACTCCCTAGCGTCGCAGCGGCTGCCGCACCGTGCCTCGCCGTACCCTTGAGCCGGCGGACAACCAAGTGGGAGTGGGCGTGCAGGTGCTTTGGTGGCTGGTGCCGCCGCTGGTCGCGACTGGGATCGCGATGGCGTGGGCCGGTTGGGCTGGCAGGGCTCGCGGCGACGACGACGTACGCCGCGGCAACTCCGATGCTGCCCTGCAGGGCATGCGCCAAGCCCTGAGCAGGCCAGCTCCGCCGAGTGGAGCCGGAGCTGCACCCCCTCCGCTCGAGCCGACGCACGGTGTCGCGATACGCCGAACACCGAAGAAGAGATCCGCTGTTCCGCGCCGGTGACATCATCGAGCGCATGACCCGTCGGACGGTCTCGCTCCTCGTAGCGAGCCTGCTCCTGATCACTTTGCTGATGGTCGCTTTCTTGGTGCCGATGCCGTACGTCGTCCTCGCTCCAGGCGTTACGGAGAACACGCTGGGCAGGCACGGCGGTCAGCCGGTCGTCACGGTGACGGGTCACAAAACGTATTCCACCAGTGGGCACCTCGACCTGACGACGGTCTCGGTGACCTCACCGGACTACTACCCTCGGCTCTCCGAGATCTTGCAGGCCTGGTGGTCGTCGCGGGACCTTGTCCTGCCGCGCGATGTGGTCTATCCGCCGGAGCAGAGCATCCAGCAGGTACAGCATGAGAACCAAAGCCAGATGCTGGGCTCCCAACGCGCCGCGATCGTGGCTGGCTTGGCCGCCGCCGGCTACGACGCCCTCAACGTGACGGTTGCCAACGTCACGAAGAGCGCACCGGCCGGCGGCGTGCTCCGCAAAGGTGATGTCATCGTCGGCGTCGACGGCAAGCGGATCGTCTCTACTGAACAGGTCGTCTCCCTGGTGACGAGCCGCTCACCAGGGGATCAGGTCACGCTTCAAGTGCAACGGAACGGACGTTCGCACCGCGTTACGCTCACTACGGAGCCGTCTCCGGGCGATCCGCGAGCGGCTCGCATCGGTGTCGCGCTGAGCGACGTCTACAACCCCCCGTTCAACGTCAATATCCGGCTGGGGGAGAACATCGGCGGGCCGAGTGCGGGACTGATGTTCTCCCTTGCGGTCTACGACCGGCTGACGCCTAGTCCTCTCACCGGCGGCCGGTTCGTTGCGGGCACCGGCACCATCGACACGTTGGGGCGCGTCGGTGTAATTGGAGGAATTCAGCAGAAGATCGACGGTGCCTACGCGAGTGGGGCACGGGTCTTCCTCGTGCCCAGCGGTGACTGTGCAGAGGCTGTAGGGGCCGATGTCGCCGGCCAGATGCGGCTGGTCAAGGTGTCGACGATCTCGGGCGCGATCTCTGCTCTGCACGACTTGGCGGCCGGGAGACACGGTTCCGTACCTCGATGCGCTCCTGCCAAATCGTGACGGACGAGCTGCTCGCGGAGGACCGGGCGCAGGGCCTGCGTTCCGTTGTCGTTGAGGCGGAGGCACACGTGAGTCGTGAAGGCTGGGACATGCCGACCCGACTCTACGCGCTGGTTCCGACGCGTGAACTGGTCGCAGCTGAGCCGGAACTGGCAGCGGAGCTCGGGCTGAGGAACGGGAGTGAGAGGCTGCTGACACCGGTCGAGCAGGAGCTGCACGAGCCGGAACAATCGGTGGAGGACCTGCTCGGGCGCATCGCCTGGCCAGCGGCGGTAGCCGGCGTGGCGGTGGTCGTAGAGCGCTTAATGTTGCCGCCGCATGCCGAGGCCGACGTACCGGAAGACCCGGAGGCTGCGACCGCATACGTCGCGACGCATGCTGAGCGCGAGGACGTTCGAATCACCGTGGGGGTGCTGCGCACGGGGGAGAGTCACTGTGTCGTCCGGCTCCGCCGTCAAGACGACGATCAGTCGCTGGTCCAAGGGCAGGACGTGGTGCCTGGCCTGGTCGCTGCGGTGCGTGAGACGCTTGAAGCAGAACCGGCTCAGAGCTGAGTTGGCGGCCGAGACGTCCGAGGAGACAAGTGAGCGGAATCTTCGACGCGGCTGGTGATGGAGCCACGCTGCGTCGCCGGCGCGCCCCGGCGCGGCGGCCGCGGGCGCTGCTCCCCACGTTGGCCGCGGTGGTGGCTCTCGTTGTGCTCACGTCGGTGTTCGTCGAGCTGTGGACGTCGAAGCTGTGGTTCTCCTCACTCGGGTACTCGTCGGTCTTCACGACGGTCTTGTGGACCCGGGTCGCACTGTTTGGCGTGTTCGGCGTTTTGCTGGCCGCTGTGGTTGTGGGCAACGTGGTGCTCGCCTACCGATTGCGCCCGGTGCTGTTCGACGACGAGGCGAGCAACGCCGCGGTTGAGCGCTACCAGGACACGCTCGAGCCGCTGCGGCGATGGGTGGTCATCGCGCTGACAATTCTGCTGGCGCTGTTCGCCGGTGCCAGCGCCTCGGGTCAGTGGAAGACGTACCTGTTGTGGCGGAACGGTGTGCCGTTCGGCCAGCCCGACGTCTACTTCCACCGCGACATCGGGTTCTTCGTGTTCAGCTACCCCTGGTACCGCTTCCTGGTCAGCTTCGGCTTCACAGTTTTGATCCTCACGCTCATCGCGACGAGCATCACGCACTATCTGTACGGCGGCATCCGGCTGCAGGCAACTCGCGACCGCATCTCGTCCGGGGCCCAGGTGCAGCTGTCGGTGCTGCTCGGGCTCTTCATGCTGCTCAAGGCGGTGTCGTACTGGCTCGACCGCTACGGGCTCGCGATGAGTTCAGGCAACCTCTTTACCGGCGTCTCTTACACCGACGCACACGCGGTGCTTCCGGCCAAGAACATTCTGATGGTGATTGCGGTCATCTGTGCATTGCTGTTCTTTGGAAACGTGGTCCGGCCCGGGTGGATGCTGCCGGTGCTGGGGTTCGCACTGCTCGTCTTGTCCGCGATTCTGATCGGTGGCATCTGGCCGTTCATCGTGCAGAGGATCCAGGTGGACCCGACGGCAGCCGACAAGGAGGCGCCGTTCATCCACCGCAACATCGTGGCGACCCGAAACGCGTACGGGCTCCAAAAGGTGAACAGCAAGCCCTATCCGGGAGTCACCCACACCCCTAATACCCAGCTGCAGACTGTCGCGTCAACGCTGCCCGGTGTCCGCCTGATCGATCCCCGGTTGGTGGCACCGGCATTCGAGAACCTTCAGCAAGTGCGGGGGTTCTACCAGATGCCCGACGTACTCGACGTCGACCGCTATCAGGTGCCTGGACAGACGCAGCCGCAGGATGTCGTCATCGGGGTGCGCGAGCTCAACCTCAGCGGCCTGCAGCCGAGTCAGCGGAACTGGAACAACGACCACACGGTCTACACCCATGGGTACGGCGTGGTGGCTGCCTATGGTGACCAGCGCGGACCGAACGGGCTGCCCGTGTGGGCGGAACGAAACCTGCCGTCGCGCGGTGCGCTCGGCAAGTTCGAGCAACGCGTCTACTACGGCGAGACCGCGCCCAGCTACTCCATCGTCGGCGCTCCACCAGGCACCAAGCCAGTCGAGCTCGATCGCCCCAGTACGACGAGCGGCTATGGAGGTGGACAGTATTCGACGTATCAAGGCACGGGCGGGGTAGGGATCGGCTCGACGTTCCGCCAGCTGCTGTACGGGGCGAAGTTCTGGGACTCCTCCATGGTGTTGTCCGGCCGGGTGAACTCGGCGTCGAGGCTGATCTACGACCGGCAGCCACGCCAGATGGTGGAGAAGGTGGCGCCCTGGCTGACGGTCGACGGCGACCCGTATCCAGCGGTGGTGAACGGCCGGCTGACGTGGATCCTCGACGGCTACACCACGTCGTCGAGCTATCCGATGTCTCAGGAGCAGAACCTCAACAGCGTCACCAGCGACTCGCTCACGCCCGAGCAGGCGGTGGCCGGCCAGCGCTCCGACAACATCAACTACATCCGCAACTCGGTGAAGGCGACGGTCGACGCGTACAGCGGCAAGGTCACCTTGTACGGGTGGGATAAGAGCGACCCGGTGTTGAAGGTATGGGAGAAAGTGTTTCCTGGCTTGGTCAAGCCCAAGTCTGCAATCTCTCCGGAGCTCATGGCGCATCTTCGCTATCCCGAGGACCTGTTCAAGGTCCAGCGCTATCTGCTCTCCCGCTACCACGTCACCCAGCCACGGGTCTTCTACGGCGGCGAGCAGAACTGGCAGGTGCCGCAAGACCCGACGGTTCCGAGCGCTTCCCCACCGTTGCAACCGCCGTACTATCTGACGGTTCGGCTGCCGCACGCACCACCTGAGTTTTCATTGACCAGCGTTTACGTGCCGCAGAGCCGACAGAACCTCTCGGCTTTCATGGCGGTCAACGCCGATGCGACGAGCCCTAACTACGGCCGATTCTCCCTTCTCCAGCTGCCAAGCACCAGCGCGGTCTACGGACCCGCGCAGGCGCAGAACGCGATAACCAACAACCTGGCAGTGGCCAATCGGCTGCTGCGATATACCAAGACCGACACGACACCGCAGATGGGAAACCTGCTGACTCTGCCCATCGGCAACGAGCTGCTGTACGTCCAGCCCGTCTACACCTCCCGCTCGACGGGGACGGCGAGCTATCCGATTCTGCAGTTCGTCGCCTTGTCGATCGGCAACCAAGTTGGGATCGGCTCGTCGTTCCAGGAAGCATTCGCCCAAGCGCTCGGACTGCCAACCTCCGGCGTTACGACGCCGCCTACGGGTGGCGGCGGTCCAAACGGTGGCGGCCATGGACCGCCGGGCAACGGGACACCGAGCCAGCAGCTCACTCGGTACCTTGACAAAGCCCAGACGGCGTTCACCAAAGCTCAACAGGCGCTCCAACAGCAACGGCTGGGCGACTACCAACGGCTCAACAAGATCGGCCTGCGGTGGCTCCGCAAAGCCGTCGCCCTGCGCCAGAGCAGCTCAGCCACGACACCGACGCCGAGCGGGTCATCGCCCTAGTCGCTGGCGCGCCAGCCAGCCGATGCTCGTTGCCTCCGGTTGAATGTGCCGCACGAGACGAATAGTCTGGGCCGTTGCTGTTGAATAAGCAGCCGACGCGGGGTGGAGCAGTTCGGTAGCTCGCTGGGCTCATAACCCAGAGGTCGCAGGTTCAAATCCTGCCCCCGCTACTCACGAAAGCGCAGGTCAGGGCCCTATTGGTGGGTCACCATAGGCCCGACCCTCGGCCTCCATGTCAGCAGAATGTCCGCGGACACTGCGTTCACAGGGGCTAGCAGGAACCTTGTCGCGAAGTTCAGCGAAGACTGGCGAGGCTCAGCGGAAAGTTGATTCGAGGACCTCTCGGCCAATGACCCAGAGGTCATGGACAGCCAACACAACTATGCGGCCTGCGCCGGCGAGGCCGCAGGCGCGGTCGAGCGCAGGTTGGACCGTCTTCGCGCACCCGACTGATTTGGCGCAGCTCGGGACCAGCCCCGCCCCTTCATCGCATCAGATCGCGATGTCGTAAGAGGCGAGTGGGGGTGGTTTGGTAGCGCCGTAACTGTTTCCGAGGATGTAATGAGGCGGTGAGCGAGCTCCCGACGGGCACCGTAACCCTGTTGTTTTCTGATGTTGAGGGTTCCACGGTGTTGTTGTCGCGGTTGGGTGCGGTGTATGCGGAGGCGTTGGATGGGCAACGCCACGTGCTGCGTAGGGCGTGGGCCGGGCATGGTGGCGTCGAGCTGGGAACCGAGGGGGACAGCTTCTATGTGGTGTTCCCGACTGCCCCGGCTGCGGTGACCGCTGCTGCTCAGGCGCAACGGGAGCTGGCCGCGTTTCAGTGGCCCGGTGGTGAGCGGGTGCGGGTGCGGATGGGCATTCACACCGGCAACCCGACCGTGCACGACGGGGCGTATGTGGGGATGGATGTGCACCGGGCGGCCCGGATCGCCGGTGCCGCCCATGGTGGGCAGGTGGTGGTGTCGCAGGCCACCGCGCACTTGGTTGATTGCAAGCCTCCCCGACGGTGTGGAGCTTCGTGATCTCGGCAGCCATCAGTTGAAGGACATCCCCCACGCCGAGCGCCTGTTCCAGCTGGCCATCGACGGGTTGCAGGCTGACTTCCCGCCGATTAAGACCTTGGGTGCGGCGTCGAGTCTGCCGCGGCCGGCGACACCGTTGGTGGGCCGCGACGGTGAACTGGCTGAGCTGACCGCGTTGATGGGTTCCCCGGAGGTGCGGTTGGTGACGTTGACCGGGCCGGGTGGCACCGGCAAGACCCGGCTCGCTGTGGCGTTGGCCCAGGGCCTGGTGAAGCGGTTCCCAGACGGCGTGTACTTCGTGCCGCTGGCCGCAGTCACCACGTTGGATGTGATGTGGACGTCGATTGCTGAGGTGTTGGACGTGCCACCGGAAGGTCGGATACCACCGGGCTTCTTCGACCATGTCGCGCATCGCACCGCGTTGTTTGTGTTGGACAACCTCGAACAGATCGACGGTGCAGACGATGTGGTGGCTCAGCTGCTGGATGCGGCTCCTCAGGTGGTGGTGATCGCCACGACCCGCCGCCCGTTGCATGTGCCCGCTGAACATGAGCATGCGGTTCCGCCGTTGGAGCTTCCCGAAGGCGGAAGCCTCGGGGAAGCGGAGACGTCGGGG
>JBBSHN010000101.1:0-7790 GCA_038252945.1 Propionibacteriales bacterium | reverse complement strand
TCCGGGGATGGGTCAATGGTTGTCGATGGCAACGCGCAAAGAGATCACCAAGAAGTACGCCCGCCAGTACGCCTCGGTGGGCAAGAAGGACAAGGCCCGGATGCTCGACGAGCTGGTGGGTGTCACCGGCTGGTCGCGGACCAACGCACGGCGTGCGATCACGACAGCCAGCAAGTGCAAGGGCGCGGCGCGGGCGGCGGCGCGTAAGCCGCCGGCGCCGGTCAACGGCTATGACACGTTGAAGGTCCTGATCGAGGTGTGGACGCTGATCGGGGAGCCGTGTGGGAAGTACCTGGCCCCGATCATGGCGACGACCTTGGCGCAACTGGAGTGCGGCACGCCAGGCCCTCGGCACGAGTGTGGGCTTCGGTGTCCGAGGTGCGTCATCACGTCGCATTATTCCCCCTCCCCAGAGCCTGGCAGGGGGATGTCACCTCGCAGTTTTGCGGCTACGCTCAAACGCGCGATTCGAGTCGGCCGGAGGCATGCATGACACCTGGGCTGAAACCGTTTGAAGTGCATGAGTCGGGGGCGCTGCTTCACGGAACGAAAGCAGGCCTAGCGGTGGGCGACCTACTCGTGCCGGGATACCGTTCGAACTTCGAAGAAGGCCGGACGATAAACCACGTCTACGTGACGGCGACCTTGGATGCCGCCGCGTGGGGCGCGGAGCTCGCGCGAGGCGAGAGCCGTGGCCGGATCTACGTCGTGGAACCCCTAGGCGCCCTCGAGGACGATCCAAACGTGACGGACAAGAAGTTCCCCGGCAACCCGACCCTTTCGTATCGCAGCCGGGAGCCGGTCAAGGTCATCGGTGAGCTCGTGGACTGGGTGGGCCATTCGTCCGAGCAGTTGCAGGCTATGCGAGACGGCCTTGCCGATCTGAAGCGCCGGGGCCTCGCGGTCATCGACGACTAGGCAGTCCCGTGCGTCTACGCGAATCTCAGACGACCCACCGCGCCGAACCTCCAGCCCAGATCGGCGGCGCCACGGGTATCGTGACAGTGCGTCTCTCCGCCGGCAAGGACCGCACCTTCAAGACCGTCCGTCCCAATCAAGGAACCTCTTGCCGGAACGCCGCAGGTCAACTCGGTTCCCCACAGACACGTGTCCTGCAAGACCCGCCCGGTGAAGCGTCCGGGGAAGAGACGTCTATCGGCACAGGGATGATCCGTCTCCATCGGCAGCGGCAGAGGCCCCCGCGCTCTCCCTTGGGTCCACTTCAGACCGTCACGGTGGGGCCAGCTCGGGTTGACATACTCACACCGAGTGCTGACCGTTCAGAACGCCCTCATCGGCTAAGCCAGCCATCGCTTGGCTACAGACTTGGCTACATTCAGCCGAGTCACACTGATGGAAGTCGGGAAAGGGCCAGGTCAGACCGGTGCGCCATCAGGGACTCGAACCCCGAACCCGCTGAAAACCGCCGCGGGGTTGCGGCGTCATCTACGCCGACTGCGTATTGGCGCCACGACCTGCGCAAACGCGTTATGGAAACTGCGCGCTCGGGCGGCAATCTCCCGCGGGTTTGCGGTGATGGACGTGGCGTAAACCGTGGCCTCTGGTTCGCCAAGCACGATCGCGACGCACGGTTACGGAAGTATTCTCTGATCGAGGTGAGAGGCAAGCACAGTTATGGCGAACACCAGGTACCTCACGATCCAGGTTGTGGACTACGTGCGCGGTGTCTGGAGAACAGGTTTGATCAGCCCTTCACCAAAGAGCGGTTGACGCTGGAGCCGGGATGCCACCACGAGTTCGATGCTGGACACTCGGCGATCTGAACACGGGTCCCAGCGTCGCGGTTGCAGCCACCGGCCCGCGCTCCCTGGCCACCCAGCCGACGTTTCCTTCGTACGCTCCCCGCCGGTATCTCGACCACATCCTCGCCCGGGGCCTTGGGGCGCACGCGCGCCCGCCACAGCCATACCGCTGCCGCTGTCGGATCACCAAGCGCTCACCGTCGAGGTGTGCGTCAGCCGCAACAGCGGCCGTCACCGGACGTGAACCATATTGCCGGTGTCGGTCATGGAAGAGGACCATGTGCAGATGACGGGATCTCCATCCGGAACGGTCACGATGCTGTTCTCCGACATCGAGGGCTCGACCGTGCTGCTTTCGCGGCTAGGGGATCGGTACGCCGAAGCGCTTGACGACCAGCGATCCCTTCTGCGTGAAGCCTGGCGCCGAGGTGGCGGCCATGAGATGGGTACGGAGGGCGACAGCTTCTTCGTCGTGTTCGAGCGAGCGCGCGACGCCGCCGCCGCCGCGATGGAGGCTCAGCGGAGCCTGTGTTCGCATGACTGGCCGGGCGGCGAACGGGTTCGTGTTCGGATGGGCCTGCACACCGGCGAACCGGTGGCCCACGGTGACGGCTATGTCGGCATCGACGTACACCGCGCAGCTCGGGTCGCAGGTGTTGCACACGGTGGTCAGGTGGTGCTGACCGATGCCACCAGTCGACTGGTTGCCGGCGCCTTGCCGGAGGGAGCGCGACTCGATGACCTGGGGCAGCACCGGCTGAAAGACCTAGTGGTGCCCGAGCACCTGTACCAACTGACCATCACCGGCACGTACGCCGACTTCCCACCTCTGCGCAGTCTGGGAACGTCCTTTGGCCTCCCGCCACAGCCCACGCCGCTCGTGGGGCGGGAGAGCCAGCTCGCGCAAGTCGTGGAGCTGGTGGCGGCCCCCGATTGTCGGCTGCTGACGCTCACCGGACCCGGTGGCTCCGGCAAGACCAGGCTTTCGGTGGCCGCAGCCGCGGCAGTGGGCGATGCCTTCGCAGACGGAGTGCACTTCGTGTCCTTGGCCGGCGCGACTTCGGCCGACTCGATGTGGAGCTCTCTGGCCGAGGTGTTGCTGCAACCGGGCGTCTCTCGTACCCGCGACGTGCTGATCGCGCAGGTCGCTCACCAGCATGTGCTGCTCGTGCTGGACAACCTGGAGCAGATCGCCGACGCCGACGGTGTGGTGGCCGACCTGCTCGCGTCAACCTCCAAGATCACGGTCCTCGCGACGTCGCGTCGGCCGCTCCACCTGCGAGGCGAGCATGACCTGGCTGTACCACCGCTGTCCCTCCACCCCGACGCTGAGGCCGGACAGTCGGCCGCGGTGGAGCTGTTCTGTCTGCACGCGAAGATGGTGCGGTCGTCCTTCCAACTGGACGACTCAGCTGGTGCGGTCGCGACCATCTGCCAGAGGCTGGACGGACTGCCGTTGGCGATCGAGCTCGCGGCGGCCCGGAGCCGGTTGCTCTCCCCTGAAGCTCTGCTCGCTCGGCTCGACGCCACGTGGGGCTCGCCGTCGGCTGCTGACCGGCCGCAGCGACACCGCACTCTCCGAGACACGATCGCGTGGAGTCACGACTTGCTGCCTGCCGAGCTCCAAGCGGTGTTTCGTCGACTCGGTGCGTTCGCGAACCCCGCTTATCTCGACGCCGTAGCAGCGGTATGCAGCCCCGAGCTGGACGCGCTGGATGCTGTCGCCGACCTCGCCGACGCTTCGCTCGTCCAAGTGGTCGAGGGAAGCGATAACGAGCCGCGTGTCGACCTGCTCCAGACCGTGCGTACGTACGCGAGGGAGCGTCTCGCCGAAAGCGGCGAGCACGAAAGGACGCTGGAGCGGCACGCTCGCTACTTCCTCGAGATCGCGGAGACCTGGGCCCCACTGTTGCACTCGCCGCGGCAACTGGTCGCAGCTGAACGGTTGTCAGCCGTTGGCGATGATGTGGAGGCCGCCCTGACGTGGGCGCTGCAACCCGGTCTCTCGCCGCCGACGCCGGACCGGGCCGAGTTGGGGCTGCGCATGGTGGCCGCGCTGTGGTGGCACTGGACGGCGAACGGTCAGCGGGTCAAGCGCAGGCGCTGGTGCGAGCGCGCTATCGACGTCGCGCCTGAGGGCGACAGCGCGGCGAAGTCCGCCACGCTACACGCTCTCGAGCTGCAGAACTCCTGGGTCGACGACCCCGACATGGGCCTGCCGTTGAGACGCACTGAAGAGGCTCTGGCCATCTACGAGAGGCTCGGCGACTGGGGCGGCATGTCAGAGGTCGCCAGCACGCTCGCGCAGCTCCATGCCCGACGTGGCGACGCCGAACGCGCGCGCAACCTGTACGAGAGCGCCGTCGCCTGGGCTCAGAAAGCTGGGGACGACGCGCGGCGACTGTCGGCGATGCAGTACTTCTCCGACCTGCTGTACGACGAGGGCGACGTCGACAGAAGCACGGCCCTGCTCGAAGAGGGCCGTGAGCTCGCCCGCAGGACGGGGGACGCACGTGAGGCACTGCGGTTCGACATGAGCTTGGCTTACGTACTGCTCGACCAAGGCGAGATCTCTGAGGCGGAGAAGCTGATGTACCGAATGGTTCCCGAGGTCAGGCGGGAGCGAGAACCCATGCTGACCACCATGTTCGTGGGCACCTGCGTCGGGCTGTTCATGGAACGAGGCGACGCCGAACGGGTGTGTCGGCTGCAAGCGTCGTTCGAGAAACTCGGCTCCGCCGTCGGGTGGGAGGAACATTGGGCGCTGCCAGAAGGCACCGACAAGCAGCGGCAAGACGCTTTACGGGACGCTCTCGGAGTCGAGGGCTGGGACCTCGGTCGCGTCGAGGGAAGCTCCTGGTCCGCCCAGCAGGCGTTGACCTACATCGCACAGACGGACCCCGCCCAACCGCGCTGACCGCCCGCCGCTCGGCGACGTCGAACCGCGATTCCACCGCTACGCGGCCACGTCAAGTGGGCGAAAAGTCTCAGCCCGATGCGTGAGTACCAAGCTCTTCGGATTGCGTGCTCGTTGGCATCTTGAGGGCGTTCGTCATCCCTCACGGTGACTTTGCCTGGCGAGCGCCGGGAGGCGGGTCGCCGCCCGATCGCCTCGAGGACCTCGTTGATTGCGCGGACAAGGGCAGGAAGGTGGCGGTCGTAGACCAGGCCCCGGTCGAGTTGGTCGACCAGTTCGGCCAGCGCGTCTGGCCAGGCACCACCCTTGGGGATCGTTGGGACTGCAACCCGCTGCAGCACAAGTACTGGCTTCTCGACCTCCACGATCCTCACCACCACCTCCACGGCAGAGCGCCCGGACTCGGCGGCGCGGCGCTGCTCCCAAGCACGTTGGCGGCAGGACTGGGAGCACCACTTGGGGATCCGCCCGGCCGCGGCCAGGGTGAAGGTGGTGCCGCACCATGCGCACGCCAAGATTTGACCCGGCACGCGGACCGACTTTCGCTGCATAACCGCCTTCCGTCTCAGGTCATAGGCGGTCGGCCGAGCCGGTCGTGGACAAGGCCGGGTGAGACATGCGTTTCGTCACGACGCTGCGAGACCTCGCAGGCCCGGTCAGGCTTTGCATGAGGTGTGACGTCTGGGAGTTCGTCGATTTGGTGAGGTGAGTTCGAAGTGATGACGTGGCGTGCGATCTCTCTGGGGAGAGGGGAAGGCTGTCGAGCAGATCAGTTTCGTATTACGATTGCGGTGTGGAAGTCATCGTTCGGCTCGCAAGCACGGGGTCGGCGATGAGGACATCCGGCAGGCCGGAGGCCACCTCGTGGTGGCCTACCGGATTGGCGATGTGGAGCCACTCCGCGAGCTGCGACTCGGGTTCGACACCCCGGGCGGCTATTGGAGGTGGTCGTGCTCGTGTTGGACGACGGGCGCGAGCTTGGCGATCCATGCGATGAGAGCGCGACCGCACTACCTCGACCTGCTGCCGTGAACCGAGAGGAGGAGACGATGACGAATATCGAGCCCGTGACCTCGAAGGGTCAGCCGGTGACCGACGAGGTCATCGAGGGTCTCGCAGCCGAGGCCGAGGCGGGGTATGACGTGCCCGCGCTGAAGCGTGCCGGCGGCCGCAAGCCGCTCGGCTCTGCGGCGGCGCGGGTGATCCCGGTGCGCCTGGACCCCCAGCTCGAGCAGGCGTTGCGCGACCGAGCCGACGCCGATGACACCAACGCCAGCCAGGTGATCCGCGAGGCGCTCCGCGCCTGGCTTCGCACCGCCTAACTCACCAATCACCTCACCAACCCACTCCCGCCGCTCGTCCACAGGGTCGGGAACTCTGCCGACCCCGGGAGCACTCCCGGCATCATCCTGTCCACGAGTGACCACGCCGAGCGCCTAAGGGTGTGGGACCGTGCCGAACAGGAGGGTGACGTCATGGAGAGCAACGTCGTTCCCAGTAGGTTCGAGCAGTTGTGGTCGATCGATCAGGCGGCCGACTATCTGGCGTTGTCGACCAAGACCCTCTACGGCTGGCGCTGCCGCAGGTACGGCCCGCCGAGCTACCGCCTGGGTAACAAGATCCGCTACCGGCCCGACGAGGTCCGCTCCTGGGTCGATGACCACGTGCTCGTCTCCTAGGTCCGGCCGTGGGGCGTTCTCCGCTGGCGATCGGGACGTGGGGGCTGGTCCGCACGTACTCGGTCGGCCACGACGACAAGGGCAAGCCGAAGCGACACAAGGCGGTGGCCGACTACCGCGACTTCGACGGTGTCGTGCGCCGGGTCGAGGCCAGCGGCCGGTCAGTCACCCAGGCGACCCAGAACCTGCGGGCGAAGTTGCAGAATCGGACGCTGGCCGGGCGGCATGGCGAGCTGACGATGATGACCCGCTTCTCGGCCGCGGCCGACCTGTGGCTCTCGAAGCTCGACGACATGGTGCTCGACGGCCGCCGCTCACCGGGCACCGTTGAGACCTACCGGCGTCAGCTGAAGAACCACATCCTGCCGGCGCTCGGTGAGGTCCGGCTCGGTGAGGCGACGACGCCGCTGGTCGACAAGGTGATCGCCGCGATCAAGGCCGACGTCAGCGCCACGACGGCCAAGAGCTGCCGCAGTGTCATCTCCGGAGTGATGGGCTTGGCGGTGCGGTACGGCGCGGTGATGGCCAACCCGGTCCGGGAGGTCGAGCGGATCGAGTCGAGGCCCGCGAGACAGCCACGAGCCCTGTCAGCCGTCGAGCGGGTGCAGCTCCTCCAGCAACTCCAGGCCGACGAGAAGGCTCGCCGTCACGACCTGGCGGACCTGGTGTTCTTCATGCTGGCGACCGGTGTGCGCATCGGGGAGGCGCTGGCGACGGTCTGGTCCGAGGTCGACTTCGACGCCGGCACCGTCCAGATCACCAGCTCGCTGATCCGCGTCAAGGGTCAGGGCCTTCTGCGGAAGGGGACCAAGAGCCGGGCAGGTGAGCGCACCCTGCCGCTGCCCGTCAGCGCGGTCGCGGTGCTCCGGCGTCGCTACATGACCGGGGCCAGGCTGGACCAGCCGCTCTTCCCGGACGTGCTCGGTGGCTTCCGGGACCCGGCCAACGTCCGGCGCGACCTCCGGGAGGCCCGGGGCACCGAGGCCTTGGCGTGGATCACATCCCACAGCTTCCGAAAGACAGCCGCGACGATCCTCGACGAGGCCGCGCTGTCGGCACGTCTCGTCGCGGACCAGCTGGGGCACAGCCGACCGTCGATGACGCAGGACGTCTACATGGGCCGTCGCGCGGTCGACTCCCAGGCCGCTCAGGCCCTCGAAGCGGCTCTGGGGGAGTCGATGCCAGGGGGCGCCGCGTGAGGCGGACGGGACGTGAGGGGGGGCACGGTCAGGTAACGGGTCCGCCCGTCCTCACTCAATTCCGTGGCAAAACCGTGGCCAAGGACCTAGGTCAGACACGATGAGTCCCGCTGACCAGGCAGTTTGTGCGCCATCAGGGACTCGAACCCCGAACCCGCTGATTAAGAGTCAGCTGCTCTGCCAATTGAGCTAATGGCGCTGGTGCCTGTCTCGGCCAAGCCGCGCCGAGAGG
>JBBSHN010000100.1:0-7792 GCA_038252945.1 Propionibacteriales bacterium | reverse complement strand
CAGGTTGAGCGTCACGTGGGCCGACAGTTCGGTCAATTGGTCGTCGGTCCAACCGACATAGATCCGCCCGCTCTTTGGGCGTCAACCTGGTCCACCACTGCTCTAACCGCACCTCATCCAGCGCCGCACAACCTCCCTCCCTGCTGCCTTCCACACTGTGATGTCCCTGGTCGACCGGCTGCATGACGCTCCGACTACGCCAGCGTGGTAGGTCGACTGGCAGTTGGGTGGAACCTGGCAGACACTGATAAGACAACACCGACACAGAGGGACCTATGAGTATCGGACTTGGCGTGCTGCTGCTGGTGGCCGGCGCGATCGTGTTCTGGGCGCTGCACTTCAACATCGGATTCGTCAACGACAACGCCCTCGGCATCATCCTCATGATCGCCGGCGCCTTGACCATCATTCTCAGCCTCTTACTGAACGCGCAGAACAACCGCAGCAAACACGTCGAAGAACGGACCTACAACACCTGACCTCATATGCATCCGCTGCTCGGTCAGGTCGCGCGGGCGGGGGCTGTTGCATTAAGGGATTCGAGCAAGCAACGACCGCAAATTCTTTGGTTGCTTCGTCCGAGAGCCCTCTCCAGGCTCACTCAGAGGCCCAGGGAGAGGCGGAACCGACAGCTGGACCCCCCTCCGTAGCGACGGACAGCAAGTCTTCCTGCGGCGTCGCGCTGCAATGGCGTAATGCAACAGTGCCTGTGGACCACGACGTCGCGTACTTCCGCCTGGTTGCCCCTTGGCCCCACCAGTGCACCGGGATCGTCGAGACCCGCAAAAACCTCACGACCGTGGGCCACCTCGCAGCGCCAGGTCTCCCAGGCGTCGGCGACCACGGCGTCGTCCGGGAAGGCGCCGTTGAAGTCTAAGTCACTGTCGTCGGGAGACTTGTAGAGCCGCGGCAGGTCCTGCTGCCCTTCGACGAACCGGCGGAACCATGTGTGCTCGACGCTGGCCAGATGTCGCAGAAGGCCGAGTAACGACATGGTCGAGGGCGCCACCGATCGCCGGGCCAGCTGCTTCGAGTCGAGTCCTTCACACTTCATCTCGAAGGTCATCCGATAGCGGTCGAGGTATGCCGCCAGCACCGCCTTCTCACCGGTGCCTTCGTCGAGGCTCTCGCGGGGGTCTTCGTCAGGGTCGACCCACATGTCTGGGTAGATCGTCGTAGCTGTCCAGCGCGACGGCCGTTCACCTTCAGGCTGGTCCTCAGGGTCACCCGTCGAGTTTCTGTCCGGGGCCCGTCGTGCTACAACTGATTCGCAGAGTCTCGTTACCCCGTCCCAGACCTCATCCCTGCCGGCTCGGTCGCCTGGGGCTCCCTCCCAGGCGTCGCTTCAGTCCGCTGTAAGCCGTTGACCCGCCGGGTTCCGAGGGGATGGGCTTGGGAGAGCCGGTCCCGAGAGCTGAAACGGCATTCTGGGACGCCAGCGAGCGTCCCGAGGCTGGTCCACTTGTCGCAGCGTGTGACAGAATCATGCACGCCGGTTGACTAGACCGTCACAAGTGGGACGACATGAGCACCGCAGACGTCAGGCAGGGCGGCGGCAAGCCGACGAGCGGCCAGTCGGCGGCAGCCAACTGGGTTCTGACTCTGGTGATGAACATCGTGCTGCCTACGGCGACGTACTTCTTGCTGGCCGGTCCAGCCGGCATGCCGGAGGTTCCGGCCCTGCTGGTGAGCGGGCTGTGGCCGGTGCTCGACATCGGCTACACCATCACCAAGCAGCGTCACGTCGACGAGTTCGGCGTCTTCGTGCTGATCGGCATTTTGATCGGCGTCCTCACCACCGTCTTCTCCGGCTCCGCGCGAGCGGTGTTCCTCAAGGACAGCATCACCACCGGGTCCATCGGGGTGCTGATGCTCGTGACGTTGTTGTTCGGCCGGCCACTGACCTTCTACCTCGGTCGCCGGTTCGCCACCGACGGCTCCAAGGTGCAACGAGACTGGTGGGGCGGGCTCTGGCAGTATCCGAGCTTCCGCGCGGTACAGCGCAGGCTCGGCGCGGTGTGGGGGGCGAGCCTCCTCGGCGAGGCCGTGGCCCGCGCCCTGCTCACCTGGAAGCTGGGCACCTCGGCCATGGTGGTGGTCAACAACGTGGTGCCGTACGGCGTGATCACGGCGCTGGTCTTCTACAGCATCACTACCGGCCGGCGTGAGCAGGCGGCAGCCCAACGACGCCACGGCGACCAGGCCGCGCAGCCCACTGCCCCTGCGAGTACGTGAAGAAGTCCTGCCCCTCGACGTGCGTGAACGACACGAGCCGTGGCCGTTGACTCGTCGTTCCGAGGGGATGGGGCTCGGGAGACCCGGCACCAACCAGCCTCGCCTGGACGACCCTGGACGTGGCGGGGCGTGATCGCGGAGTATCGCGACTGGCTGCGGCCGCCACGCCCAGAGGCGGGCATCAACATGCGTGGCCGGGTGCCAGCAGCGGCTGCCGTCACGGGGTCACTCCGACCTCGGCCGGCTCATCGACGTCGTGACGCATCAGGTCTTCCTCGGTCTCTCGGCGGACGATGAGGCGAGTCCGGCCGTTCCGCACTGCTATCACAGGGGGCCGCGGCACGTGGTTGTACGTGTTCGCGAGTGACCGGCAGTAGGCACCGGTGCCGGGTACGGCGAGCAGGTCGCCGGGCGCCACGTCGGAAGGCAGGAATTCGTCCCGCACGACGACGTCGCCTGATTCACAGTGCTTGCCAACCACCCGGGCAAGAGCCGGCGGCGCCGTCGAGGTCCGGGACGCCAGTGTGCAAGAGAAGTCGGCGCCGTACAACGCCGTCCGAACGTTGTCGCTCATACCGCCGTCGACCGCCACGAACAGGCGGATGCCGCCACCTTCGAGCTTTACTCGTTTGACCGTACCCACGGTGTAAAGCGTGAAGGTCGAGGGCCCGGCGATCGCTCGGCCAGGCTCGACCGACAGCGCCGGTACGTCGACCCCGACGATGCCGGATTCCTTTTCGATGGTAGCGATGATGCCGGCAGCCAAAGCCTGGGGTGGCAATGGGCGATCCTGTGTGGTGTAGGCGATACCGAATCCGCCGCCAACGCACAGCTGGCGCAGCCACATCCCTTCGCTTCGAGCAGCCGCGTAGACCGCCAGGACCCGTCGAGCCGCCAGGTCGAACGCGGACGTATCGAAGATCTGTGATCCGAGGTGGAAGTGGATGCCGGCGAGGTCGAGGTACGCAGAGCGAGCCACCATGCGCAAGGCAGCAAGGGCCGCGCCTTCGGCGATCGAGAAGCCGAACTTCTGGTCCTCGTGCGCGGTGGCGATGGAGGTATGAGTGCGCACCTGAAGGCCGGCGGTCACCCTGACCAGTACCGAGGGACGGCTCCCCGCGGCGCGCGCCACGTGCGCGAGCCTGTCGATCTCGGTAAAGGAGTCGACCACGATACGTCCCACACCCCCTTCCACTGCCCGGCGCAGCTCCTCCACACTCTTGTTGTTGCCGTGCAGCTCGATCCGAGCGGGGTCGAAGCCGGCGCGGAGCGCCACCGCAAGCTCGCCGGACGAACAGACGTCCAGGCCGAGGCCTTCCTCGGCCATCCAGCGCACCACTGCCAGGCAAAGGAATGCCTTGGCGGCGTAGTAGACGTCGGCGCCGGCGAATGCGGTCCGAAAGGACCGCGCTCGCGCTCTGAAGTCGTTCTCGTCGGCGATGTAGGCCGGCGTACCAAACTCCGCTGCGAGCTCGGCGATGCTGACACCGGCTACCGCGAGGGCACCGGCTGGTGTCCGCAGCACACCCGTGGGCCACAGCGCCGGCACAAGCGCATTGGGATCGAGAGGTGGCAGTAGCCACTCAGGCGGGCGGCCGGCGACTGGCTCGCCGAGGGCGGCCATCGCGGGCGACTCGGTCTCACACATCACATGCGCTCAGGAGCTGACACCCCCAGCAGATGCAGCCCCGGCACGAAAACACAGCGAGTCGCTGTCGGTTCGTCGGGGTATGCGTGGCACTTGGCGAAGAATGCGGGGTCGGTACGGCGGAGCAGTTCGTTGTACCTGTACAGCCAGTCCAACGCGTTCAGCAGAGCCTTCCAGATGGCGTACTCGTCGGAACCGGCGGCGACTAAGGTTTCCAGCTCTTCGACGTGGTCGCCGACCGCTCTGCTGATGTCCGCCCGACGTGTCATGGGGTCAGGATAGGGCCGGCAACGCGCGAGATGACGGCTGATTCTTGACACCGGTGGTCGCCTTCATCACTCGAGCGAGCGGGTCGCTGCGGTCCGTGCGTCCGGCGACCCTCAAGCGGGAGAAGAAGCCCCAACGTCCTCTACAAGCTCCGTGTTGGGCGGCGGACCGAGTCCCGTTAGCCGCCTATCGGCTCGGCAAACATCCAGCGATGGCCCTCGGGGTCTTCCACGCGGTACTGGCGTTGCCCGACGCCGTCGTTGTCTTCGATCTCGGAGAGCAGATGCGCGCCGCCAGCGACTGCGCGGTCATAGTGAGCTTGCAGACCAGATACGTAGACCAGGACGCCGTCGATCACGAATGGGGTCTTCGTCCACTGCCGGGCAGCGGTGCACGTCTGAGCATGCCGCCAATCCGAGACGGTTATCCGAAATTTGAACACCGGTGCTGGCGTGGCAGCCGAGACCACTCGCCTGCACATCGGATAAGTGGACGGTGTGCAGTCCAGGTTGGTTGCATCTCGCACGCATTGCGGCGCATAGTTCCGGGTCGATGTTTGCCCGCCCGGGCCTCGGTGCTCATCACCCGCCTCGGATGTCCGACGCCACGCTCGGATCGCGGTATATGCGGATGTCGCCGGCTTGACATTCCCCTCAAGGGCAACGTTTACGATCTGCGTCGAGGTGAAGAGATGCGGACGAATCCGCGATGAGTGGCCTGCGTCCCTGGTTGCGTTCCGCGAAAGCATCGCCGAAATCGATCGGACCATCGCATTGCTCACTGCCCGTCGCGACCTCCTCATCCGCTGGCTTGAGGAGGGCGCGACCCGAACCTTCCGAATGGAGGCTCCTGAGATGACCGACTACAGCGTGTTGCCCGACAATCTGCCCGTGCCCGAGGACGACGGCGCTGCCAAGGATCTGCCCGGAACGGCCCTGCCGCCCCTGCCGCTGCGGACCAGCGACGGCAGAACAGTGGACCTCTCCGCCCTCGGACCCGGTCGCACGATCATCTACCTGTACCCGCTGACAGGCCGCCCGGGAGCCGACCTTCCGCAGGGTTGGGATGCGATCCCCGGTGCCCGCGGCTGCTCCACCGAAGCATGCGACTTCCGCGATCACTACGCCGATCTGCAAGCGGCGGGAGCCGCGCACGTCTTCGGCATGTCCAGCCAGGACCCCGACTATCAGGCTGAAGTCGTCGAGCGCCTCCATCTACCGTTCGTGATGCTTTCCGACCAGCAGTTCGTCCTCGCGGACGCGCTAGACCTCCCGACCTTTGCCGCCCCCGGTCAGGAACGCCTGTATGCACGACTGACGCTCGTGGTCCGCGATGGCCGAATCGAGCACGTCTTCTACCCGATCTTTCCGCCGAATACTCACGCGCAACAGGTGCTCGACTGGCTATGTGAGCACACGGGCGGGCTGACCTGAAGCCTTATGTGCCGCCGGGGGGCAGCTTTCTCTCCGGTTGCCTCGGCCGGAGGGGCGGGGCAACTCTCTTTGGGGCGTCTGACACCTCGCGACGGGATCATCAGGCATCCCCGCCAAAGATCAGGACAACGCAGACCAACAGAGCCGCTCCCACCTGGTAAAGGAAGCGCCGTCTCGGCGCCCCATTCGAACCGGGGGATAGGGGATAGAGGGCAACGAAACGCCCCACCCCTGCAGCCGGCCCCGCGTAGAAGGGGCAACGAAATGCCGCACCTTCAATAATGAGGCCGAAAGGCAATGGAGCCGAAACAAAATGCCCGTGGGATCTGCAACACGGTCGGGCGTCATAGTTGGGAAGGTTGATTGAGCATCGCCGTGATGCCCAAGGGTTACGTCCCATTTGCCTCAACGCTGTCCACGAGGCACTGTTGCGTTCAGTTTTCGAACCGGGCGCGAGACTGGTGTGATGACATCCTCGTCCGCCTCCGCATTTGCTGGCTTTCGGTTCCCTCGCGAGGTGATCTCGGTCGCGGTGCGCTGGTACCTGCGCTACGGGCTGTCCTACCGCGACGTCGAAGAGCTGCTGGCCGAGCGTGGTGTTGGGGTTGATCACGTCACCATCTACCGGTGGGTGCAACGGTTCACACCGGAGTTCGTCGAGGCCGCGCGGACGTGCCGTCATGTGCCGGGTGACCGCTGGTTCGTCGATGAGACGACATCCGTGGTAGGCCATCATGCCGTCTGACGAGCCGTCCGCTGCCCGGCGCCGGCCGGGCATGAGGCGACGACAGAGGCGCATTGAGGGCACTGCAGCGGCGCGACTCAGTCCTCAGTCGCAGCGACAGCGCAGGGCGGCTGCAGGGACCGCTTTTCGTCGGACTCTGGCGACCGCGGCTGATCCTCATTTGTTTGCCATGGCAGCTGCGGTCACAGCGGCGAATAAGCAGGACCATCAGATCGGTGGCCGGCCCATGGCGTATCCGAACTGGTGTCTGATGCTGTTCGGTGCCTGCATCCGCATCTACGGGTCCGCCTCCGGACGTGCGTTCCAAGGCCGCTCCCTATGGGCGGCGATCAAGGAAACGGCAGCCGACGTTCTTGGCTAAGACGCGGTTACCGGTATCGCAGCGGTTGAGCCGAACCGGGACCACTGGGGCTACTTCATCAAGAAGCGCATGACCCCCTGCATGCTCCAAGACCTGCTTCAGTTGCAGCGCGACCTCGCCGTGCAGCGGGCCCATGAAGTCGGGCTACTGAACTCTCACGATCCCTATTCCGCCGGACACTATGCGCGAGAGCATGTGGTGGGATTAGACGGCAAAGTGTTCTCTAGCCCGCTCCGGACCCTCGACACCCACCGGGTCGACAAGAGAACCGGCGAGCTGCGACCGGTACGCCAAGACCCGGCACGGCAACGCTACGGCGAAGGCGGCACCGACGGGCTGGCCTGGGGCCACCAAGTTCGCCATCGCCTCCGTCAGATCCCACTTGGCCAATCACCGAGTCATCCTCGGCATTGAGCACTTCAGCACCACCACCCCAGGTGGGGAAGGCCGCATCTTCACCGACCTCGCCCTCGACCTCGCACAACGCACCACCGGCATCCACGCGTTCACCGCCGACGGAGCCTGGCGAGGCACCCACCTCAACCACATAGAGGCAACCACCGGGTGCGGAGTCATCGCACCACCCCGCAAACGCGCCGCCGCCACGGCGGCATCCTCCTCAACGGATACGGCCACGCCACGCAACCGCTCCCCTGGTCCCAGCGTCGCATCAGCCGAGAAGGCGCCTGCGGTGGCCACTCCCTATGGGCTGCCGCGGGAACCCTGTTCGAACAAGCGCTGAACAGCCACAGCGAACCCGAATACCGGGAACTCGCGCGACACCAAACCAAACGCGACACCACCCGCCGCAAGAACGGCACCATCCGGTACCAGTTCTACGGCCGGTACACCCTGCCCTGCCCCGGCAATGCCGACCACGACTGGTGGGAACCCCTCACCACCGTCACCACCGACACCCAAGCCAAGTTCAACCGGGCGGAATACCTACGCATCACCCCCACCACCAGCCAAGCTCACCAACGGCTTTACGGCATGCTGAAGCGCCCCAGGTTTGATGCCGCATCTTTCTGAGTTGGAAGGATGCTGTTCATGCCGAAGAAGATCGATGCGAAGGTCAAGGAACGCTGTGTCCGCCTGGTGCT
>JBBSHN010000099.1:0-7951 GCA_038252945.1 Propionibacteriales bacterium | reverse complement strand
TCCGGGCTGATCACGGGCTTGGATGAGCCATGGAAGATCGTGGAGATGTCGAGCAGCGGCGCGACGGCGGGGAGGCCCTTGCCGACGACGTAGAACATCGTCGCCAGCAGGAAGACAAGTCCGCTGACGGAACCCGCGATCGCTCCGCGTGCGAGCAGGGCCCCCGGGGTCGGTCAACCCGGCCCGCCTGTAGGACCTGGAGGGCCGAAAAGTGCTGCATAATCACGGTTATGCAGCACTGACCATTGAGTGGGTCCACAGGGGAGCCGTTCAAGTCCAGGGAACTGCTACAACTCCACCCCCTACCTCGCCGTGTCCTCATGACCGAGGTGAGCTTCGACGCCGCGCGGACGCGACCTTGAAGAACTCGTCGACCACGTCCCTGGCGTGAGGGTCAGACGAGGCGGTAGTTCAGCTGGGCTGCGGCTGCGAGCAGGTGCCCGCGCAGACCCGGATGGTCCAGCGGCACGCTCAGCATCGGGCGCGACGGGAAGCTGTCGCCGGCATGGGTGAACATCGTGACCGCGTCCCCGCCGGTCATCGACGAGTGATGCCACAGCCCGTCCAGCTCCGGCCACGCCGTGTGGATCGCGCGAGCCCATGCCCGGCAGTAGTCGCGGCGTCCAGTGTTGATGACGTGCGACGCGCCGGCCTGGATCGGCCAGTTTCCGGTCAGGTCGAGCAGCGAGAGCGCGCGGGTCGGCGACCACGCCGTCAGGTACGGCGTGCCCCGCCGCGAATTGATGACGCGGGTCTGCTGGAACACCTCAGCCAGCGCCGTCGGGACAGTGAGCGCCGTGTAGCTGACGCCGCGGTCCTGCGTGTGCGGCGGCGGCTCGTGCGGGTCGAAGCGCATCGTCGCGGACGGCCCCCAGTACCGCAGCCGATTCCACGGCACGACGTGACCACCGCTCGTGCGATGCACGCGCCACAGGACCGTCCCGGCATCGAGGTCGTGCAGGTGCTCCGGCCCGTAGTCCAGCTGCTCCGCGGGTGGCGGCAGCGGCAGCTTCACCACGTGTCGAGGTGGGCGACCAGCCCGCGGACGGCGTCGACGCCGCCGCCGTGGGTGAGCCAGTCCCGCGGGCTGGTTGGTTCGTCGGCGACGGTCAGATCGGGATCGGGGGTGCTCATGAAACCGGCGACCTCGAGTGGGTGCAGGTCGGCTGGCAGCGCAGCGAGCACGGCACGCAGCCCCGGGATCGGTTCGCCGTTGTCGAACTGCCACAGCGGCAGCCGGAGACCCGCACCGATCTTGAACCCGTACAGGGCACGGTCACGCAGCCGATGACGGACGCGCGACTGATCGACGCGCAAAAGCAGCGCGGCCTGCGCCACCGACATTGAGATGCGAGTCTGCTCAGCGAGGTTGGACGAGGACGCTCGCAGCGACTTCCGGCCAACCGATCGTGCGTCTCCGCGGCGAGGGTCAACGATCCCGCCATGCCCGGCAAGGATCGCTTCCTGTTCTTCGGACAGCCCACTCGCCGCTGCGTCTGGCGTAGCGCGCAAGTCGCGCGCGAGCTCGTCGGCAAAGTCGTCCTCAGCTACGTCAAACGGAGCTAGTACGTCGGCAATCGTCATCCTTCTTGGCCTCCTGCGCACATTCTACGACAGTGCCGCAAACTGTGCGCTCGATGCTCTCTCCGCTGGTGAAGTGTCATCTCTCGGGGTCGCACTCCTGACGAGATGCGATGCGCCGGATAGCCTCACCGTCGTGATCACAGGCGAGCTGAAGAGCAAGGTCGACCGTGTCTGGGACGCGTTCTGGTCCGGCGGCATCGCGAACCCGCTCGAGGTGATCGAACAGATCACTTATCTGCTCTTCCTCCGGCGCCTCGACGAGCTCCAGACCCTCGCCGAGCGCAAGGCCGCCCGCACCGGTGAGCCGCTCGACCGGGTGATCTTCGACGGCGCGCATGACCCGCGACGGTGGAAGAACTTCAAGCAGACCGACCCTGCGTCGATGTTCGGGACCGTGTCGGACAAGGTCTTCCCCTTCCTCCGCGACCTCGGCAGCGAGGGCTCTACCTACTCGAGCCACATGAAGGACGCTCGGTTCACGATCCCGACACCGGCATTGCTTGCGCGAGTAGTCGACATGCTCGACGACGTCCCGATGGTCGATCGCGATACTAACGGCGACCTGTACGAATACATGCTGTCGAAGATCGCCAGCGCGGGGCAGAACGGTCAGTTCCGTACGCCCCGGCACATCATCGCGTTGATGGTGGAGATGATGGCGCCGACCGTCAAGGACGACATCTGCGATCCGGCGTGCGGCACAGCCGGCTTCCTCGTCGCGGCGAGCGAGTACCTGCGCAACGAGTACCCCAACCTGCTCGTCGATGCCGAGTCGAACCGGCACTTCAACCACAGCATGTTCCACGGCTTCGACTTCGATGGCACCATGCTGCGAATCGGCAGCATGAACATGCTGCTGCACGGCATCGAGGCGCCCGACATCCGCCGCCGCGACTCACTCTCGGACGGCGCCAGCGGCGATGCGGAGGTGTACTCGCTGATCCTGGCCAACCCGCCCTTCGCTGGGTCACTGGACTACGAGTCGACCGCGAAAGACCTACTCCAGGTCGTCAAGACCAAGAAGACCGAGTTGCTGTTCCTCGCACTCTTTCTCCGACTGCTCAAGACGGGTGGGCGGGCGGCGGTCATCGTGCCGGACGGGGTGCTGTTCGGTTCGTCGAAGGCGCACACGGAGCTACGCCGCATGCTGGTCGAGGATCACAAACTTGACGGCGTAGTGAAGCTGCCCAGCGGCGTGTTCAGGCCCTATGCCGGTGTCTCGACGGCGATCTTGCTCTTCACGAAGACAGGCGTCGGTGGCACTGGGAATGTGTGGTTCTACGAAGCAGCGGCGGACGGCTGGTCATTAGACGACAAGCGCGCGCCGCTACTGGACGAGTCGAAGCTTGGGCCTCGACCGAAGTCGGGTCTGGCCGAGGATGAGCACGCGAGGAACAATCTGCCCGATGCGCTCAACCGCTGGCGCGATCGCGGCGCCAGTGAGCGTTCACGTGAACGCACAGCGCAGTCGTTCTGCGTGCCGAAGGCGGATATCGCCGCGCAGGGCTACGACCTATCGCTCAACCGCTACAAGGACGTCGTACACGACGAGGTCGAGCACCGCCCACCGCTCGAGATCATCGCCGACCTGGAACGCCTCGAAGGAGAGATCCAGCAAGGTCTGTCCCACCTGAAGGCCATGCTCTGATGTCGTGGCCAAGAAAGCCACTAGGCACTGTCGCCACGATCGATCGACGAGGGGTCGCGCCAGAATCGATTGGGGCTGGCGTTCTCTACATAGGGCTTGAGAACATCGAACGCGGCGGCCGTATTGTCGGGGTCACGCCGACGACAGATGGTCAGCTTGCCAGCACAAAGTTCTCGTTCGACACACGCCATGTGCTCTTCGGCAAGCTCCGGCCGAACCTCGCCAAGATCGCACGGCCGACCTTCGAAGGCGTGTGTAGTACCGACATCCTTCCGTTGCGGCCGGGACCCCAGCTGGACCGCGACTATCTGGCTCACTTTCTCGCACTTCCAGACATCGTCAGACTCGCGACGTCGCGCGCAACCGGAGTAAATCTTCCGAGGCTGAGTCCTACCGAACTCCAGAAGTTCGAGTTGCCGTTGCCACCGATCGAGGAGCAGCGGCGGATCGCGGACATCCTCGACCGTGCCGACGCCGTCCGCACGAAGCGTCGCGAAGCCGTGATCCAACTCGACGACCTCACCCGGTCGATTTTTCTCGACATGTTCGGTCCGCGCAAAGCGTTAGCCCGCCAGCCACTTGGCGATCTCATCAAACTCAAGAGCGGGGAATTCCTACCGTCGAGCGCCATGGCCACCGACGGGAAGTTTCCGGTATTAGGTGGGAACGGCATCAACGGCATGCACGACAGGTATCTATTCGAGGATCCTCGAATAGTTCTTGGCCGTGTTGGCGCGTATTGCGGATGTGTACATGTTTCCCCGCCGAGGGCGTGGGTGACTGACAACGCACTCTACGTCAGCTGGATGGACGCGTCGTTGCAGATGGACTACCTCTCCGCCGCGCTCGAACATGCCAACCTTAATCAATATGCGAGTCAATCGGGGCAGCCGTTGATCTCCGGATCGCGAATCTATCCGATCGAGATTCCGGTTCCTCCCGAGCCAGCGCAACTGAAGTTTGCATGCATTGTTCAGCAACTACGTGTCACGAGGAGCGCCGACAACATGCACCTAGCCGAGCTCGACACCTTGTTCTCGTCATTGCAGCAACGGGCGTTTGCGGGGCTGCTCTGAGAGGATCTCGGTCGATCGGACGGAGGGAACCGCGTGAGTAACTTCGCGTTCCTCCGTGCTGAGTGGCCGCAGTTGTTCGCCGAGGCGCGCAGGGCGGAGCAGCACGGCGTGGCCGATCCACGGGCCAGCTGCTTCTATGCGCGTCGGTGTCTCGAGCTCGCGGTCGGCTGGCTTTATGACGCAGACCGCGCCCTGCAGGAGCCTTACCGTGACGACCTGTCGGCGCGGCTGTTCGAACCGACATTCCGGGCGCTGGTGGGTAACGACATCCAGACCAAGTGCGACCTGATCCGTCGTCAGGGCAACACTGCGGCGCACAAGACCAAGCCGATGGCTCCGAGCGATTCGCTGCCTGTGCTCGGGCAGTTGTTTCAGGTTCTGTTCTGGTTGGCCCGTAGGTATACCCGTGATACGGCGAATGTTCAGGCACCGTCGCTGCAGTTCGACCCGGCGTTTGTCCCGCGGCCGGTCCCGGCGGAGGTCCGGCTGAAGCGGCAGGCGGAGCTGGCAGAGCAGGCGCGTCGGTTCGCTGAGCAGGACGCCGAGCTCGCCCGAGCACGCGAACAGAGCGCGGCACTCGAAGCCGAACTCGCTGAACTACGCCGGCAGGTCGCAACAGCGAAGGTGGCTAACGAGGCGTGTCCGGACGATCACGATTACGACGAAGCCACCACTCGCGACCTGTTCATCGACCTCCTGCTCAACGAGGCCGGGTGGGCGCTCGACAGTGGGGAGGACCGCGAGTATCCGGTCACCGGCATGCCGAACAAGGAGGGCGCCGGGTTCGTCGACTACGTGCTGTGGGGAGATGACGGCAAGCCGCTGGGCTTGGTCGAGGCCAAGCGCACTCGTCGCGATGCCAGGGTGGGTCAGCAGCAGGCCAAGCTGTACGCCGATTGTTTGGAGGCGCAGTTCGGTCAGCGTCCGGTGATCTTCTACACGAACGGTTACGAGCACTGGTTGTGGGACGACACCGGCTATCCACCCCGTCAGGTTTCGGGTTTCTACACCCGCGACGAGCTCGCGCTGCTGGTGCAGCGGCGCACCATCCGCAAGCGTCTGGCCGGAGTGCCGATCAACGAGCATGTTGTCGAGCGGCACTACCAGCAGCGGGCGATCCGGCGCATCAGTGAGGCGTTCGAGGACAGCCGGCAGCGGCAGGCGCTGGTGGTGATGGCCACCGGCGCGGGCAAGACCCGCACCGTCATCGCGCTGGCCGATCTGCTGATGCGAGCCAACTGGTGCAAGCGGGTGCTGTTCCTCGCCGACCGGGTCGCGCTCGTGAACCAGGCCGTCAACGCGTTCAAGGCGCACCTGCCCGAGGCAACGACGGTCAACCTCGTGACCGAGAAGACCACCGACGGGAGGGTGTACGTCTCGACCTACCCGACGATGATGGGCCTGATCAACGATGGCGCCGGCGACGAGCGCCGCTTCGGCCCGGGCTTCTTCGACCTCATCGTCATCGATGAGGCGCACCGCTCGGTGTATCAGAAGTACCGGGCGATCTTCTCCTGGTTCGATTCGCTGCTCGTCGGGCTGACCGCGACGCCGAAGGACGACATCGACCACAACACCTACCGGCTGTTCCACCTCGAGGACGGAGTCCCCACCGACGCCTATCCGCTCGATGAGGCCGTGGCCGAGGGATACCTCGTGCCGCCGCGGGCGGTGTCGGTGCCGCTGAAGTTTCCCCGCGAAGGCATCCGCTACGACGACCTGTCCGAGGAAGAGAAGGACGACTGGGACTCCCGCGAGTGGGACGAGGACGGCGACGTCCCCGACCTGATCGCCTCCGACGCGGTCAACAAGTGGCTGTTCAACGCCGACACCGTCGACAAGATGCTTGAAACACTGATGGTGTCCGGTCACAGGGTCGCCGGCGGTGACCGGCTCGGCAAGACCATCATCTTCGCCCGCAACAACGACCACGCCGAGTTCATCCGGGCCCGCTTCGACGCCCACTACCCCGAGTACGCCGGCTCGTTCGCGCGCGTCGTCACCTACAAGACCGAATACGCCCAAAGCCTGATCGACGACTTCTCGATCAAGGACAAGGCGCCGCACATCGCGATCTCGGTCGACATGCTCGACACCGGCATCGACATCCCCGAGGTCGTCAACCTCGTTTACTTCAAACCCGTACGGTCCAAGTCCAAGTTCTGGCAGATGCTCGGCCGCGGCACCCGGCTGTGCCCGGACCTGTACGGGCCGGGCGATGACAAGGCCGACTTCTTCATCTTCGACTTCTGCGGCAACCTCGAGTTCTTCAACACCGACCCAGCGACCGCAGACGGTCGGGTCGCGGCATCCCTGGCCGAACGTCTGTTTGCCGCGCGCCTGGAGCTGCTCACCGGACTGGACGCCGAGCTTCCCGAAGACCGTCGTGACGATGCCGGTGATGGCACCGAGAGCGACGTCGGTCTACGTGTGGACGTTGCGCGCACGCTGCACGACATCGTCGTGGGGATGAACGTGCACAACTTCGTCGTCCGTCCGCACCGCCGGTGGGTCGAGATCTACACCGAGGCCGGTAGCTGGCAACGTCTCTCCCCGGAGCAGGCGAGGGAAGTCGCGGAGCATCTGGCTGGGCTGCCGAGCACTGTGCGCGACGACGACGAGCAGGCCAAACGTTTCGACCTGCTGATCCTGCGACTTCAGCTGTGCGTGCTCGGTGCCGAACCCGGCTTCGAGCGACTGCGGGACCAGGTGCGCGAGATCGCCTCCGCCCTGCTCGAGGTCACCAACATTCCCGCCGTCGGCGCCCAGCAACAGTTGCTCGACGAGGTCGCCGGCGAGGACTGGTGGATCAACGTCACCCTGCCGATGCTCGAGTTGCTACGCCGACGAGTCCGGCTGCTCGTGCGGCTGGTGCCCAAGGCGCGCCGGTTCATCGTCTACACCGACTTCGTCGACCAGCTCGCCGAGGCCACCCACGTGACGCTGTCGGGAGTCCGCGTCGGCACGGACTTTCAGAGGTTCGAGGCCAAGGTCCGCGTGTACCTGCGCGCCCACGAGGATCACGTCGCGCTGCAGAAGCTGCGGCGCAACCGCGAGCTATCGGCCACAGACCTTGACGAGTTGCAGCGGATGCTCACCGACGCTGGAGTGGGCGAAGCGGCCGATCTTGAGCGAGCCACCGAGCAGGCGAAGGGTCTCGGGCTCTTCGTCCGCAGCCTCGTCGGGCTCGACCGCGACGCTGCAACCGACACGCTGTCCCACTTCATCGCGGGTCGGACGCTGACCGCCAACCAGCTCGACTTCATCAACCTGATCATCACGTACCTCACCGAACACGGCGTCATGGACGTCGCCCGGCTCTACGAATCACCCTTCACCGACCTCGCCCCAGAGGGTCCGGAAGGCCTGTTCAGCGGAGCCGACATCGACGCGCTGGTCGAGCTGCTCGACCAGGTCCGCGCGTCTGCGTCCCCCGGCGTGGCGTCATGACCGAGCCAAGGCAACTCAGAGCCTCACGCTGGTCGAGGCACTCACCCATGCCGGGAGCGGACCGCGTCACTTGCACGCTTCGTACTCCGCGGCACAGAATGCCATGCTGGTGCGTTCAACGATTGGAGTGTCGTAGTGGGGCTCGCAGTCCCAACTGGGTCGTGTGCCGCTACTGTTCCGATCGTGGGAGTAG
>JBBSHN010000098.1:0-8093 GCA_038252945.1 Propionibacteriales bacterium | reverse complement strand
GTCGGCGGGCCGATACGCCACCTGCCGGGTCTGGGCCGGCGCACGTTCGGGACCTACGACTCGCCCTGGCAGGCTGCGGGTATTGTGCACCCACCCGAGTACCCCCGACATGGGCCAAGGGTCATGGGCCGCTCGGCGGGGCCGTCGATCCGCGGACGAGGAACGTGGTGTCGCGCATCTCCACGTGCGGGGGCGTGTCATCGCCGCCGATTCGGGCAAGCAGCCGCCGCGCCGCGAGCTGTCCGAGCTCGTAGACCGGTTGCGCGACCACGGTCAGCGGCGGCCGGACGAGGGTCGTCCACGCGGCGTCGTCGAAGGCGACGACGGAGATCTCCTCCGGGATCCGCAACCCGGCGTCCGTCAGGGCCTCCATCACGCCGATCGACATGGTCTCGTCCGTGGCGAGGATGGCTGTCGGAGGGTCAGAGGACCGCAGAGCAGCCACTGTTTCTGCGCGGGCCGCCTCGCGATCGTAGGCACAGCGGCGGATCAGGTCCTCGGTGACCGTGACGCCCCCGCCGCGCAGCGCGTCTGCCCAGCCGATCTCCCGTAGGGCGCTCGTCATCGCGCCCACCGGCCCGGGGTTGCTCACCGGCAGGCGTTCGGGAGGGAGCGCCGTTTCTGCCTCCACCATGATCGCGATCCGGCGATGTCCCAGGCGGATGAGGTGGCGCGTCGCGTTCTGCGCGGCCCGGAAGTTGTCCACCACGACCGCATCGCAATCGATGCCTGCCACGATCCGATCGAACAGCACCAGCGGGATGCTGCGCTCGACGATGTCCTCCAGGTGGGCGGCGTCGCGGGGGGCCGCGGCTGCCACGATCAGACCGTCGACCTGCTTCTCCAGCAGCACCCCGATGGCTGCCTGCTCCTTCGCGAAGTCCTCGTCGCTGTTCACGAGGATGACCTCGAACCCGGCGAGCTTCGCCTCGTCGGCGATGCCTCGCACGGCGCGTGCGAAAAACGAGAGCTCGATGTCGCCGACGACGACGCCGATCGTCTGTGTCGTGCCGGTGATCATGCTGCGGGCCAGCTTGTTGGGCCGGTACCGCAGGCGCGCGCTGGCGGCAAGAACCTGGGATCGCGCCTCGTCGCTGACGCTGCCGTAGCCGCCGAGTGCCCGGGCGGCGGTCGCCGGCGAGACGCCCGCAGCGGCGGCCACGTCGTGAAGGGTCACCCGCCCGCCATGCACTCCCCTGCGTCTCATGGTCGAACGCTACCCGACGTCAATCCTGCGCGCGGCACGCCAGGACTACTTGCCGAACCCCTCGGCCAGGCCGCGGATGAACTGCCGCTGGCCGACCAGAAAGATCGCGATCATCGGAAGGGCGGCGATGGTGAGGGCCGCGAACATCACCGGGTAGTTCGTGAGAAACCGGCTCTGCATGTCGAGTAGTCCGACCGGCAGTGTCTTGAGGTCCTGGTTGTTGATGAACACGAGGGCAAACACGAACTCGTTCCACGCGAACAGCGCCTGCAGCAGGGCGGCGGACACGATGATCGGCCTTGAGAGCGGCAGGATCACCATCCAGAAGATCTGGAATCGGGACGCTCCATCCACGATCGCGGCATCCTCGATTTCCTTCGAGATGGTCAGCATGTAGGCGCGGATCAGGAAGACGGTGAACGGGATCCTGAACGCCGTGTAGAGCACGATCAGCGCCCAGTAGGTGTCAAAGATGCCGAGGGTGTGGAGCAGCATCGTCAGCGGAATGAGCGCGATGGTCGGCGACAGCATCATGCCGCCGAGGATGCCTATCGTGATCGGCGTCGCCAGCGGGATACGCAATCGGGTCAGGGCATAGGCCGCAAGGGCGCCGACCGACACGGTCGTGAAGACGGAGGCAACCGTCACGACGCCACTGTTGAAGAGATAACGGACCACGCCCTGGTTCCATGCGTTGAGGAAGTTCTCCCAGCGCAGCTGAGAAGGCAGCCCCCAGGAATCGCCGAACAGCTCCTGGTTGGTCTTGAACCCCGTCATGACCATCCAGAACAGCGGGTACAGGACCGCCACGACAAGAACGATCAGGACGACATAGACCAGAAGGCGGCCGAGCTGGCCCAGGGCGATTCTCGCCAGCGAGTTGTCAGACCCGCGGACCCGGGCCGTGGTCGCGGCCATCAGTACTCCACCGTCTTGCCGCGGTTGAGCCGCAGTTGAACGATCGACGCCACCAGCGTGATCACGAAGATGACGGTCCCGATCGCGGCCGCGTAGCCGTTCTGATCGTTGAAGAACGCGGATTTGTACAGCCACGTCCCGAGCGTGTGGCTCGCGTTGTTCGGTCCGCCCTGGGTCATCACCCAGACCTCGTTGAACACCAGGAAGGCGCCGGCGATCGTGATGATCAGCATCAGCTCGGTCATCTGGCGGACGAGCGGCACCGTCACGGAGAAGAAGGCACGAAACTTCGAGGCGCCATCGATATAGGCCGCCTCGTACAGCTCACGGGGAATTTTCTGGATCGCCACGATGAACAGGACCATCACGTATCCGGTCGACTGCCACTGGCTCATCGCGATGATCGACCAGATGGCCGTCCCCTGTTCGCCCAGCCACGCGTGAGCGTAGCGCCCGAGCCCGATCGCGTTCAACGCCCCATTGACCAGGCCGAAGTTGGGCTCGTACAGGAAGTAGAAGAGAAAGCCCACCACGGTCAGGGACATGACCGCCGGGATGAAGTACACGGTCCTGAAGAAGTCCCGCCAGCGGGCGATCACGACCTCTTCGAGGATCGCCGCGAGGACCAGGCCGCCGCCCACCTGGAAGATGACCGAGACGACGGCGTACGCGATGTTGTTGAAGAGCGCCGACCAGAAGATCGGGTCGGCTCCGAGCTGGGCGTAATTGTCGAGTCCGACGAAGATCGTCTTGGTCGAGAACGCGCTCCAGCTGAAGAAGCTCAGCCAGATGTTCCAGATGACGGGGAAATAGACGAAGACGAGTACGAGCACCACCGCCGGGAGGACGTACAGCCATTGGGTCGTCGCGAACTGACGAAACCGTGCCGGGGGGTTCATCGGTTGGCCTCCGAGAGGTGTGTCGGGGCGGGCATTGGGCACCCGCCCCGACGAAGGCGTCCGGCTGGGGCCGGTCGCTACTGGGAGGAAGCTGAGGCCTTGGCCTTGACCGCAGCGGCCTGAACGTCCGCCATGACCGCAGCCGGTGTCTTGCTGCCATCGAGCAGCGCCTGCGCGCCGTTCAGATAGGCATTGGCAACATCGATCTGGGTGACCGTGTCCAACCAGATCGCCATGTTGTCGGCCTGGTTGATCTGGTCGATGACCTGGATGAGTTGCGGGAACGCGTTGTCAGCAGTGGCTGACCCCTTCACGGGGCTCAACCAGCCGTTCATCTTGGTCATGAGCGCACCATTCTGCTGGTTCGTGAAGTACTTCAGGAAGTCGATGGCGACGTCCATGTGCTGGCTGCTGGGATTGACCAAGAGGCCGTCCGGGGCTCCCTCGAGGACCTTGGCATCGCCGGCCGCTCCGGACACCGGGGGCATCTTGAAGAAGCTCCAGTTGTTCGCGATGTCGGCCGTTGCTCCGCCCTTGGTGGTGAACACAGAGAACTCGGCGGACTCGACGTACTGCATCGCCGACTTGCCAGCCAGGAACGTCGCCTGCGCCGATTCGTGGCTGATGCCGTTGGCGTTCTGCGTCAGGCAGTGGCTGTTCAGGTCGAGCAGGGTCTGCAGGGCAGTCGCGTAGGCAGGATCGGTGAACGCGCCCGTCGCCGGGTCGTAGTCCTTGGCCAGCGTGGCCGGGGCCACGAGGTACGGGTTGAGCTGGGTGAGGTAGTGGATCGCCGGCCAGCCGTACTGGTTGCCGAATGCGATCGGGGTAATGCTCTTGGCCTTGAGCGTGTCGCACGCCGCCAGGAGGTCGGCCATTGAAGCCGGAACGTTGATGTTGTTGTCCTTGAAGATCTTGGTGTTGTAGACGAAGAACTTGGCGTCGAGATCGATCGGGATGCCGTAGACCTTCCCGTCATACGTGAAGGCCTGGACGGCCGCGGGCACCAGGGTGTTGCCCCAGTCAGTGTTCTGGACGTAGCTGCTGAGATCGGCGGCGAGGCCGCCGCGAACGAACTTCTTGGTGAAGTCGCCGGCCCAGGAGAAGTAGATGTCCGGCATCGTCTTGGACGCGGCCAGGACCCGCAGCTTGTCCTTGATGGGCTGGTCGCCGACTGCCTGGAGGTCGATCTTCACGTTCGGATTGGCCGCGGTGTACGCGGCGACGACCTGCTGGAAGTACGGCGCGTAGTTCGGGTCCGGCCACTTCTCGAGGACGGTGATCGAGCCCGAGAGGCCGGCGCTGGCGGTTCCTCCCGCGGCGGTTGCTCCTGCGGACCCCACCGGGGTCGTGGTGCCCGCGGCCGGCGAACCGCCGGTTGAGGCCTGGGGAGTCGACGATCCGCCACACGCACCGACGGCGAGGACGGCCCCCACGGCCAGGGCGAGCATCCGACCCGCCCGACGATTGCTTTCCATGTGCTCCTCCTTAGTTGCCACGTAGTGAGTGGCGGTCATGACGCGGCCGGGCCGCCTGGTCGAGCGCGGCAGCGGGTTGGATCAGTGACCCATATCCGAATGCCCCGTAGCTGCCGCAGTTAACGGCCGCGGCGCGCGCGGCCTCTTCGAGGGCGGCCACTGGTTCCTCTCCGCCAAAGAGCCCGGCGAGGAAGCGGCCGATGAATGAGTCGCCGGCACCCAGCGTGTCGACGATCCGGGTGGAGATGACCGGCTGGCGCCAGATGTGCCCGCCGTCGGACAGGATTGCGGGCGCCATGCCGCGCGTTGCCAGAGCCCATTTGGGACCGCGCGCAACGGTCTGTGCCAGCAATTCCAACACAGATGGTTCGTCGTCCTCGCTTGCCGAGAAGCAGGCGACGGTCAGGTGAGGCAGAAGGGGATCCACGTACGTCGGCTCGCGGTGGATCGAGAAGTCGAACGAGACGGGGGCGCGTTGCGCCAGGTCCGCGACCTGGCTCTCGATCATGCTGCAGTCTCCGGTGTGAACCAGGTCGAAGGTGGAGGCGTACGCAAGGTCCGCGTCGTCGAGCACGAAACGCGAGATTCCCTCGTCAGACTCCACGAAGACGCGGTCGCCGTCCACGACGTTGACGTCAGCCCAGGCGTTGGAGCCGTCGACGATCCGGGCGCGCTCGAGGCCGACCCCCTCTGCGCGAAGCGCGCCCAGCACGGCCTTTCCTGCCCGGTCGGTACCGATCGCGCCGAGGTACGAGGCATCGGCCCCTCCGCGGCGCGCGGCAACGGCGACGTTCAGGGCGTTGCCACCCGGGAACATCTGCCCGAGGTCGCGGTACCGGTCGACGACGTTGTCGCCGACTCCGAGCAGTCGCATGATCAGTAGTCGACCTTGAACATGTAGCGGCGCAGCTTCAGGTCATGCCCCGTGGCAGCCTCGAAGTGCTCGGCCAGACGGCCCTGTAGCGCCCAGAGGACGAAGGCCGAGACGTAGGACCTGAGCGCCGGATCGATGCCGGTCAGCGTCAGCTCGCGCGTATCGACGAAATGTCCCTTGCTCGAATACTTCTCGACGAAGGCCCGCGCGCGATCGTCAATCGGCCGCGTCTCTTCCTCGCCAATGAACTGGATGACCGCGGTCTCGTCGGTGACGACCTCCATCGCACCATGGAGGAACTCGGCGGAGTCGAAGCTCGCGGAGTGCTTCCACTGCATCTCCTGGAGGAAGCACATGGCCAGGCAGTACGCGGCCCCGTAGTTCGGTCCCGATCCGAGGACGTAGATGATCGGCTCATCCTTGAGGGACTCCGCGATCCGCTGGTTCTTGGACTCCGTCTCGAGGAGCGCTTCGTGCAGCACGTCCGGGAGCGTTTCCAGGGCGCTGACGTGGGCGGCATACTCCTCGGGGGTGAGGTCTCCGGTCTCTCGCAGGAGCGCGAGGCCGAGCAGCGCCAGGGCGAACTGCTTGGGATCGCCCAGGCCCTTGTCGTCCTGGTAGGCAAAGGTGAAGTCGCTCGCGGCCGCGAGCGGGCTGTCCGCCAGGCGCGTGAACGCGACGACCGTCGCCCCGTGGTCCTTGGCGAAACGGGCTGCCTCGACGACTTCGGGGGTCGTCCCGGTGTTCGAGGCCAGCAGCGCCAGCGATCCGGAGCCCAGCGCGGCCGGATTGCGGTAGATGAACTCGGCGGCCGACAGGGCGAACGTCGAGAACCCGTGAGCCTTGCGCTCCAGCTCGTACTGGAGGCCGAAGGTGGTGATCAGGCCACCGCCTGACCCCAGCAGGAACACGTTCTTGAGACCGTGGGCGACGAGCTTGGCGGCGAGGGCCTCGATGTCAGGCCTGGCAGCGAGCATCGCGTCCACCCCGGGGCGGCGCCCGGTCGGGAGCTCCTTGAGCGGCAGCGTCTGCGTCTGTGTTTCGATCATCGTTCGTCCTTTCGGTTGTTCATTTGGATGGCTAGAGCGAGGGTTCTCTCGTTCCTGCGGACGGCGCGTTTCAGCGGTCCGACAGGGGCCGGTATCAGGGCCAAGTGGCGTCAGGCCCGACCGACAGGACGCGGTGGCCCATGACGACGCGCTCGTCCAGATCGGTGATTCCGCGAAGCAGCGCGGACCAGACCGTGAACCACTCCAGCGGAACGAGGATCACGAAGGGCGTCAGCAGCGGATGCAGCCCCTCGTACTGGGCGGCGTCGATGACAAGCACGCGCGCGCCGTTCTCCTCGGCGACCTGGATCGACCGCTGCGTCAGTTCCCGTGACTCGTCCGTGCCGAGCAACGCGACGATGTCGGCGCGCTGCCGCTCGAACGCCTCGATGGGGCCGTGCCGCAGCTCGCTCGCCTCGATGATCGAGCCGTTGACGCGAATGTTCTCCATGAACACGGTCAGCGCGAACTTGTAGCCCAGGCCGTAGTTCGGTCCGGCTGCCAGCACGTACAGCAGCGTCGAGCTCAGGAACTGGCGCGCCCAGTCGAGCGCCGGCTGCTCTGCGTCCCGGTAGGCACGGCCGAGCCAGCCCGGCAGGTCCGGCAGCTGGGCGAGCGCCGCTTCGATCTCGGCGCGCTTGGGCGCCTCCATCTGCCGGGCAAGGTCCAGGGCAAAGAGGGTGACGGCGTAGAGCGGCATCACGTACAGTGCGGTCGAGTCGTAGTCGATGACCTCGCGCGCCTCGGAGGCCAGTGGATTCGGCCGGCGGCGGACGACCGCGACGGTGTGCGCGCCGCGCGAATTCGCGAAACGCAGCGCGGCGAGCGTGTCCTCCGTCGCGCCGGAATAGGAGGCGAGGAACACGAGGGCCCGTCCGTCCAGCCGCTCTGGATTGCGCCAGGTGAGCTCGTAGCTGGTCAGGACGTCGGACGAGATCGTGGTGAATCGGTCGAGCAGGTACTTGCCGGAGTACATGTTGGCCCACGAGCCGCCGCTGCCGACGAAGTACACGTGGGAGAACTCCCCCGCCGCGACCCGGCGAGCCAGCTGCGCGATCCGGTCGCTCTGTTCGTGGATGAACGCCTCGAGGTCAGCCTCGAGGCGAGGCGATGTGAAGAGCTCGCTGTCGCGTGCTGCATCAACGAGCTGGGTCAAGACTGGAGCCAACGCGTCCCTCCTCGGATTGCTGGTTGATTGACCGGATTCTTCGCGACTGCCCGGTTGATGCGAACGTTCTCACTCGCTTGTTGATAACGTTCTCACACCCGGTTTGGCGTTGTCAAGGCCCGCTCTTGTCCCATCTGGACGAGGGGTGGTAGGCTTGGAAAAGCATCCGGTGCGCCCCAGACAGGGACCTCGGCAGAGCACCTGGGACGCGCGGCGCCCGGTTCCCCCGACGCCACGCTCTTGGTTTCGCGCTGCCCGTCGACTGGACGACCGGCTGCGACGGCAAACAACGGGTGTCCATGGGGAGGTCTTTTCAGGTGTCCTATACCGATCGAAACGTGACCTGCCTGGACTGCGGCGTTGAGTTCATCCACTCGGCTGCGGACCAGGAGTTCTACGCAACCAAGGGGTTCGTCTCGGATCCCAAGCGCTGCCCCAGCTGCCGGGCATCGCGGCGGGCGGTGCGCGAGACGAGCGGCTACGACGTTCGCGAGATCGGCGGC
>JBBSHN010000097.1:0-8182 GCA_038252945.1 Propionibacteriales bacterium | reverse complement strand
TGGCCCACGGCTTCCGCAACTTCACCCACTACCGGCTACGAATCCTCCTCGCCGCCAACGGAACACGGACCTACCCACGAACCCACACCCATGCATAGATCCGAAGAGCCGTCAAACCGGCGACCTTGGCCGGAGTGACGGTGATTTCGTCAAGCGTCGGGTCGGACGGTGTGATTTCGGCACCCTCCGCGACCCAAGCGGCGCGAGACACCTTCGCGGCGACCGCCTGGTCAATGGTCGGTTGGACGACCAACGGACCGAAGTCGTCGGGTTGAATCCCGCGGGTGTTCGAGGTGGTTGTGTAAAGCGGCATTACAGCTCCAGGAAAGGAAACGACAAGGGGTTATCGCCGAGCGGCCACTGACCGGCTCTGCTGGCTCGCCTGGAGCTGCTAAGACGCACGGCGGGCGCCTGGCCTACGCCGTTACGTCACCTGCTATTTTACGCCTCAACGACGACTATCCGATGTGTCCGATTTAGTTGGGGCTATACATAGATGTCCTCGGAGGTCTACCGTGTCGACATGTTTACCAAAACCCTGCTTGGATCTGCCGCTGTCGCCGGATTGGCGCTGGCGGCTCCCGCCACCGCACTAGCGGACGGACACGGGCCACAGGCCGAAGCGTTCCACGTCGTCTGTGACAACGGGGCCACCTTTGACGTGACTTCTCCAGCTGTGCGGTCAGTCGTGGGGCAGGCGGTGGCCAGCCACATGAACCTAGTGCTGGCAGGGCGCGGCGTGCCTTCAGACATGGTCTTGACGTGTAACGCCTACTTGGCGAGCACCGGCCAGTACGCGTTCACCTTGCCTCTGTTGCTCACACCGGCAAACAAGTAACCGGCGCGGGCCGCGATGTTGTCGGGCTAACTTCCCCTCATACACCCGCGACCAATCGGCGCTCTTCGGTGTTGAGCCGCGATTGCCTCCGCCGAAGTCCGGGAACCGTTGACCAAGCTGTGGTCGACCTTCCAGCACCTTCGACCACCGCATTCACCTTCTCGTCGCACACCAGACCGGAGCCATCGTCAGCGAGCAAGTCCTTGATGTCTGCACCAGCCAGCCATACGTCATCGCCGCGACTCAGCGACTTGCTGGCGATGCGTTCGGCGTCCTGCCGCTGGTACATCGTCAGACGCTCCACAGACGCCGCCAGAGCGGCCTGTGCGCGCTTCCGATACTTCGCCGCTTCCCAGTTTCCCTGGCTACCCTCGCCTGTCGTCTCCGCAGCGGTTGTGCCCTGCTGTAGCGCCTCTGCGGCGGTGGCGTAGTCCTCCGCGGTCGGCGCAGTGTTCTCAGTCGTCATTGTTGTCATCTCCCTGTTCAGCTAGTACGTCGCGGAGCCGCAGCCGCAACCGGTCAATCTCGACTTGCCAGAAGTCGACCACCTTCTGCTTGTGGCTGGAGTTCCACGAATCGGTCTCCAATTCGAACCGCGCTTTCTGCTCCGACTCTCAGCTGCGTGCAGCAGTGCCGACGCGCGGGGGATTTCGTAATCACGGTCACGCCGGCAAGCGACGCTGCAATAGACCGCAGGCCGGCCGGTGGCGGCAGCTGGTGGCAGCGGTGACCCGCACACCATGCAGGGTTTCTCCGCAATTTCGCCGCCGCGTCGGTAACCGTAGTCGGTGTCGGTAGCCGCACTCTTTGGAGACGTACCTCGGGGACCCTGCCGGGGTGGCACCCCCATCGGTCACAAAAGATTCATACGGCGGCTGGCGTAGGGGTACCTTGCGGGTGCGTACCCCCCGATGGTGGGGAGGTCGTGGCTGCCCCCTGTCGGCTAGCGCCAGACCGGAGTCACCGTGTCGAGTTTGAAGCGTCCCGGCGAGCCGACTCCCACATTTATCTGCTCAAGCCATTCGCGCAGCACCGCTCGACGCTTGTCGACACTGGCAGCGTCCCATGCGTTCCGCACGTCGAGTCCGGCTGACAGAGAAGCCGTAGCCTGCTTCCCGACCGCAGCCGCGACCTACTCATCAACCGCCGCAAGCCGCGCTCGCGTCTCGCGGGTAGCAGCGGCATAGTCCACCGGGTCCAGCTCGCCAGCCGCGACAAGCGCGTGCAACGCTGTGAGCCGTTCGCGGAGCGACTCTGCTTCCCGAACGCTGCTCGGCACGGTGTCGTCCACAACCTGCGGCGGCAAACCACCCGCCTGCTCGATGGATCGCCAAAACTTCAATCCCACGGTCAGCGGCAAGCTTTTCGCACGCTTCCCGCTGGCGCCGCACGCCAGCCGACTCACCGGCACGGTCATCACTGATTCGGGTGTAGACCGCCGCACGCTTCACAACGCACAGTATTGGTGAGCGAAGAAGCCGCGGAGGTTGCAGCGGGAGTCGGGTTCCTGGCACCTAAAGTCGGGTATCGTCTTGCCGATCCCGGGCGGCCCGTTGAGCACGATCAGCCGGACTTGTTTCGGACTTCCGCGCGTCTGCGGCACCAATCCAGCGTTGTGGTGCCAGTACGCCCTGGCAAGCCCGCACATGGCGGAAGACCACCATCCATGGGAGTCTGTCGGCCTACGTCTTCGAGCACGTGGTGGAAGGCGGCCACCCGGGGGAGGCTGTCGGCGCGACGCTCGTGATGCCCGCTAGGTAGCTTCTCTAGAATTTGTCGAAACGGACGCGAGCCTGCGCCGAGGAATGCTCCGCTGCCGGCGGCCTAGGATCGGCAGCCACGATAGAAAGAGCGCCAGTGATCGACCGCAACGCTATCTATGTTGACGGGTCATGGTTGCCTTCGTCGGGTCAGACGATCGCGGTCGAGAACCCTGCAACCGGAGAGACGATCGGGGTTGTCCCGGCCGGCACCTCGGCCGACGTCGACCTAGCCGTGTCGGCAGCTAGGCGGGCTTTCCCTGGGTGGGCCGGTACATCCCGCGCCGAACGAGCCCAGTTACTGGAACGCCTGCGGGACGGGCTTGCGCAGCGAAGTGACGAAATTGCCCGAACGATCGCGATGGACGTCGGCACTCCGTTGCGTATCGCTTCGCGAATCCAGGCCGCTTTGCCGCTGACCGACATCGGCTCTTACGTGGAGTTGCTCCAGGAAGAGGAGCCGGAGGAGCGAATCGGAAACTCGTTGGTCGTTCGCGAGCCAGTCGGCGTAGTAGGGGCGATCACGCCGTGGAATTTTCCACTGCACCAGGTCACGTGCAAGATCGCTCCGGCTCTCGCTGCGGGTTGCACGGTGGTCCTCAAGCCCAGTGAAGTCGCGCCCCTGAGCGTTTATGAGCTGTTCGACGTGCTGCATGAAGCCGGATTCCCTCCGGGCGTCGCCAACCTGGTCAGCGGCTACGGGCCCACGGTGGGTGAGGCGCTTGCCTCACACCCCGAGGTCGATCTGGTGTCCTTCACCGGGTCTGTCCGAAGCGGCGCGCGTGTCGCGGAGCTTGCAGCCGCCACGATCAAGCGCGTCACCCTGGAGCTTGGAGGAAAGTCCCCCAACGTCGTTCTCGATGATGCTGACCTAGCAACGGCGGTCAAGGTCGGAGTCGCGAACGCCTTCTTGAACGGTGGCCAGGCATGCACCGCCTGGTCCAGAATGCTCGTTCCCTCGGACCGCCAGGAGGCAGCGCTGGATCTGGCGAAGGGTTACGCCGAGAGTTTCACCCCCGGCGATCCGCTCGACCCCTCGACGAAGCTGGGACCGCTCGTCTCTGGGTCCCAGCGCGAGCGGGTGTGGAACTTGATCGACCAGGGGATCGACGATGGCGCGCGCCTCGTGACCGGGGGCACTGGTGCACCTGAGGGGCTATCGACCGGTTACTACGTCAAGCCGACTGTCTTTGGTGACGTCAATCCAGACTCGGTGATCGCACAGGAGGAGATCTTCGGTCCGGTGCTTTCAGTGATCCCATTCGCCGATGACGAGGACGCATTAGCCATCGCCAACAACTCCCGTTACGGCCTTCACGGAGCTGTGTGGTCCAAGGACCAGGACCGTGCGCTCGCCTTTGCGCGTCGCATCAGGAGCGGGCAGATCGATGTGAACGGGGCAGCGTTCAACCCGCTCGCACCCTTCGGCGGCTACAAGCAGTCGGGCATCGGCCGCGAACTCGGACGCCAAGGTCTCGACGAGTTCCGCGAGACCAAAGCCATTCAGCTCTGAACTCGCCGAGCAGCCCAGGAGATCTCCCGTGATCAAAGCGGTTGTGGTGCAAAGTCCGGGCGAGAGCCCGGCTGTGCAAGAGATTTCGCCTTCCGAAACGGGTCCCGACGAGGTGCGGGTCCACATCGCCGCTGCGGGCGTTTGCCATTCTGATCTCTCGATGGTCAACGGCACGTTGGCCCCGGACTTCCCGCTTGTCCTCGGTCACGAGGCCTCCGGTGTCGTCAGTGACGTCGGAGAATCTGTATCGCGTGTCGCTGTCGGAGACCGAGTGGTGTTGAACTGGGCTGCAGCCTGTCGACACTGCTGGTTCTGCGTGAATGGCGAACCTTGGCTATGCGCCGAGGTTGAGGGCGTCATCAGCACACCGGGGGGTTCCCTCGAAGACGGGACCCGAGTGCACAACTGCCTGGGCGTCGGCGGCTTCGCCGAAGAGGTGGTTGTCCCCAGCCACGCGGTCGTCGCTCTGCCAGATGGTGTGCCGCTCGACCTGGCCGCACTGCTGGGCTGCGCAGCCCTGACCGGTGTCGGCGCCGTCAGGAACACCGCGCGGGTGAAGACCGGCGAAACCGTGCTCGTGATGGGTCTTGGCGGCATCGGGCTGTCGGCCGTCATGGGTGCCAATCTGGCTGGCGCCAGCAAGATCATCGCCGTCGACGTCAACGCCGACAAGGAGGGTCTTGCCCGAAGTGCAGGCGCCACGGAGTTCTTAGTCAGCGAAGCCAAGCTGGCCAGGCGGGTGCGAGGGATGACCGAGGGTCGCGGCACCGACCACGCGTTCGAATGCGTCGGGAGCGCTGAGACGATCCGGCTCGCCTGGAGCTGCGTCCGCCGCGGTGGCGCCTGCACGGTGGTGGGCGTGGGCTCCCGCCAGCAGCAGGTGACCTTCAACGCGCTCGAGCTGTTTCACTTCGCCCGCTCTCTGACTGGATCGATCTATGGGTCCTCCGATCCCGACCGGGATATTCCGGAACTCAGCCGGCACATCCTCGCTGGCGACCTTGAGCTCAGCACTTTGGTAACGCACCGAATCGCGCTGGACCAAGTGCCGGAGGCGTTCGCGCGCATGGGAGCGGGTCAAGGCGCTCGGTCGTTGATAGTCATGGATCTCCGCTAAGGCAACGAACGGAACCACCGCGACAGCTCGCCACAATGAAAAGGCAGAAGGCGGGACGGAGACACATCGTGGACAAGCTGAACGAGGACGAGGCAGCGATCGTCGAGATCGTCCGGGAGTTCGTCGACCGCGACGTGCGTCCGGTGGTGCGGGCTCTCGAGCACTCCGACACCTACCCCGAGAAGCTCATTGAGCAGATGAAGGAGCTCGGGATGTACGGGTTGGCCGTTCCGGAGCCGTACGGTGAGCTCGAAGTTTCAACTGCCTGCTTCGCCCTCGTCACAGAGGAGCTCTCGCGCGGCTGGATGAGCCTCGCCGGGGCGATGGGCGGGCACACTGTGGTGGCTAAGCTCCTGGTCGAGCACGGCACGGAGGAGCAGCGCGCGCGTTACCTGCCGCGTATGGCCACCGGTGAGGTCCGCGCCACCATGGCGCTCACGGAACCCGGCGGTGGGTCCGACCTGCAAGCCATCCGCACGGTGGCACGCGCGGATTGCGACGGCTGGGTCATCAACGGCTCCAAGACCTGGATCTCCAATGCACGCCGTGCCGGGCTGATCGCACTGCTGTGCAAGACCGATCAAGAGGCTGAACCGACGCATCGGGGCATCAGCGTGCTGCTCATTGAACCCGGACCGGGGCTCACGGTGTCGAAGGACTTGCCGAAGCTCGGGTACAAGGGCATCGAGAGCTGCGAGCTCATCTTCGAAAACTTCCGCGCACCCGCGGAGGCCGTTCTGGGCGGTTGTGCAGGCGGGGGATTCACCCAGATGATGCGTGGGCTGGAGCTGGGTCGGATCCAGGTGGCGGCCCGGGCGACCGGTGTGGCGCGTGCTGCGTTCGATGACGCGCTGGTCTACGCACAGGAGCGGCAATCCTTTGGCAGACCGATCTGGCGACACCAGTCTGTTGGCAACCTGTTGGCCGACATGGCCACCAAACTAACCGCGGCCCGCCAACTCCTGCTGCATGCCGCAGACACGTACGAGTCGGAAGCGCGCGCAGATCTTGAGGCCGGCATGGCGAAGCTGTTCTGCTCCGAGACCGCGATGGAGATCGCTCTCGATGCGATCCGGGTGCATGGAGGGTATGGCTACTCCACGGAGTTCGATGTTGAGCGTTACTTCCGCGATGCGCCACTCATGATCGTGGGAGAAGGCACTAACGAGATCCAGCGGAACGTCATCGCTCGGCAACTTGTGGAGCGGGGACGGCTGTGAGCACCGCACTAGTTCATCGGCTCACGCCGGACGTCTGAGGAACACTGAACGACGAAATGTCGGCGAACTGCAAAGTCCTGCCCGTCAACTCGAGCACCGAGTGGTTGGGCACGTATTTCCAGTCAGTCACGTCGTCGAAGACGCCCGACGAGGTCACAACACGCACCCCGTCCCGGGTACGCAGCCGCATATCGAAGTACGGGAGCCAGGACACGGATTCAGGCGGGTAGACATCGGGCCAGAGCTTGAGGTCGCCGTGAACCAGGAGCGTTCACCGCCACCGCAGGTCGCACCAGCGTGACGCTGTCCTGGTCGGCCTCATCCGACGACGTCGCGGTCACGGGGTACTACGTGTCGCGCGCGAAGTCGGCGACCGGCACCTTCACCCGCATCGCCTACGTCAGCGGCACCTCCTATGTCGACGACGCGCTTGCGCGACGCACGCGCTACTACAGGTGCGTGCTTACGACGCCGCAGGAACCTCAGCCCGTTCAGCGCGATGGTGCCCGCGCGGACCACCTAAGCCGCCAAGCGATCGCTCGTGCTGCCCGACATCCTCGCCGACGATCTCCCTGTGGTGCTCACCACCCTCGACTTCCGCGTGAGCCGAAGCGGGACCACCACGACGCCGAACCGGCCCAAAGACTGTCTGTTTGACCCCACGCCCCCCTCCGTCACAACAACTTCATCAGGTCGTCGGTGGGAAGGTTGCGTCGAGCCCGAGTCCCTCCCAAACCTCACCTGGGCCTAGGGTCATTTGGGCGTACCGGCGGTGTCGGCTAACGTCCCCAGAATGGCCATCGTTCAAAGTTCTGGATATGCGCACGTTCGTCTCACCGTCACCGACATCGTGCGATCGAAGGCGTTTTATGACGACGTCTTCGGCTGGCCGGTTGCCCTCGACGCCTCCGACCGCGTCGACGAGCCTGGTATCAGTGAGTCTCCAGCAGACATCTATGGCGGAACGATTTACCAGACGCCCAGCGGCGCCCTATTTGGGCTACGTCCGGTTTCAGCCAGCGGTGATCGTTTCGACGCGCAACGCACCGGCTTGGACCACGTGAGCTTCAAGGTCAACTCCCGCGACGGCCTGGTAGCGGCGGCCGCACAATTACAAAGCAAGGGGATTGAGCATGGCGAGGTCACCGACCTCACCGACGCGGGGATTGCGATACTGTCTTTCGACGACCCCGACGGTGTGCACTGTGAGCTGACTGCCACCCTTTGACAAACGCTTGTGACAGCAAGTGCGTTGAGTGTTCGCACAACGGTCGCTCGCGTCCAGGAAGGTGCAAGTCCCCGGTCGCCGCCTGTTTCTCCAGTTAACCCCAGCGTCGACCATCGGAAACCGATCCGTGGTGTGAACGCCTGCCAGCAAGTGGAATACAAGAAGATTCGCGTCAGTTGGTCGAACCAGCAGGTCCCACTGCCCTGACATGGAGGTTCGCATGACCAAGCTGACTGCAGGCGCCGAAAATGGCACCCTGGTCGATCTGCACTACCAGGACTATGGAGTTGGAAAGCCGGTGGTGCTCATTCACGGATGGCCGCTGAGTGGGCGGTCGTGGGAGAGCCAGGTGCTTCCGTTGGTCGAGGCCGGCTATCGCGTCGTCACCTACGACCGCCGCGGCTTCGGCGACTCATCGCAGCCTTGGAGCGGCTACGACTACGACACTTTCGCCGCGGACCTGAACGCCCTGATGGAGCACCTCGACCTGCGCGAGGTCTCGCTCG
>JBBSHN010000096.1:0-8226 GCA_038252945.1 Propionibacteriales bacterium | reverse complement strand
CCGCGGTCAGCGACGGGTACTCAACCAGGTGGTCAAGCACCAGGCGGACACAGCGTTCCTTGACCTTCGCATCGATCTTCTTCGGCATGAACAGCATCCTTCCAACTCAGAAAGATGCGGCATCAAACCTGGGGCGCTTCAGACAGGGCCTTGTCGAACGCCCCTTTCAACAACGCCAGATCGATCTCCCGACCCACCAAAGGGGTGGTATGCGTCCGGGTCAGGTCAGTGCCGAACCGGGACCTTGTCGCGACCGGGTGGAAGAGCCGCACCTTCTCCGACTTCCCTTTCAAATCAGCGGGTGAAAGCTCAACGTAGTCAAAGATGGTTTTCGTGGCCTCATGGGTCTGCTGCCCCACCGCAACACCACCCACCGGTGCAGCCCCCTGCAGCCTCGAGGCCGTATTGACGACATCTCCGGTGACGAACCCTTCACCAAGCTCCGGGTGCGCTGAGAGGTTCACCAGCGCTTCCCCGGTGTTAACCCCCACACGCACCTGAAGGTCAAGACCCGGCTGCTGCTCGTTGAGCTCTGTTGTTGCCTCCACAATCCGCAGACCCGCCCGCACCGCCCGCTCCAGATCATCCTCATGCGCAGCCGGAGCCCCGAACACCGCCATCACCGCATCCCCGATGAACTTCTCCACCGTCCCGCCATACCGCACGATCTCCGTCCGCAGCATCGAGTGATAGGCCGCCAGCCGCGACTGCACATCCTCCGGATCAGCAGACTCCGACGCTGAAGTGAACCCGACCAGGTCGCAGAACATCACCGTGACAACCTTGCGCTCCTGCACCGGCGCCGCGGAGGTTGTCGACGCGAATGGTGTCCCGCACACCAGGCAGAACCTCGCGATAGCCGGGTTCTCCTGCCCGCAGCTGGGACAATCCATAGCCCGGAAGCGTATGTCCCGAAGCGGGCCACGTCGAGGGCAGCGTAAAGCGAGCATCTTGCCGGAAGCACCGCCAACTGAGATCGCAGAAGCGGACGTTTCGCTCCGCCTATCACTCAACACCCCTCTTGGATCAGGGGTATGGAGGCAAGCCTCCCCAAAGTGTCGCGGCAACCTCCTCCGATGTAACGAGTCCCCTCGAATCGAGGTGATTATCCGATGGTCGAGGTTTGTGGTGAATAGAGCTGACTAGCCCGAGTGATCAGTCCGGTCGCCTTCAGCCGCTGGGCGATGGTTGCAGCTTCTTGGGCGAGCCGGCGGACGGTGTCGTCATTGCCCTGTGCCGTTCCGTACTCGGCTTGGTCCAGGAGTCCCACTGCGAGGTGGTATGGGGAGCCGGCTCGCTGTAGAGCCTGTGTGGCGGCGGCGAACACTTCGGCGGCTTGTTCGCCTTTGGCGGCGAGCAGCCGACCGCGGACACGTTGCGCATCCCCTCGGGTCAATGCGGGAATATGCCCGGGTCGATGCTGGCCAAGCCACTTCAAGAGTGCCTCGACCTTCGGGAGGTCGCCAAGCGCTAGAGCAGCATTCGCTCCCAGCGGCCATCCAAACCGGAGTACCTCTGAGCTCAATCCCACTGACTCCGTGTACGTGAGGGCGTTCTCGGCGTGCGCAAGCGACTCAGCTATGCCGCCATCTGCGTCGGCGAGGACCGCCGAGAGGATCGCATGCATCGCCAGCTCCTGAGGATCATCGGTTTCGCCGAAGCTAAGCACGACCGGACGCAAGGCCAGAATTCCGGGCCGATCTCCACGGAAGGCTCTCAACAGTGCGATCATGGTGGCGACCCAGATATCGTCGCCGAGGCCCTCTTCACGGGTCGCGTGGTTGTAGACGTCGTCGAACTCATCCCACTCCCCGGTGATGAGGAGCGCTTGAAGCAGATTACTGATGGCAAGCCGGTGCAGGGTCTGTTGGCCAACCCGTCGTCCATAGTCAACGGATTCGCGGGCCACTAGTAAAGCTGCCCTCGGATCGCTGGTCATCAGCACGTCGCTCAGATTGTGTCTGGCACGGAAGCTCTTAAGGGAGTCGGTGAATTCTCCGCGCCGAGCCGCCTCCTGGTAGTACATTCCAGCCTGCACGGTTCGGTCGGCGAAGACGTGAAGCAATCCACGCGTGGTGAGAAGGCCAATCAGGACCTCATTATTTTCGCCGAGCGCTTGTGCTTCTGAAAGGGCGGCAGAGGAGAGTTCGTCGCCCTCCTCCAGGTTTCCGGCAAAGATCTCCAAACTGGCCAAGTTGGCGAGAGCGTCCACCGTGTCTGCGTCGGGCTCGGATTTCAAAACCATCAACGCCTGTTGGAGCTGCTTGCGTGCGTCGTCGAATCTGCCCAGGTTGCGGAGGCTGTCTCCGATGCCGGAAATGCAGCGGGCTGCTGCCCGCTCATTATCTGCCGCGCCGTAGAGGTGGGATGCCCGCTGGTAATGGTCGATGGCTTTGCTGTAGTCGGTGTATTCGGCTGCTTTGCCGGCTCTTTCCCAGATTTCCGCTGCTTGAAGTTTCGACTCGTCGGTCTGGTCTTCTTGGAGGAGTTGGGCGGCTTTTTGGTATGTGGCTGCGGCGGTTGCTGGTGCGCCGGTGCGTTCGGCGCGTTCGCCGGCGCGGGTCAGCATGATGACGGCTTCGACGCGGAGAGCGGGTGTGTCGGGGTCGTCGGGGACAGCGGTGAGGGCGTCGAGGAGATGGGTGGCGATGACTTCGCTGATCTCTTCGCCTTCGTCGGCGAATGTGACGCGCAGGTGGTTTGCGACGGCGAGATGGCGGGCTTTGCGTTCTCGTCGGGACAAGGTGTCGTAGGCGACTTGGCGGAACATAGTCTGTACGAAGCCGTAGTGGCCGCGTTGGGGGGACAGTGGGTCGGCTCGCACCCCGAGCACTTCGCGGCGCACCAGCTCAGCGAGTAATGTCCGTACTTGGTCTTCGGGTTGGTTACTGATCGCAGTGAGGGCTTCGGCGGGGAAGCTGCTTCCCAGCACGGCGGCGTCAGCAACCAAAGCCCTGGCATCCGGTTGCAATGCATCCAACCGGGCGGCTAACAGCGACTGCAACGTCGTGGGGACGGTGAGCTCGCCTACGTTCCCGACGAGTTTGTAGACACCGCCGGAGGGTTGGACGACGTCACGGTCAATCAGCATGCGGATGGTTTCCACCGCATACAACGGGATCCCTTCTGCCCGGTCAGCGATCGCGGTCTTGGCCTGCTGCGGCATGCCGGGCACCAACTCGTCCAGCAGCGCCGACATGGCGGCGTCGTCGAGCGGGTCCAACGTCAAGGTGGTGGAGTTGCGGCGGCCAGCGCCCCACCCTGGTCGGCGCTCCTCCAGTTCCGGGCGGGCGAGCGTCAGGATGAAGATTGGCACGCCGCGGGCCCAGTCCAACACGTGTTCCAGGAAGTCCAACAACCCGGTGTCGGCGTGATGGAGGTCTTCGACCACCATCACCACCGGGGACACCGCCGCGAGCCGTTCGAAGAACAACCGCCACCCCGCGAACAGCTCTTCCCGACCCATTACCGGAGGCGTTTCGTCGCCGTAGTCAACTCCTAGGAGTTGCGCCAACCTCGGGCCTACATAGGCCCGCTCCGCCGGGTCAGAAAGCCACCGGTCCAATCCGGTGTTCAACTTGGTGGCGGCGATCTCGGTGGGGTCTTCTTCAGCGATCTGCAGTCGTTGTCGGACCATTTCCGCCAACGCCCAAAACGCCACCCCCTCCCCATACGACAAGCAACGGCCGCGATGCCACCACATGGTGTCGGCCAGGCCGTCAATGTACTTCTCGAACTCCCACCCCAACCGCGACTTTCCTACTCCGGCGACACCGGTGACGCTCACCAAGCGTGGGGTCTGCCGGTCAACACAGGCATGAAACAGTTCCTTCACCAGCCGCAGCTCCGCGTCCCGCCCACCAAACGCCGCCTCCAGACCGTCGATACGCTGCGAACCACCAGCACCGGCCAGCACCCGGTCCGCCCGCCACAACGGCACCGGCTCCGCCTTCCCCTTCAACATGTGGTCACCCGCTGCGATGAATCCCACCGCCGCCTCAGCAACCCGCCGGGTCGCCTCATCCACCAACACGCTGCCAGGTTCGGCTGCCGCCTGCACCCGCGCTGCTGTGTTCACCGCATCTCCGGCCACCATCCCCTCGGCGGTGGCTCCCACGGTGACGGCGACTGGTCCGGTCACCACCCCACCCCGGGCAGCTAACTCTGGGGCACCAGCCTCCCCGCCCAACGTCTGCACCGCAGCCACCACATCCAACGCCGCCCGCACCGCCCGTTCACCGTCCTGCTCGGTCGCGGTCGGGGTACCCCACACCGCCATCACCGCATCCCCAATGAACTTCTCCACCACACCGCCATACCTGGCGATCACCGTCCGCGACGCTTCGAAATAGCGCGACAACAACTCCCGCACCTCCTCGGGATCCCGCGCCTCACTCAGCGGCGTGAACCCAACGAGATCGCAGAACAACACCGAACACACCCGCCGCTCTGAAAGAGGTGCACGTGCTGCAACACCAGGACGTGGGCCCACCGCCTCGAGCGGTGCGGATTCAACGGGACTGGCAGTGATCAAGGCGGCGCCGCAGGTGCCGCAGAACCGCTTGCCGGGCGTGGTAACGGAGCCGCACGACGGGCACGGGACCGACAAGGGCGAGCCACACTCCTCGCAGAAAGCCTTCCCGTCCTCGTTCTGGCCTGAGCAGACCGCACACACCGGCATAGCCGCAGCGTAATCCTCAAACGCGACAGCTGATTGGGTTGCGCCGCACCGGGTCGGTCACGCCACCAGCCGTCCGGTCGGTTGCCCGGACGTTGGCGCTGTCACTAACAAGAATCTTCTTACCCGCATTGGGGAGGAGCGCCCGCCCGGGTTCGGAAGAGCGAGCGGCGGGATCATTGGGGCATGCCCATCAGGATGCACACAGCGGCCGAGCGACGCGACTTGTGGGAGCGCGGCATTCCCTCTGCGTCCGTTTGGCCGGAGTACAACCTGCACGGCGACGTGCTCAACCAGTGGTGGCGGTACCTGGACGAGGAGCTTCCGCAGTTCCAGTTCACCCTGTACGACGACGAACTGGACGTCGTAGTCGCCGAGGGGCATACCGCACCACTGGAGTGGGACGGTGCGGACGAAACGTTGCCGAGCGGCATCGACGCTGCGATCGAGCAAACGTTCACGCTGGTGAGGGCGAGCCACCCAGTCAACACGCTGTGCGCGCTCGCCGCTGAAAGTCCCCGTGAGGCTCGACGGCGTGGCCTGGCTGAGCAGCTGCTCAAGGCGATGCGCACGATCGCCGAACGGGAGGGGCTGACGCATCTCGTCGCTCCGGTGCGTCCTTCGCTAAAGGACCGCTATCCACTGATCGCTATCGAGCGCTATGTCAGCTGGCGGCGCGATGACGGGCAGCTCTTCGATCCCTGGATGCGGTTACACGAGCGCCTGGGCGCCCGAGTGTCCACGCCACTCCCGCAGTCCATGCGGATCACCGGAACGATCGCCGAGTGGGAGGTCTGGACGGGCATGGCGTTCCCTGAGTCCGATAACTACGTGTTTCCTGACGGTCTGGCCCTCCTGCATATCGACCGGGCAGCAGACCGTGGGTCGTACTGGGAGCCGAACGTCTGGATGATTCACCCAGACCGGCTTCGGGTGTAGCGGCACCAAGTCCCGCCACGGCACAACGCAGGAAATCTCCAAATCTGGGCTCACAATGCAAACAGTCGCCGATCCGTGAGTGACTGACGAGCACGGCACCTCCGTAGTCGACTTGCTGCAAACGTCAGGCTCCCCAGGGAATCTTGGACTCGCTGGACCGCAGTTGACCGGCCCAGCGCAGGCAGACCGTCATCAGCGACTCCACTAGCCGCCAGCAGGACCGAGCGTCCGCAGGGCGAGCTGCGCAGCCTCCTCCACCGACAGGCCTCGGCCGCCCTGGACCCCGCGCCGCCACTCAGTCTCGCCGAGGACCGCGCGCGCATGGGCCACGAACGGCGCCCCGAGTTCTGCGTCGGGGACCATCACCCGCGTTGCCATCTCCGCATACGCCGCCTCGCTCGCGCCGGATAGCACCGCCGCGGTCTCCGTGTCACCGCAGACGGAGGCGAGGACGGCGAACGCCGCGACCGCCTCGGCTGCGCCCCACTGCTCCTCCAGCTCGAGGAATGTGTGGGTTGCTGCGGCGAAACGAGCCGCAGCCTCCTCGGCCTTGCCCCAGATCAGGAACGCGTAACCAAGCTCAATCAACGAGTGGGCGACGAAGTGCTGATCGCCAGCGGCGTGATGAGCCGCGACCGCCTCCTCCAACACCTCCACAGCACGCCGTGGGTCACCCTGACGGAGCAGCAGGGTGCCCAGGTTGAGCAGCGAGGTGGCGATGTGCCAGCTCGCGTTGCTCGCTCGCGCGAGTTCGAGCGCCTCTTCGAGCAGTGGCAGGGCATCGTCGATCCGTCGCAGAGCGATTGCGACGTGGCCGAGGATGGTGAGCGCGTTGCGACGGTCGAGTGCGGCCTCGGGTGCAGTCGACCGTTCGAGCAACTCCTCCCCGTAAGCGGTCGCAGTCGGCACGTCACCCCGCTGGTAGCTGAGCCAGGCCGCGCCCCAGAGTGCACTCGCCCGGTACGGCGAGTCGTCGGCGCCCGGTAGGTCAAGTGCTCGCTGAATCCAGATCCGGCCCCTCTTCGAAGGCGCCTTCAAGCCTCCAGAACATCCACAACGCGCCGACGGCCCGCAGCGCCACTTCAGCGTCGCCACGCGCCTGGGTTGCCGATCCCAGGGCGACGCGCAAGTTTGCGACCTCGTCCCGTATCAGCCTCCGGGTCTCGGCCTGTTCGCTGCCGAGCAGCAGCGGAGCTGCTGTTGCGGCGTGCTCGGCATAGAACTCCGCGTGCCGCCGCGCGACCATCTCAGCCTCGGGGGAAGCGGCAAGTTGCTCGGCGGCGTACTCGCGGATCGGGTCGAGGAGATGCCAACGCGCCGGCGACGTGCCGGGATCGGGTTCGACTAACCCGTGCTCGCACAGCCGGCTGATCGCCGCGATCACGCGGTCGGCGGCACAGACCTGCTCAGCGGCGTTGAGCGTCCATCCCCCCGCGAATGTCGCCAGCCGGCGGAACACCGCCTTGTCGCCCGCGCCAAGAAGATCGTGGCTCCAGCTGATCGTGCTACGCATCGTCCGCTGCCGCTCGGGGAGGTCGCGCTCACCGTCGGTCAGCACCTGAAGCGGTTGCTCGAGCACGAGGCTCAGGAGGTGGAGCGGCATGTGCCGGACCCGTGAAGCGGCGAGCTCCAATGCGAGCGGCACACCGGCGAGGGGGCGGCAGATGCCGGCGACCAGCCTAGCGGCGTCACCATCCTCGAGGTTGAGCCCGGGCCGTGCGGACCGTACCCGCTCCCTGAAGAGCTCAGCCGCCACCGGCACCGGCAGCGCGTCGAGTGGCTGCTCCCTTTCGCCACGGACGCGTAGTGGCGACCGGCTGGTGACGAGGATTTGCAGATGCGCAGCCATGTCGAGCAAAGCGCCCAGGGCGGGGGCGGCATCGAGCAGCCGCTCGAACGTGTCGAGCACCAGAAGCGTCCTGCGCTGGTCGAGCACGCGCGCCAGCGCTGCCGGAAGCTCCTCCCCCGCTCCTGCGCTCACACCCAGCGCCGTGGCCACGGTCGCCAACAGCAGGTCTGACTGGAGCAACCCGGCCAGAGGCACCCAGAGCAGCCGGCCAGGTTCGTCGCTCTCGATGCGCCAGCAGACCTCGGCTGCCAGCCTGGATTTGCCTACGCCACCCGTCCCCGTGATCGTCAGCAGACGGGTGCTCTGGTCGGTGAGTGCGTCCAGAACCTGGTCGAGCTCGGTTTCGCGCCCGAGCATCGAGGTACGCCGAAGGTTGCGCCAGCCGGTGCCCCACACCGGTCCGGCGGACGGCAGGGATGTGGAGCGTGCAGGTTTAGCTGCGGCCCCGAACGCGGCAGCGTCGGGCGGGTCGAGTCCCAGTGCATCGGCGAGAGATCGAGCGGTGACCGCGTAAACGTGTCGGCGCAGGCCGCGCTCGATGTCGCTGACCGCCCGTTCACTGATGCCGGCGCGCTCCGCGAGCCCTGCCTGCGTAAGCCCGGCGGCGGCGCGATGCGCACGGAGCTGTTCGGCGAACGTTGCGCCGCTCATCGAGGTGCCCCAGCAGCCGCCGGCAGTTCGCCCGGCGGGCTTAGAGGTCGGTGGGCCAGACGGTGGGAGACGTCGTGGTGCCGGCCGGCTCTCAATGGCACGCTCCCTT